>JAKBBS010000081.1 GCA_021808425.1 Actinomycetes bacterium
TCGCCCGTGACGGCGGCCCCCTCGACCCCAAATGTGGGTGCCCGGTGTGCGATCGTTACAGCGCAGGATACGTGAGGCACCTTCTGATCGTCGCCGAGCCCACCGCGGGCCGGCTCATAACCATTCATAACCTGCACTGGATGATGGGGTTCATGAGGAGAATTCGGGCGGCGATCGAAACAGCCACCATCCACAGCCTGATCCGCGACACCAATGAAGCCTGGAACGGTGATGGTCTGCGCTAATGTCCAGCGGGCCCGAAGGCGGGCCACTAACCGAGGGTTCTGATCAAAATGCACATCCTGCTCGCCTCGCTGCTGCAGAGCACGACCACGACAACAGTCGCAAAAACAACCTCTACGTCGGGGTCGCTGACCCCGTTCTTGGTGCTCATCCTGATTTTCGGCGGCGCGTACCTGCTGTTCATCCGGCCGCGCTCAAAGCGCGCTCGAGCCCAGCAGGCAGCGGCACGCCAGGTCGGAGTCGGTGACGCCGTGATGACCGCCGGCGGTATCTTCGGCACGGTCGTCGAGGTGACACCGGATTCTGTCGCCGTTGAGGTTTCGCCCGGCGTAATCATGACGTTCATCCCGCGTGCCGTCAGCGCCCGTCCCGCCTCCGCCGGCAGCCCGCCCCCGCCGGTAGGAGCCGGCGCATCGGCCTACGAGGAGCCCGCCTACGACGAGGCCGACGAGGACGACTCCGACTTCGATGGTTCCGACGGAGAGGAGCCTGACGGCGAAGAGGCCGGCTCATACGACGACGAGACCGGCGGCGAGCCGAGCGGCGATCAGAGGAGCGAGGGGACTGACCCGCCGGAGCGTCCCGGGTCCCCCAGGAAGTGAGATGAGAAGGAGTCTGATTTGGTCGCTCCTGTTCGTGTTCGTGGTTGCCGCGGGCTCGATCACTGCGACCCTTCTCTCGGGCCACTCGATCCTGCTCGGGCTCGACCTGCGCGGGGGCGTGTCCGTGGTGCTGCAACCTCAGGGGACCGCCAACTCTGCGGAGCTCAACCAGGCTGTCAGCATCATCGAGAGACGCGTCAACGGTCTCGGAGTGAGCAACTCCAACGTCGCCCGCCAGGGTAGCGACGTCGTGATCGACCTTCCCGGGCTCAAGAACTCCCAGCAGGCGCTGGCCGAGCTCGGACAGACGGCAGTCCTTTATTTCCGACCCGTGGACTGCCTGATACCGGCCTACGTGGCGCCGGGGACCTCGACCTCGACCACGACGACGACGCCCAAGTCGGCGTCATCGACAACTGTCGCGCCCGCGAAAGTCTCGCCTGGCACCACGACGCCGGGCAGCGCGAAGTCGCCTGCGACCACGTCGTCGCCGGCAACGACCGCCCGCTCCGGGCTCGGGGTGAGCCAGCCAGCGCACCTCACGTCGGTTTTCGTCGCTGCTGGCTCTACGTCTACCTCGACGTCGACGGCTAAGTCGAGCGCCACCACGACAGCACCAACGACTACGCCGACGCCGACCACCACCACAACCCTGCCGCCCGGGGCGGTCAACGCGACAACCGCCTGCTCGAGCACGAACCCGTCGTCGATCCCGACCACGACACCCGCGCAGGACGTCCCGAGCGCCTCGGTGGTGCTCCCGGTGGACCCGGCGGCCTTCGCGAGCTCGCCGACGGTGCGCTACGTGCTCGGGCCGGCCGACATGACCGGATCGGTGATCTCGAACGCTGTAGCCGAGATCAACTCGACGACAGGCCAGTACACGGTGGCGCTCACGCTCAACTCCAAGGGTGCGGTCAAGTTCGACTCGATCGCCGCCGCCCGCTACGCCTGCTACCAGCAGTCACCGACCAACCCGCCCCCCTGCAGCGAGGAGGCCTTCGAGCTCGACGGGCTGGTCGAGTCCGCCCCCGACTTCCAGGCGTCCAGCTTCAACGGCAACGTCTCCATCAGCGGCAACTTCACTTCCGCCCAGGCGACCGCGCTGGCTAACCAGCTCAAGTACGGGTCCCTCCCGGTGCGCTTCGTACCTCAGACCGTCCAGACGATCTCGGCGACGATAGGCAAGGACTCGCTTCGCGCAGGCCTTTTGGCAGGCCTGGGCGGCATTATCGTCGTAATGGTCTACATGCTGCTCTACTACCGGGCGCTGGGCCTCGTGGTCATGATAGGTCTAGGCGTCGGAGGCTCCATCCTCTACTCGATCCTTGCCGAGCTCAGCCAGACCTCCAACCTCACGCTCACCCTGGCGGGGGTCACGGGGATCATCGTGTCCATCGGTATCACCGTCGACTCCTACGTCGTCTACTTCGAGAGACTAAAAGACGAGGTGAGGGCGGGGAGGACTGTCCGCCAGTCGGTCGAGCGAAGCTTCGCCCGGGCGTTTCGGACCGTTCTCACCGCCGACTTGGTGTCGTTCCTCGCTGCACTTGTGCTGTACCTGCTCACGATCGGAAGTGTGCGAGGGTTCGCGTTCACCCTCGGTCTGTCGACGCTGCTCGACGTGTTCACGGCCTTCTTCTTCATCCGGCCCGCCGTGATCTGGGTGGGACGCAGACGCTCGATAACCGACAATCCCGTCTTCGGCATCGCGCGCGGGCTCGGCGCCAAGGCGCGGGGGTAGAGCGGTGACCGCCGCCACGAAGCAGCCCGGGGCGTTCCGCCGGCTTTTCAGAGGTGAGACATCCTTCGACTTCGCCGGCCGCTGGAGGCGCTGGTTCGCGATCTCGGGGACCGTGATCATCATCGGCCTCGCGTCGCTTGGAATACGGGGACTCAACTTCTCCATCGACTTCAAGGGCGGGACCATCTGGACCGTCTCGTCGAACGCGTCCGTGGCGACAGTGCGCGCCGCGGTCGGGGCCGCCGTGCCCGGGTTCGGCCAGTCGACGGTGCAGGTGCTCACCAACAGCCTCACCCACAAAAGGACGGTCCAGGTCGAGGCCGCAGCGAAAGTGACGGGAAACCAGAGCGAGGTGGCGGCCGTAACCGACGCTCTCGCCAAGGTCGCCCACGTATCGCCCAACCAGGTGTCGCTCAGCGACGTAGGACCGTCGTGGGGTTCGGTCATCACCGACAAGGCGATCGAAGCGGTCATCGTCTTCCTGATCGTCGTGTCGATCTACATATGGCTTCGATTCGAAGGAAAAATGGCGGTGGCTGCGTTGACAGCGCTCGTCCACGACATCCTCGTCACGGTGGGCATCTATTCGCTGTCGGGCTTCCAGGTGAGCCCCGACACGGTGATCGCGTTCTTGACCATCCTCGGGTACTCGCTCTACGACACGATCGTCGTCTTCGACCGTGTCCAGGAGAACACGCGGGGATTGGCGTCGTCGAACCGGCTCACCTACAGCGACACCGTCAACATCTCCATGAACCAGGTGCTCGCCCGCTCGCTCAACACTTCGCTGGTGGCGATCCTGCCGATCCTGTCGATCCTCGTCGTCGGTGCGTGGATCCTCGGTGCGACAGCCCTGGAGGACTTCGGCCTGGCGCTCGTCGTCGGCTTGACGACAGGGGCGTACTCGTCGATCTTCATCGCGTCCCCGCTCCTGGCGTTGATGAAAGAGCGCGAACCTCGCTACTCGGAGATCCGCCGGCGCCTCGGCAGCGCACCCCGCCGCAAGCTGACACCTGTAGCAGTGGCCGGCCCTGCCGGCGAGTTCGACGACGACCTGGACGTGCCGGGGAGCGTCGCGGGCGACGGCGGCGAAGCACAGGCACAGGCACAGGCACAGGCACAGTCGATACCGCTACGCAATCCTCCGAGACCCGCCACCAACGTGCCACCCCGGCCTCGCAAGAAGGGGCGGCGGGGGTAGGCGAGGGTGGTTCACCCAGGTAGTCGCTTCGCCCAGGTAGGTTAGAGGCGTGCGAGTATCCGAACGCAACGAGGAGGACTACAGGCGGCTGATCCGCGACGTCGAGGACTTCCCCCACGCCGGGGTCGCCTTCAAGGACATCACGCCGCTCCTCGCCGACGCCGGGGCTTTCGCTGAGCTCGTCGAGGACATGGCGGCGCCGTTTCGCGACTCGCAGGTCGACGCCGTCGTGGGCATCGAGGCACGAGGTTTCATCCTTGCTGCACCGGTAGCTCTCGCCCTTGGGGCGGGTTTCGTACCGGTTCGCAAGGTCGGCAAGCTGCCGTGGGCCGTCCATTCGGAGAGCTACGAACTGGAGTACGGCTCGGGGCAGCTCGAAGTGCACCAGGACGGAGTAGCGGCGAACCAGCGGGTCCTGATCGTGGACGACGTCCTCGCGACCGGCGGGACAGCCGCCGCCACAGCCCGCTTGGTGCAGCGCATGGGGGCTCTTCCGGTCGGGTTCTCCTTTGCCCTGGAGTTGTGCTTCCTCGAAGGGCGGGCGAGGATCGCAGATCTACCTACCTTTTCCCTTGTCACGTACCGATGAGACGCGGGGAAGGAGAAACACGGAAGTGACCAGGCAGCTGCCATGAGCAGAGGTGAGGCGCTCAGCCGATCGCGTGCTGTCGTGACCGTGGAGCGGGTGCTGCCGTGGCGGCGCCAGGTGCAGACCGCTGACGCACTCACCCCCCTCCTCGCCGCGTACCGCGACAGGCATCCGCGTGACCCGACGAACCTGATCCTCGCAGCGTACGAGACGGCGGCGGAAGCCCACGCCGGGCAGCTGCGCAACTCCGGTGAGGGATACATAAGCCATCCTCTGGCGGTCGCTACGATCCTCGCGTCGCTCGGCCTCGACGACGTGACCATCGCGTCGGCGCTGCTCCACGACGCCGTCGAGGACACCGCCGTCAAGCTCGAAGAGCTGGAAGTCGCGTTCGGGCCGGAGGTCGCGTCGATAGTCGACGGGGTCACCAAGCTCGACCGTGTCCGCTTCGACTCCCGCCAGGCCCAGCAGGCGGCGACGATGCGCAAGATGCTCGTCGCGATGGCCAAAGACCCTCGCGTGCTGCTGATCAAGCTTGCGGACCGGCTCCACAACATGCAGACGATCGCCGCGATGCCCGAGTGGAAGCAGAAGCGCTCCGCCCAGGAGACCCTCGACATCTACGCCCCGCTCGCTCACCGCTTCGGGATTCAGGACATGCGCTGGCAGCTCGAGGACCTCGCCTTCGCCGCCCTGCACCCGCGCCGCTACGCCGAGATCGACCAGATGGTCGCGAGCCGCGCCCCCGAGCGCGACATCTACCTCACCCAGGTCGTCGGCCATGTCAAGGAGCGACTGGACGCCGCGCGGGTGCTCGGCCAGGTCACCGGGCGTCCGAAGCACCTCTACTCGATCTACGAGAAGATGGTGGTCAAAGGAAAAGAGTTCGACGACATCTACGACCTCGTCGGCGTCCGGATTATCGTCGAGTCGGTCAAGGACTGCTGGGCGGCGCTCGGAGCGGTGCACGGGGCTTGGACGCCGATCCCCGGGCGGTTCAAGGACTACGTCAACACCCCCAAGTTCAACCTGTACCAGTCTCTGCACACCACCGTCGTCGGACCGCAGGGCAAGACCCTCGAAGCGCAGATCCGCACGGTCGAGATGCACCGCAGAGCCGAGTGGGGCATCGCCGCGCACTGGGGCTACAAGGAGAAGGCGTCCGCCGCTGACGTGGCCTGGCTTCAGCGGATCGTCGACTGGTCCGCGGAGACGTCGGACCCGTCGGAGTTCCTAGAGACCCTCAAGCTCGACCTCGACACCGACGAGGTGTACGTGTTCACGCCAAAAGGTGACGTCGTCTCGCTGCCGACGAACTCCACGCCTATCGACTTCGCCTACACGATCCACACCGAGGTCGGGCACCGCTGCATCGGCGCGAAGCTCAACGGGCGGCTGGTGCCGCTCGACTCGCGTCTCGGCTCCGGCGACACCGTCGAGATCTTCACCTCTAAGGTCCCCTCGGCCGGTCCGAGCCGTGACTGGCTGAAGATCGCGGCGAGCCCGAGAGCGCGCAACAAGATACGGCAGTGGTTCAGCCGGGAACGCCGCGAGGACGCCATCGAGTCAGGCCGCGAGGACCTCGTCAAGGCGTTGCGCAAGGAGGGCCTTCCGGTCCAGAAACTCGCGAACTCCCAGACCCTGGCGAACGTCATCGAAGCCCTCGGCTACAGCGACCTCGACGCTATGCACGCTGCGATAGGCGAGAGCCGCGTGTCGGCGCAGTCGATCGCGCAGCGCATAGCACGCGACCTGCGCGGCGGGGAGCACGAGGAGCAGCTTCCGAGCACCGCCCGCCAACCGCGGCGCGGGGGTCCCACGAGAAGCGGGGTCGGGGTCCACGTCGAAGGCCTCGACGACATGATGGTGAGGCTGTCTCGTTGCTGCACCCCGGTTCCCGGCGACGAGATCGTCGGATTCGTCACCCGCGGCAGGGGGGTTAGCGTGCATCGAAGCGACTGCTCCAACGCTGCGTCTCTCGCGTCGAGCGAAGTCGGGCGCATGATCGAAGTCGAATGGGACTCGGCATCGAACGGAAGCTTCGTAGCTGCGGTCGAGCTTAAGGCGTTGGACCGGACCCGCCTCGGTGTCGACGTGTGGAAGGTGATCTCCGACAACCACCTGAACATCCTTCGAAGCGAGTCGCTCACCGGCAGCGACCGGGTGAGCCGGATGCGCTTCGAGTTCGAGCTCGCCGACCCCGGCCACCTCGACTCGGTGATCTCGGCGTTGAAGCGCATCGATTCCGTCTACGACGCGTACCGGGTCCTGCCAAACCGGGGCTGAGCGCCGTCGCGGGTAGCCTCCTCTGCGATGCCCGAGCTTCGCAACCCGCCAGGTACCTTCGATGTGCTGCCGTCACAGTCCGCCGAGTGGCAGGAGGTGCTCACCGCTTTCGCTTCGACGGTCTCGGGCGCGGGGTACGGGCTGATCCTGACCCCCACCTTCGAGGACGTGAGCGTCTTCTCCCGGATCGGCGACACGACCGACGTGGTCCGAAAGGAGATGTACGACTTCGTCGACAAGGGCGGCAGGCACGTGGCGTTGCGCCCCGAGGTGACGGCGTCGGTGGCCAGGGCTTTCATCCAGCACCGCCCGGCGACGCCGTGGAAGGCGTGGTACGCGGCTTCGAACTTCCGCTTCGAACGTCCGCAGGCCGGCCGTTTCAGGGAGTTCCACCAGGTGGGAATTGAGGCGTTCGGAAGTCCAGACCCCGACCTCGACGTCGAGGTCATAGCCCTCGGCTGGGAGTACTTCGCTTCGCTCGGCGTCGCAAGCGTCGAGCTTCTCGTGAACTCGCTCGGCGACCAGGCGTGCCGCCCCGCCTACCGCGAGAAGCTCGTCGGCTACCTGAGCGCCAGGCGGGGGGAGCTCTGCGACGAGCATCGCGACCGCATCGAGGCGAACCCTCTTCGGGTTCTCGACTGTAAAAGGGAGCCGTGTCGTGCTGTGAGCGCCGCCGCCCCCCGCCAGGTCGACAATCTCTGCGCCGACTGCGACGCGCACCTGCGCCGGGTCGAGGCGGGCCTAAAGGCCCTGTCCGTGCCGTACCGGATCGACCCGCACCTGGTGCGGGGCCTCGACTACTACACCCGCACAACCTTCGAGTACGCGGGGCTTTCCCTGGACTCGTCGCAGAACGCACTCGGCGGCGGGGGCCGCTACGACGGGCTCGTCGCGGCGATGGGCGGCCCTGACACGCCGGCGGTCGGTTTCGCGATCGGCGTCGAGCGGACGCTGCTAGCGCTCGAAGCTGGCAGCGGCTCGAGAGCGGACGCAGAGCGTCTCGACGCTTTCGTGGTCGACTTCGCGGGCGGCGACGCTGCGCGCGATATCTCGGCCCGGCTTCGCGCCGGTGGTCTTCGCGTGGACCGGGCGTTCGACTCGCGCTCCGCGAAGTCGCAGTTCAAGTCGGCGGACCGCTCGGGGGCGCGTTTCGCTCTCGTCGTCGGACCCGACGAGCTCGCTGCCGGCACTGTAGGAGTGAAGGACCTCTCCGGCGGTGTCCAGGAGCCGATCCTGCTGGCCGACCTCGAGTCGGAACTTCGCCTTCGCCTCGGCCGGCGCACCCCCTGATTACAATCGGTGCCTTGATCGCCGTAGCCCTCGCCGTCGTCGCCACAGCCGTCGTGGCATTGCTTGTCGGAGCTGGTCTATCGCTTCGACGCAGCGCCCGTGAGCTGGCCGTCCTCGTCGAGGAGCTCGAAGGCCGCTTCGAGGCGGTCGTCGGCGCGGCAGAGGCGACCATCGACCTGGCACGCGGCGAGCTCGCACGCGTCGACGACCTGGTCGGCTCCGCAGAGGCCATCACAGCGACCGTGGGATCCGCGTCGCGGGTCGCGCACGCTGTCCTCGCGGCGCCGCTCATCAAGGCCGTCGCGATCGGCTCGGGGACGCTGAGGGCGGGACGCAGTCTGAGGGGGCGGCGCTGATGCTCAAACGCGTGAAGTGGCTCGCCACCGGGATCGCCATAGGTGCCGGGGGCTCGGTCTGGGCGAAGAGGAAAGCCAAGTCGGCGCTGGAGCGCTACGCTCCCCCCGGCCTGCTCGACGCGGCGTCGCGGCGGTTGCGGGGAGCGTTTGCGGATGGAAGAACGGCGATGAGGGAACGTGAAGCCGAACTGAAAGGCGGCCGTACCGCCTCGCAGAGCTCCGACGGCGACGTTCGTAGGCGCAGGTCCCGCAACCTCTAGTCTTGTAAAGCCATGGAAGCCAACGCCCTACGTCGCGCCTTCACTTCGTTCTTCGCCGAGCGCGGCCACAGCCCTGTCGCCTCGGCGGGGCTGATCCCTCACCACCCCAGGGCGCCCCTATTCACCAACGCCGGGATGAACCAGTTCATCCCGTACTTCCTGGGCGAGGAAGTGCCACCGTACAAGCGAGCCACGAGCATCCAGAAGTGCGTGCGGATCCGCGGCAAGCACGACGACATCGACCTGATCGGCAGGACCACCCGGCACCTCACTTTCTTCGAGATGCTCGGCAATTTCAGCTTCGGGGACTACTTCAAGGAGCTCGCGATACCGCTTGCGTGGGAGTTGCTCACGGAGGTTCTCCGACTAGACGGGGACCGCCTCTGGGTGAGCGTCTACCGCGACGACGACACCGCCGCCGACATATGGCGCGACTCGGTCGGCGTCGACGCGCGCCGGATTGTGCGGATGGACGAGGACAACTTCTGGGAGATGGGCGACACCGGGCCCTGCGGGCCGTGCTCGGAGCTCTACTTCGACAGGGGCCCCGAATGGGGCGACGAGGGCGGCCCGGCCGAAGGCGGCGAGGAGCGCTACGTCGAGGTTTGGAACCTGGTGTTCATGCAGTTCGACCGCCAGAGCGACGCGTCGCTCGTAGCGCTTCCGAAGCCTAACATCGACACAGGTGCCGGCTTGGAGCGTATCCTCACCCTCGTCGAGGGCGTCCCGACAATCTGGGACACGACGGTCCTGCGCCCGATAATCGCAGCGGCGGAGGCGATGACCGGTCGGACCTACGGAGACGACCCGGCGGTGGACGTGTCGCTTCGGATCCTTGCCGACCACGCACGGTCGATGACGTTCCTGATAGGCGACGGGGTCGTGCCGAGCAACGAGGACCGCGGCTACGTCCTTCGCCGCCTCATACGACGCGCGGTCCGCCAGGCATTCGCGCTCGGGGTGGACAAGCCCGCCACGCCCGGCCTGGTGGACGCCTGTGTCGAGGTGATGCACGGCGCATACCCTGAGCTAGACACCGAGCGTGCCCTGATCACCGACGTGGCAGGTCGTGAGGAAGCGCGGTTCCGGGCGACGTTGAGGTCAGGTCTGATGATGCTCGACGCCGAGCTGGCCGCCGGGTCGCAGGCGATATCGGGTGAGACGGCGTTCCGACTGCACGACACTCACGGCTTTCCTGTCGAGCTGACCCGCGAGATCGCAGCTGAGCGCGGCGCGAGCCTCGACGAGGACGGGTTCGCGGCGGCGATGGAACGCCAGCGCCAACTTTCGCGTGCCGGCGGCCGGGCTCCGGCCGCCGGCGTCGACAGGGTCGGCGACTACAGGGGCATGCGCGACGAGAACGGCCCGACCGTCTTCGTCGGCTACGAGACGGCTTCGGTTACGACTTCGGTCGTCGCGACGCTGCAGGCAGCGGAAGGCGAGTTCGAGATATTCCTGAAGGAGACCCCCTTTTACGCTGAGGGCGGCGGGCAGGTTGGCGACTCGGGGGTAATCGAGACCGACACCGGCCGGGCAGTCATCAGCGACACGACGCGCGCACTGCCGGACCTGTACCGCCACGTCGCATCCCAGATCGACGGGGAGATCCGCGCGGGCCAGAGCGCTACCGCTTCCATCGACGCCGACCGGCGAACCGCCATACGGCGCAACCACACCGGCACGCACCTCCTGCACTCGGCGCTGCGCCGGGTGCTCGGCGACCACGTAAAGCAGCAGGGGTCCCTAGTGGCGCCGGACCGCCTTCGCTTCGACTTCACCCACTACCATCCCCTCAATGCCGCCGAGGTCGCCGAAATCGAGGACATCGTCAACGGCGAAATCCTCGCCGACGGGGACGTCTCGGTGCGGGTAATGACCAGGGCGGCGGCCGACGACGCAGGGGCGGTCGCTTTCTTCGAGGACAAGTACGGCGACGAGGTCAGGGTCATCGCCGCCGGGCCGACGTCGCTCGAGCTTTGCGGGGGCACCCACGTCGGTCGTCTCGGCCAGATCGGACCCGTCAAGATCGTATCGGAGGGCTCCATCGGCTCGAACCTTCGACGTATCGAGGCCGTCACCGGCACCGCGACACTGGACAGGATGCGCCAGGCCGACCAGGAGATCGCAGCGGCCGCGGCGCTGCTTCGAAGCAGACCGGACGAGCTTCGCGAAGCCCTGGAGCGCAAGCTCGCCGAGCTTCGCGACGCGCACACGCGACTCGACAGCCTCGAACAAGCGGCCCTCGCCGGGCGCGCCCGGGACCTTGCAGGGCTCGCCAAAGACGGAAAGCTCGTGGCGAGAGTTGAAGGGCTCGCGGCGGACCAGCTGCGCGAGCTCGCCGCGCAAGTCCGCAGCCTCGGGAACCTCGACGTGGTCGTGCTCGCAGGTTCACCGGACGGCGCGAAGGCGGCGATTGCGGCGGTCGTGGCTAAAGGGACGTCGCCGAGCGCGCCCGAGCTGATCGGACCGGCAGCCAGAATTGTCGGGGGCGGCGGCGGCGGCCGCAACCCGGAGTACGCCACCGCAGGAGGCAGGGACCCGTCGCGCCTCGACGATGCCCTGGAGTCGATACGGCGCGAGCTGGGGGCCTGAAACGGTGGCAGCGGACCGTCAAGGGTCGCCGGGCAGGGTCATCGGGGTGGACCTCGGCTCCAGGCGTATCGGGGTTGCGGTAAGCGACTCCGACCGGCGGATCGCGACCGGCGTGACGATCCTCGCCCGGGCGGAGGACAAGCTGAGCGACCACGCGGCTCTCGCCGGGATCGTCGAGCGCTACGAGGCGGAGGCGGTCGTGGTCGGGCTGCCTCTGTCGCTTTCGGGGCGGACCGGGCCTGCGGCGGCAGCGGTCCTCGAAGAGGTTGACCAGATCAGGCGGACGGTGGGGGTGCGCGTGGAGACGTTCGACGAGAGGTTCTCCACGGTTGTGGCGTCCCACGCACGCCGACAAGGGCCCCGACGAAGCGCCCGCAAGCGACGCGAGCCGGTCGACGCTGCTGCGGCAGCGGTGATCCTCCAGGGTTGGCTTGACGCAGCGATACTCGCCGGAGAAGGTCGCGCTTGACGCACTACCGCAGCACGACCCCAGGGGCGACGCGAGGTACGCGGGACTCCGACGGCTACCGGGACTCGCCGCGGCCTTCGCGCTTCGAGCGTCCCCGACGACCGTCGAACCATTCGAGCCGGCGATGGGTGGCGGTCGTAGCGGCCACAGCCGTCCTTCTGGTGGTCGTGGCGGCTGGCGTCGGGCTGTGGGCGCGCTCTCAGGTAGACCCGGGCGGCCGGCCGGGAGCGAAAGTCACCGTTGTCATTCCAAAGGGTGCTTCCACGACGGCGATCGGCGAGATCCTTGCGAGGGATGGTGTCATAGACGGCTCGACTCTTTTTCCCTATTACGTCAAGCTCAACGGGTCGGGCGCACTGTTTCCTGGCACCTACCATCTGGCGAGGAACTCCCCTTATTACGTTGCGGTCGCCGCGCTTCGAGCCGGCCCGAAACTGCTCGTCGACAAGCTCGTCATACCTGAAGGCTTCACGGTCGCGCAGATAGCCCAGGCGGTGTCGCGCCTTCCCGGGCTGGGACTTTCGGCGACCGACTTCCTAAAAGCGGCGAGCGACGGGGCGGTGAGCAGCCCTTACGAGCCGGCAGGAGTCGACAACCTGGAGGGCCTTCTGTTCCCCGCCACCTATAACGTGACGCAGGGCGAGACGGTGATCGACGTCTTGGAGCAGATGGTCGGGGCGTTCAACGACCAGGCAGCGCAGATCGGCCTGTCGGCCGCGGCGAAAGGTCTCGGCTACAGCGTCTACCAGGTCGTCACCGTAGCGTCCATCGTCGAGCGCGAGGCGAAGGTCGCGACGGACTTCGGGCCGGTGGCGAGCGCCTTGTACAACAGGCTCCGACTCGGGATGACGCTCGGGGCGGACTCCACCCAGACGTATTTTCTTCGCCTCACCGATCCTGCTTTGGTGCCCTCGGCGACGCAGCTCGACCAGCCGAGCCCCTACAACACCCGGCTCAACAAGGGACTTCCACCGACGCCGATCTCAGCCCCTGGCTTAGCCGCGCTTCAGGCGGCAGCGTCGCCTCCGAAGACTCCGTACCTGTACTTCGTCGAGGTCAACCCCGACGGGAAGCTCGGCTTCGCATCCGACGCGGCCGGGTTCGCCGGCCTGCAGAGCCAGTGCCGGGCGGCGGGGCTCTGCTGAAAGCGCCGAGCGGTGCCACCCGGGTCGCGGCGGTGATCGGCGATCCGATAGCGCACTCGCTGTCGCCGGCGATGCACAACGCTGCGTTTCAGGCGCTCGGCCTCGACTGGGTCTACACGGCTTTCAGGGTGCCGCGAGGGCGAGGCGCGGCTGCTGTCGAGGCTATGCGCGTGCTCGACTTGGCTGGGATGTCGGTGACCATGCCGCACAAGGCCGACGTAGCCGCCGCGGTCGATACCCTCGGCCCTGTCTCGGCGAAGCTGGGCGTCGTCAACACCGTCAGCTGGTCTGGCGAAACCGCCGGGGTGCTGGTCGGCGAATCTACCGACGGCGCAGGGTTCCTCGACGCCGTCGCAGACGAGGGTTTCGACGTCAGGGGCGCCAGGTGTGTCGTGTTCGGCTCCGGCGGTGCCGCAAGGGCGGTTAGCGAGGCTGCGTCGCGGGCGGGGGCGGCCCGGCTAGTGGTCGTAGCGAGGAGCCTCCTCGACGGCGAGTCCTGCGCGAGCCTCGCAGGGCCTACTGCGAGCGCTGTGAGCGCGGCTGATCGAGGCGCGGTCGAGGGCGCAGTGCGCGAGGCAGAGCTCGTCGTCAACGCGACTCCTGTCGGTATGGACACCGGCTCCGACGCTACGACAGACGGTGACCTCCGATCGCGCCTTGCGATGGGTGTGGTCCAAGAGTGGTTTGCCCCGCACCAGCTGGTCGTCGATCTCGTGTACCACCCGGCTTCGACGCCGCTCATGCGCACCGCCGAAGCGGGAGGCGCCCGGGCCGCGAACGGATTGGGTATGCTGATCCACCAAGCCCGCCGGCAGGTGGAAATGTGGACCGGCGAGTCACCCCCGACGGAGGTTCTTGTTCGCGCGGCGAACGACGCCATACTCGGCACTATCCGCGAAAGCCGGTAAAGGCGAAGCAAACCTGGGCCGATACTGACCTCAATCACCCTATTCGGAGGTCCCCCAGTGCTGCAAGGCTCACTACAGACAGTCGCACTCGCCGAAGTCCTACAGTTCCTCGAGAGCACGGCTAAGACGGGTGAGCTCAAGGTGACCGGTGCCGGGGGCCAGGGGCGCCTCTGGTTCGACGAAGGGTACGTCTCGGGCTTCGAGACACGATCGAGCCGGGAGCCTGCAGAGGCGGTGTTCGAGCTGATGTCGCTGGCCGACGGCGAGTTCGTCTTTACTTCGAGCGACGCGGGCCGACCGGCGGACCCCGCCAAGGTGGCGAAGCGTGAAGTCGGACCGCTGCTCGCGGAGGCGAAGGCGCTCTGCGAGGAGTGGAGCGCCATCCTGGGTGTCGTCCCGTCACTCGACCGGCGCGTCGAGCTTGCCGCCGACACGCCATCCGATACTGTCAGCATTGCCCGCGACCAGTGGGC
>JAKBBS010000369.1 GCA_021808425.1 Actinomycetes bacterium
CTCGGCAAGGATCTTTCGCATCTCGTCGCGCACCGCCGAGCTGATCACCCTCGGACCCCGGGTCAGGTCGCCGTACTCGGCGGTGTCCGAGATGGAGTAGCGCATGCCCGCGATGCCGTGCTCGTACATCAAGTCGACGATTAGCTTCACCTCGTGCAGGCACTCGAAGTAGGCGGACTCAGGCTGGTAGCCGGCCTCGACTAGCGTCTCGAAGCCGGCCTGGATCAGAGCGGTGAGGCCGCCGCAGAGAACCACCTGCTCGCCGAAGAGGTCGGTTTCGGTCTCCTCCTTGAACGTCGTGTCGAGGACCCCCGCCCGGGTGGCCCCGATGGCGTATGCATACGAGAGAGCCAGCGCGTGAGCTTTGCCGCTCGCGTCCTGCTCTACGGCGACCAGCGCCGGCACTCCGCCCCCGCCCTCGTAGGTACGGCGCACCAGGTGGCCGGGACCTTTAGGAGCGACCATGGCCACGTCGACGCCTTCGGGAGCCGATATCAGGCCGAACCGGACGTTGAAGCCGTGAGCGAACAGGAGAGCGTCGCCGGGCGCCAGCCCGGGCTCGATCTCCGAGCGGTAGATGGCCTGCTGCTCAGTGTCGGGCGCCAGGAGCATGATGACGTCGGCTTCTCGGGCGGCGTCGGCGATACTTTTCACGACGAGCCCGGCGGCCTCGGCCTTTGCGCGCGAGGAGGAACCTTCGCGAAGCGCTACCCGCACGTCGACGCCCGAGTCCCTCAAGTTAAGGGCATGGGCGTGTCCCTGGGATCCGTAGCCGATGATGGCCACTTTGCGCCCGGCGATGATCCCCGGGTCGGCGTCTTTTTCGTAATAAACGGTCGCTGGCATGGCTATCAGCTTGCCTTGCGGACCCGGGGCAGCGCCACCCGGCCGGTGCGCTGAATCTCGACGATCCCGTATGAGCGCATCAGGTCCTCGAAGTCGTCGAGCCTGTCCGGCTCCCCTGCGAGCATCACGGTGACAGCGGCAGGACTCACGTCGACGATCTTTGCGTCAAAGATGTCGACGAGCTCGACAACCTCCCCCCGGTGATTGGTTCCCGCTGCGACGGTCAGCATAAGCAGCTCCCGCTCGACAGCTTCAGAAGGGTGCAGCTCGGTGATCTTGACCACGTTGACGAGCTTGAAAAGCTGCTTCGTCATCTGCTCCACCGATGTCTCCTCGACGTCTATCACCAGGTTGATGCGGCTGAAGCGGGGATCATCCGACGGCGCCACCGCCAAGGAGATGATGTTGAAACCGCGGCGGGCGAACATCCCGCTCACCCGCGCAAGAACCCCCGAGCGGTTCTCGACGAGCACCGAAAGGGTCTGGTGGGTTGAGGTTGGCGCTGCCATCATTGGACCACCTTTTTCACCGAGGTCGACTGCGCGGGGTGCACGACGACGTCGTCGTTGGACAGACCGGCCGGAACCATAGGGAAGACCTTCTCGCGTGCATCGGTGCGAAAGTCGATGACGACGGGACGGTCGTCGATAGCGTTCGCTTTGGCGATGGTCGGCTCCACCTCGTCTGGGTCCTCGACCCGGAAAGCGACACAGCCCATCGCCTCAGCCCACTTGACGTAGTCGGGCAGGTCCGGCGAGAGGTACACCTCGCTGTATCGCTCCTCGTAGAACATCTCCTGCCACTGGCGGACCATCCCGAGATACGCATTGTTGAGGATCGCAACCTTGATCGGTATCCGCTCGCTCGACGCGGTGACAAGCTCCTGCGCTGTCATCTGGAAGCATCCGTCGCCGTCCACGGCCCACACAGTCCTGTCCGGCCGACCGACTTTCGCGCCGACCGCTGCGGGCACCGAGAAGCCCATCGTTCCGAGGCCGCCGGAGTTGACCCACGTGTAGGGCTCGTTGAAGTGCCAGTACTGGCTGGCCCACATCTGGTGCTGGCCGACGCCGGACACGAGGATCGTCCCTTCAGGAGCGGAGTCTCGAAGGGTTTCCATCACCTGCTGAGGTTTGAGGGCGTCGCCGGCGACGTAACTGTCGTAGTGCAGCGGGTAGCGCTCCTGCCAACCGGAGATCGTGCTGCGCCATTCGCCTAGTTCGGGGGCCGGCTGACCGGCAAGCGCCTTTACTATCTCGGTGATCACTTGGCGGCAGTCGCCGACGATCGGGACGTCGGGTTGGCGTATCTTTCCGAGCTCGGCGGGGTCTATGTCGACGTGGATGACCTTTGCCGATGGCGCAAACGAGTCCACGCGCCCCGTCACCCTGTCGTCGAAGCGAGCCCCGAGGGTGATTAGAAGATCGGACTGCTGCATGGCTGTTATCGCCGTGTAGTTCCCGTGCATCCCGGGCATACCCAGACACAGCTCGTGGTCGTCGGGGAAGCCGCCCCGACCCATCAGCGTCGTCACGACCGGGATGCCAGTCCTCTCGGCGAGCTCGCGCAGCGCCTCGGCGGCGCGGGCTTTCAAGATCCCGCCGCCGGCGTAGATAACCGGACGCCGCGCCTCGCCGATGAGTCGGGCGGCCTCTTTGATCATCCTAGGATGCCCTTTGGTTGTCGGTTTATAGCCGGGCAGCGAGGCGGCCACGTCCTCGTCTGACGGCCAGTAGAAGTCGATCTCTGCTTGCAGGACGTCCTTCGGGACATCCACCAGCACAGGCCCAGGCCGCCCGGTCGTCGCGAGGTGGA
>JAKBBS010000082.1 GCA_021808425.1 Actinomycetes bacterium
GCTAAACAGTCCGGGACCCACCGGGGGTTGTGCCACGAAAAGCCGCGTGACTTTGTAAGAACCGGGGAACGCGACGGACAATACGGCTGGACGGCGGGGCTTCGGCCCGCCGACAGCGACCCGACGTTCGTGCTCCCGGCCGGCCGGCCGCCGCCGGCGGAGTTGAGCGCGCGCCACTTCGAGTGCCTGGCCGCTGCGGTCGCCCAACACGTGTATTTCGCCCGGCTCCGGGCTGGGTTGCAGGTCGTACTAGTTACAAGCGTGGGAAACCTGCTTTAAAAGCTTGGGATGCGGCCGGTAATCGCGAAAGACAAAAGGACCTCGACCAGGGAGTCTCCGAACTCGCAACTGCCACGAAATGAGGCAGTTGCGTGTTTCTCGGTTCCGCATGGCGAGTTTCCACGGCAAGTGGATAGTTAGCTGAAGCGGATGCCGCAGAACTGACAGGGCCACCGGAAAACCGGTGGCCCTTCACACTTTTAGGGACTCTGGATTGCCTCGTAGCCGACTAGTGGCTCGCCGGTACAGCCGGTTCTGGCCGGCTGTACTCCGTCTGTTGGTTGTCGCTGTCGGTGGCCGAATGCCTCGCCGACGACCCGTCACTTCTCCTACAGCAGCGAAAGGAAATCGTCCAGAGAGATACCTGCGTGACGAGGAACGAAGCGGAGACTCCAGCGAGTGAACTCCTTTCGAAGGGGTACGGTGGATCGCCAGTCCGTTAGGTTAATCCGAAGCCACCCTCACCTCATTGACTGCGTTACTTGCAAGCGCTCGCAAGTCGGAGGGGTCGCTCGAGAGCACAACCGCACCGCCAACTCCATCGGCAACCGCTACAACTATTGCGTCGATAGCAGAAGGCTTTCGCCGACCTTTGACTGCGCTTCGCAGCTTTGCGACAGATCGAGCCAGCAACTCATCCACGGCCGTAATATCGCACGCTCGTAATAGCCGGTTCTCGCAATGGTAGCGACGATGATGACCGGTCAGCGCCTCGGTCAGAACAACGGAAGGGACGATGGCAGGCCATTCCCCACGACGGAGACAGACCGGTCCTGATCCTTACCCGTGATCCTGTCGCCGATCGAGTCGGCCATCTTGTCGTAGCCGCCCTAACCCGCACTCGCCGGAACCTGATATCAGAGTTGCCGCTTGGACCCGAAGATGGAATGCCGGTTGAATCTGTCGTTAGCTTCGACAATCTGCGCACACTGCCACGTGAGACCTTCCGCAGAAAAGTAACCACCCTGAGCGAGCAGAAGATGGCGGCCGCCTGTAGAACCTTACGCGTCGCTTTCGGATGCAGCTGAGCAGATAGGAAGCGTCGCCGAGTCCTTCTGAGATAGAGACCTCACCTGATGGCCTTGAGCCGTTGTCCTTCACGTGGGGTGTGGCGGGCAAACCTAGACTCCGAGACTGCCCTGCGGGTTGCCCTCCGCGTAGAAGTCGCGCCACAGGAGCGGCGTTTACGATTGGTTTCGGCGAATTGCGCCAAGTCGACGATAGAAGTCCAAGTGCTTCGGTAGCGTCGGCTCGCAGTCGTCGACACGATCGTCGTAACCTCGGGTCCCTACGCATATCGCAGCGGTGATGGTACCGGCATGGTGCCTCTTGCTCTACTCACAAACTGAGGTGCTTATCGACGAGCTCCCTTGATGGGCGCCGACCGCCTATTCCTCGTGGAGAGCTATTGCGAGGTCAGGCTTCATCAAGGACAGAACGTACGTAGGCCAGATCCTCGCGCCGTTGCAACGAAACTCGACTGTGCCGCCGTCGGCGACCTCGAATGAGCGGGTCTGGCTCGAATACCGGCTTTTGCGGATCCGTAAGTTGTGTCTGCCAGCTTCGACGGTCGTCTCGATGGTTTCGTTGTGATCGACCGAGGCGACGATTGTACCGTCGACCTCGACGTCGAATCGGCCGCGACGAAGTTCGATGCCGCCGATCACTACCTTCGGAACGCGCCGGGTTACTTTGAGAGTTGATGACATGTGAACTGCCCTTTCCAGGTCAGCGGCATACGTGCTGTCACTATCACAACCTGGCCCGAAGACCGTCCGGTATTCCAGCATGAAAGGAACAGAGCGACCGAGTTGACCGAGTTGACCGCATGGTCAAATATTAACACAGCAGTTCAAGGATGCGCGTCTACGCCGAACCATCCCCGAGGAGGTAGGCGTCGGGGTTGGACCGGAAGGCATCCGCGCAGCCGCTACAACAGAATCTGACGGTTCGACCCATGTGGGTTACCTGCGCGCCAGGGTGCTCCGGCTCGACGGTCATGCCGCACACCGGGTCGAGCGCGTCGACGTTCACGACGTCATCGTGACGGCAGTTGTGGGTATGCGCGTGGCTTTCCAGTTCTTCGCTGATCCGGTCCTCGATTGCGTAGCGGTCAGGGTTCGCGTCGTAGCGGTGCTGGCAGTGCTCTGAACAGAAGTAGATGCGCGAGCCTTCCCTGACAGTCGACGCGGGGGCGTGTGCGATCTCCACCTGCATGGCGCACACCGGATCCTTGGCGTATCGCGCACCGCCGCCGAAGCGTTCCCGGTTACGGTACAGCCAGTAAAGGCCGGCGAATGCGACGAGGGAGATCACGTCGAGCACGGTCGTGTAGTTCCAACCAACGGTGTCGGCGACCACCGGCCCTGGCTTTGCCGTTGGTACCCATCCGAGCGCCTTGAAAAGGTACTCGGTAGCCAGACCGGCTGCGGCCATGACCAGCCAGAACAAGGCGAGCATGCGCAAGGCAATAGTGCTGCCATATTGCTTGCGGTATATGAGCAGCAAGGGGAAAGCGATTAGATCGGCGAATATAAATGCCACCACACCGCCGAAAGTGATCCCGCCTTTCCATAGCGCAGCGGCGAGCGGGACGTTGCCGACTGAACACACGAAACTGATGAGGGCGACGAACGGCCCGACCACCGCGTTCTCGAGGCTCGTCCAAAAGCCGTGACCGCGGATGAACACGTCCGACCAAACCGAGGTCGGGACCAAAGAGCTCAGGAACCCGGCGATCCCGAACCCGAGAACGAGCTCCTTGCGAAGCATCGTGAGGTCCGACATCGTGTAGCCGGCAGCATCCGCCCAGCCGGCCGGGGAGCGGACCCTTTGCTTCCAGCCTTCGAGCTCCAGTGCATCTTCGGGGTCGTGGTGATGCCCGGGATCGGTGACTGCCTCCACGTGGCGTCTCGCCTGATCGATGTGCCGCCCGCGTAGCCACAAAGAGCCGACGGCAACGAGCAGTGCGATCATGATCACACCGCCTATGAACTCCGCGGCCACGAACTGCCATCCGATCAGCACTGCCAGGACTATGCCCAGCTCCACCACGAGATTCGTGGAGGCGAACATGAAGACCATCGACGCTAGGAAGTCCGCGCCGCGCACAAACAGGGAACGGGCCATGGCCGACGCCGCGTATGAGCAGCTGGAGGAGGCCATCCCGTATAGCGAGGCCCGTACGACGGCCTTGGGGCGGTGGTCGCCGAGGCGGCGCTGCATGGCGTCGCGCGATACGAAAGCCTGGACCACACCCGACAGGGTGAAGCCTGCCACGAGCGCCCACAGCGTGTCCCAGAACATGTAAAACGCTTCTCGTAGTGCGTGGCCGATGTCACCCCAAAAGCCTCCGAAGGTCAAGGCGAGCATTCCGGCGTGAATGCCCGTCACGAGCGCACCAGACGTTCGATGGCGGCACGGGCTTCGATGATCTTACGTTCGGCTTCGGGTCCGCCCGCCGCAACCGCATCGTGGACGCAGTGGCTCAGGTGCTCCCCGAGCAGCTCAACAGCAACGGCCTGAAGCGCGCGCGTCGCAGCCGAGACTTGCGTGAGAACGTCGATGCAGTAGGTGTCCTCCTCGACCATCCGGGTAATTCCCCGGACCTGGCCTTCGACGCGTCGCAATCGCCGCAACACCGCATCCTTGTCGTCGCTGTAGCCGGCCACCCGAGAACCTCCTCGTCTGCTAAGTATACCCCCATAGGGTATAGCGCATAGGGAGGAAAGCGGGTGTCGGCGAGGAGAGGAGAGACGCGGCCGGGCTACTTCTTGACGAGCCCGCCGATCACTCCGGAGAGAACTGAGCCGACCCCGGATACGGTACCTTTCGTAGTCTGTAGCGTCGAATGGACCACGCCAGACACCACGCTGCCACCGCCGCCACCAGAGGAGGACGGCGTGGTCGTCGTGGGCGCGCCCGGGACCGTGGTGGCAACTGTCGTGGCCGGTGCGACTGTCGTCGCGGGTGTCTGAGGAGTCGTCGTCGGGGAACTGGGCGGAAGCGAAGTCGTTGGCGGAGGAGTCGTGGTTTGTGGAAGGGTCGCTGGCGAAGTGTTTCCGGAGGACGAAGTGTTGAGCGGCTGGCCACCCGACGCCGGCACCGTCGGCGAGTACGGGCCGTTAGAAGCAGGCATCGATGTGGGAGCGCCCGACGCGGCTTGCGCCGGTGCAGCGGCGCCTGCGGGGGTCGATTGTTGAGGGGTTGGAGTAGCACTCGTAGCGGGGGTGCTGATGGACGGCCGTGTCGCACTATGCGAAGCTGTCGTCGGCGAAGATCCGAAGCGACTCGAAGCGATGACTACTCTTTCGGTCGCTAACGGCGAGGTTGCGGACGTGGCAGCGCCTGTCACCGCAGATACCGTTCCGACAGCACCGACGCCGACAGCGCTTGCGAAGATGGCTGTCCGGCCCGCGGAAAACGCCACCGCCGAAAGGCCGCCCGGTGACGCAGTCCAGCCGAAGAAGGGGAGCTGGCTGATCCACGCCAAGCCGCCGTTGACGGCGCTCAAGCGCTTCACCGAGACGGCCATCATCGCACGGACGACTGTCGGGTCGAAGTGGCTGCCGGCGCAGCGTGCAAGCTCTGCGCGAGCTTGCGCAGCGGGCATCGCCTTCTTGTAGGAGCGGACGGCTGTCATCACTTCGAAGGCGTCGGCTACGGCGACGATGCGACCGGAGAGGGTGATGTCCTTGCCGGACAGGCCGTTCGGATATCCGGTCCCGTCCCAGCGCTCATGATGCTCCCACGCAGCGGCCGCCCACGGCCCGAGCCAACCGGACAGCGGATCGAGTAGTGCCTTGCTCGCAGCCGGGTGGTTCTGGAGCACCGCCCACTCTGCGGCGTCAGGCTTGCCGGGCTTGTTCAAAATGGCGGCCGGGACAGACATCTTGCCGACGTCATGAAGTAGTGCGCCCCACTGGAGCTTCTGGCGCTCTTCGCCGCTCAGACCCATCTCCTCGCCAAGAAGGTCGGCGTAGGCTCTGACCCTCTCGCTGTGCCCACGTGTCCGGGCGTCGTGGGTCCGAAGAGCGGAAACCAAGGCCACCATTTCTGCTGCCACAGCGGTCATCGTCGCCCCGTCGGGACTTGACGGGGTATGCCCGTCGAGGAGGTGTGACTCCATCTTCGACAGGACGCCGGCCCGCAACGCGATGCTGAACCTCGAAGGCGCGTTGTCTGGGAACACCAGGGACATCTTGAGCATGGCCGTTATCGGCGCCAGGCGACGTGTCTGGCGTTCGGCCAGCGACGCGACAGCGCACGACACGACGCCTATCGCAATGAAGCGACCGATCCGCTCGAGCACACCTGTGGGGGTGGGGATCGCAAAGCCTGCAGCGAAACCTGCCGCGAAGCCGAGGGCGATTGGTGTCAGGACCGCGAGCGCTGAGACGGCAAAGGCCGCCTTGGGGCGCCCCTGCCATACGGAGCGATCCTTCGGACTCTCGGCTTTCGAGGATTGCGACACCGACACAACTTGATCCTCGGCACGCGGGCACCTGGAAGATTAACGAAAAGCCGCGTATGGTGTCTTTTTCCCAAATTTCAGGCGAAGCCCGAGAAATTTCGGAGAAACAGCAGGTCAGGCCGGCGCGGCTATGCCCTCTCCGGCGCTCGGGTCGGGGGTTGCCGGGGTTGGCGGGGTGGATGTCGTGGCGCGTTGGCGGGCGAGGAGGATAAGCGAGATCGCAGCTCCGAGCACCGCTAGGACGACGCCGGTGACTTGGACGGCGAGATCGCCGCCGTTGCCAGGGCGTGCCAGCCAGAAGTGCTCTTCGATGAAACGGCCGACACCCCAGATCATTATCCCGACCGACATGACAAGTCCACGGGGGCCGCCGCGGTGTTCGACGAAACGTTCGACCCTCCATGCCACGAGTAGCATGACGAACGTCATCGCCGACTGGAACAGCGGTACCGGCAGGCGCTTGCCGACTTCACCTGCGTAGTACATGCCATACCAAGCGGTCGTCGGGTGGCCGCCGCCACGGACCATCAGCTGGGGGCCGAGGAGGCGGCCGATCGTCCACGACGCCAAGAGGACCGGGGTCACGAGGTCCGCCATCTGAAGTCCGGGGATTCGCGGTCCTCGACGCCGGGCGAGGATGAACCCGACCGGGATGCCGAGCATCAGCCCGCCGAACGAGGAAAGGCCGCCATTCCAGACCTGCACGATCTGGCCGGGGTTGTGCTCGTACTGGCTTGTCCAGTTGGCGACGACGTGGACGATCCTCGCCCCGACGAGCGCCGCAATTACGACCCAAACTGTCACGGACGCGAGCCACTCGTCGGCCCATCCATGAGCCCGCAGGCGCCGGCTCAAGTAGCGGTAGGCGAACCAGAAAGTGAGCGCTAGGCCGAGGCCATAGGTGTGAAGCTGCAGCGGGCCGATGTGGAACACCACGGGGATCGGCTTCATGCGGCTACCGCTTTTCTCATTGGAGCAAGCCTATCGCTCGCTATGCGCTTCGACCAAGCGCTTCGACCGGTCGTTCGTCTCGAATCAAGCGGTTCGCAGTGCATAAGTGCTTCAATGGAGGTGGGAGAACTCCATGGACCAGAATCTCATCGTTTCCCTGGTGGGGGCGCCTGCGCTGGTAGAGACCGGATCGGTGGAGTCGACCGGTCTCGTGTCGGGACTGTCCCCGGGCTGCCTGGTAGTGTCTTGCGACGAGGTCACGTGGGCCGGAGGGGACTCGGCGGATGTCACGGTGAGCGTGTTCGCCGAGGAGGCCCTTTACCGCTTCAGCGGCCCTTGCGAGTTGCGCGAGCGCGAGGTAGTGCTGCCCGACGGGATTCTCGTCGAGCGGGTGCAGCGACGGAAGTGGCCGAGGCGGCGATTCGACTTTGCGGCGACGCTGTGCCCGGTGGACGACACGCACCGGGTTTCGGGGGTGCCCGGCCGGACGGTTGACGTGGGTAGCGGGGGACTGTGCGTCGAGACTCTGCGGCCGCTCGAGGTTGACAAGGACCCGACCGTCATATTGACCCTTCCGGACGGCCGCTCGATCTCAGTGCGCACGACGACCGTCGAAGTGGAGGACCTCGGCGACGGATGGCGGTATCGGCTGGCGTTCAGCCACTTGGAGCCCAGGGATGCCGCCTTGCTGGTAGGGCTGTTCGGATGAGACGTGCGGACGAAAGGATAAAGCTGTAGTAGACATCGAGAGTTGTCGGGGCGGCGCGGTTCGCTGTGCGTGGTCGGGGCTGGTGGGCGGTGCCTGGCACAGGGATGACGGCCTAGCCTTGCCCGGGTGACAGACGCTGCGAGAAACTCCGGGGAAGGCACCGTCCGGCGGGTCGAGAGCCCGCTGACTGGGACCGTCGTGGCCGCGACGGTCGCCGTCGGCGACATGGTGCGCGAGGGCGACGTCGTAGTCGTCGTCGAGTCGATGAAGATGGAGCACGACGTGGTCTCGCCGGCCTCCGGCATGGTCGAATCGGTGAATGTGAGGGCCGGCCAAGTCGTCACGGCCGGCGACGACCTAGCGGCGATCCGCCCGGTCGAGGTGACCTCGGCGGTAGTTGAGCCGGAAGCGAAAGTCGACCCGCTCGGGGTCCGGGCGGATTTGGCGGAGGTCCTCGAGCGCCAGTCTCTCACCCGTGACCCGGCGCGCCCGGCGGCGGTCGGGCGCCGCCACAGCCTCGGGCGACGAAGCGCCCGGGAGAACCTCGACGACTTGTGCGACCCCGGTTCGTTCGTCGAGTACGGCAGCTTGGCGCTTGCTGCGCAGCGGGACCGCAGAAGCGTCGAGGAGTTGATCGCGTCGACGCCGGCTGACGGCTTCATCGGCGGGTTGGCGACCGTCAACGCAGAGTCGTTCGGCCTTGGCTCCTCCCGATGTGTCGTCGCCAGCTACGACTACACGGTCCTCGCGGGCACGCAAGGATTCTACGGTCATAACAAGAAGGACAGGCTTTTCGAGCTGGCGGCGAGGCAGCGACTTCCGTTCGTGTTGTTCGCCGAGGGAGGCGGTGGCCGCCCCGGTGACACCTCGGCGCCGTCAGTGTCGGGCCTCGACGTCATGGCTTTCGCTTTGTTCGGGCGGTTGAGCGGTCTTGTGCCGCTGGTCGGCATCGTGTCGGGGCGGTGCTTCGCGGGTAACGCGGCGCTGCTCGGCTGCTGCGACGTGATCATCGCGACGCCCGACGCGAACATCGGGATGGCAGGCCCTGCGATGATCGAGGGCGGCGGGCTCGGAACGTTTCGCCCAGAAGACATCGGTCCGGTGAGCGTGCAATCGGCGAACGGGGTGATCGACGTCGTCGCAGCCGACGAGGCTGACGCAGTGCGCCAGGCCAGGCGCTACCTCGGGTTTTTCCAAGGACGCCTGACGGAGTGGGACTGCGAGGACCAGCGTCTGCTGCGAAGCGCGATTCCCGAGGAGCGTATGCGTGTATACGACGTCCGAAAGGTGGTGTCGACCTTCGCCGACGCGGGCAGCGTCCTCGAGCTGCGCAAAGGTTGGGGAGCCGGAATGCTGACGTGCCTTGCACGCGTCGAGGGGCGGCCGGTCGGGGTGATCGCCAACAACCCGGCTCACCTGGGTGGCGCTATCGACTCGGACGGGGCGGACAAAGCAGCCCGGTTCATGGCGCTCTGCGACGCTTTCGATATTCCGCTCGTGCTGTTTTGCGACACGCCGGGTTTCATGGTCGGCCCCGAAGCCGAGAGGAGCGCCCAGGTCCGCCACTTCGCCCGGATGTTCGTCGTCGGGGCGAGCATCGACGTTCCCGTCGTGACCGTTGTCGTGCGCAAAGGCTACGGTCTCGGGGCGCAAGCGATGGCCGGCGGAAGTTTCAGGGCCCCCGCAATGACTGTCGCATGGCCCACCGGCGAGATCGGAGGGATGGGCTTGGAAGGGGCGGTCAGGCTAGGCTTTCGTAGGGAGCTCGACGCCAGCCCCGACGAGGAGTCGCGCCGGCACCTAGAGGGCCAGCTCATCGAAGCCGCATACCGAAACGGCAAGGCGCTCAACGCCGCCACCCACTTCGAGCTCGACGACGTCATCGACCCGGCCGAAACCCGGGCCCGGGTGGTGGCGGTCCTGGCGGGAGCGCCCCCAGTTGCCAGACGGGCTGCCAAGAAACGGCCGTGCGTCGACACGTGGTAGGCGTCGCCTGCGGTAGACCCGGTGCCGCCGCTATCCTGGCGCCATGTCGAGTGACGACGTAGGCGAAAAGGTAATCAAATCGGAAGACGAGTGGCGCGCCGAGCTCAGCCCCGAAAGTTTCGAGGTTCTGCGCCGGGCCGGAACCGAACGTCCCTGGTCGGGCAAGTACGTCGACAACCACGACGACGGCACTTACACCTGCGCCGGCTGCGGGACGGTCCTCTTCGACTCGGCGACGAAATTCGAGTCGGGTAGCGGCTGGCCGAGCTTCTTCGAACCCGCGGTCGCCGAAGCGGTCGAAGTAGTCCAGGATCGAAGCCACGGAATGGTTCGCTCCGAAGTTCGCTGCCGGCGATGCGGCGGTCACCTCGGGCACGTCTTCGACGACGGGCCGAACCCGACGGGGCTTCGCTATTGCATGAACTCACTGTCGCTCGACTTCAAGCCGGCGCCGAGTTAGATCTCAGTGGGTCGGTAACCGGAGCGTTACGGACAACCTGCTGCGGTCGACGCGTTGAGCGGCAGTCAGATGACGCGGTAAACGATACTTTCCGAGTCAGCGGCGGCGCGAAGCGGGGGAGTATCCATTTCTACTTCGATCGGGATTCTCAGGTAGGCGGCGGCAGCCACTGCCTCGGCAGCGAGCTGATTGACGGCGTGATCTTGGGCGAGGAGGCCCATTGCCGGGATGAGCAGTCTCAGGTCGACGATTTCGAAATGGTCGGGCAAAGCTTGAACGCTAGAGCGGATTGCCGAAGAAACGCTGTAGTCGAGCCCGTCCAAGCGAGATGAGAGTGCTCCCCTTCGATGTCCCGCTAGCGCTGACGTGAGCCTCCACCACCAAGAACACGTTGTGGCGTAGCGCCCTGGGGGTGCCTCTGTTGCGGCGAGAAGGCTGATGAGGCGGTGATCGTCGACGACTGCTACGACCATGCCTCTTCCCTGTCCACCTCGGCGGCGGCTTCACGATAGGAGCCATCTGTGATAGCCGAGTGCAGTTCGGCGCGCATGTTTCTTGTCAGAGCTGCAGAGAGCCCGGCGAAGCTGTCGTTGGCTTCTTCTACTGCGCGTTGCAGCGCGCGCTCCACGAAGGCAGTCACGGTCATGCTCCCTGCGCTTGCCGTCGCAGCGACAGCGGCGCGAAGTCCCTCGTTGACACGAACGGAAAGCTGGACCTGAGGCCCGTCATGAAGCGTCGATGTGTCCACGTCGCCTATATGGGCCGGCGAAGCCCGCCGGGCCTCCTCAACTGCGTCCGAGAATCTTGACATCAACCTCATGCTAGCATGAAGCTCACGGCGCTAGCATTCTCGCATGCCGGGAACGCTGAGAGATCAGCCCTCGGTAGCCAGCCGCCGTGCAGTCGCGTTGCGGGCGGAGCGGATCGTCCGGCGACGCTTCCAGAACGGTGTCTTCCACACCTTGAAGCCGTCCCGGCGGCCGGGTTTCGGTGCGTGGTGGGGGGGAGGCGACGTCTTGCGGCCTATATCGTGGGCGCCGGTCGGACAGAGCAGGTCGGCGTCTTCGAGGGCTTCCTCGTCGCCGACGAGCTGATGAAGCGTGCTGCGCGCCTCGTGGCGAACTTGGCGCGACGTGCGTCTGCGGTGGTCGGGCGGGTCCTCCACCAACCCGTCAGGCGGCCGGGGTGTCGCACCGGCAGCGACGGCCGCCGATGGCTGGATGGCTGGATCGCTCGAACGCACGTAGCTCACGAGGCCTACCTCCTTGTATGCCGGCGCCACGTCGGCACCGGCCGGGTCTTACATACCTATACTGCCACCCTCGGTGATGCCGTGGGCGGTTGTCACGGTTAATCTTCGATTGCTTTCAGGTTGTCAGCCTCCCGCTTTGTCGACGGTCGCGCCGGCCTCCTTGAACATCGCGGAGCGGTAGTAGCGCAGTTCCGACACGCTTTCCTTTATGTCGTCGAGGGCTCTGTGCGCACCGGACTTGCGAGGCGCGCCGGCGAGGACAGGTGGATACCAGCGACGGGCGAGCTCCTTGAGGGTGGACACGTCGACCGAGCGGTAGTGGAGATAGTCTTCGATCTCGGGAAGCCAGCGTGCAAGGAAACGCCGGTCGGTCCCGATCGAGTTGCCGCAAAGTGGAACGCTTCGAGCTTCGGGGATGTGGGCCTTTAGGAAGTCGAGTGTCGCTGCGCCCGCCGCGTCGAGGCTCGTCGACGACGACTGGATCTCTGCGAGCAGCCCGCTTCGGGTGTGCATGCTTCGAACGACCCCGTCCATACCGTCGAGGTCGGCCGCTTCGGCCGTGATGACCAGGTCTGGGCCTTCTGCTACCAGTTCGAGCTGGTCGTCGGTGATGAGCGTCGCGATCTCGACGATGACGTGGCGTTCGGGGTCGAGGCCGGTCATTTCGAGGTCCATCCAGGCGAGCATCCTTCAACGCTAGCCCGCCTCCCGGCAGGGCAGGAAAGCTGCGAGGCGGGCTTTCGATCCGCTGGGTAGCGTGTGGGCGTGCTCGACGTCCAGATAGCCCGGCTCGATCCGGACCTGCCGCTTCCTTGCTGTGCCAAGACCGGCGACGCGGGGGTAGACCTTTACGCGAGGCGCGCTGCGACAGTTCCAGCCGGGGGAGGGCGCGCGCCGGTCCCGACGGGCGTCGCCATCGCGCTGCCCCAAGGTTTCGCCGGGTTCATCCTGCCCCGCAGCGGCCTCGCCTACCGCCACGGCATAACGTTGGTCAACTCGCCCGGTTTGATCGACAGCGGATACCGTGGTGAGCTGGAAGTAATCCTCTTGAACACCGATCCCCACCTCGACTTCGAAGTCCGAAGGGGCGACAGGGTTGCTCAGCTGGTGGTGCAGCGCGTCGAGTCGGTCACGTTCGTCGCCGTATCGGAGCTCGGGGAGTCCGAGCGCGGGAGCGGCCGTTTCGGCCACACGGGCCGCTGAGCGGGAGATGGGCGCGCATGGGATGTGACGCTGATGCCTGAGCTTCCCGAGGTCGAGGCTCTCGCTGGTTTTCTCCGTTCCAAGGCGGGGGGGAGAGTCGTGGCGCGAGCCGAGCTCGGCACTCTCTCAGCGCTGAAGACCTACGCCCCTCCCTGGGATGCCCTCGTCGGCGGCGAGGTCACCGCCGCACTCCGCCTCGGAAAGTACGTGTGCTTGAAGGTCGGCGAGGTGTGGCTGGTGACGCACCTTGCCCGAGCAGGTTGGGTTCATTGGCGTGAGCGCCTGTCGCCTAGTCGTCTCGCTCCGAAGAAAGGGCCCGTAGCGTGCCGGATCGGCTTCGCGGAGGGCGACGGTTTCGACGTCACCGAGCAGGGTACGGAAAAAAAATTGGCGTTGTGGGTGGTGCGCGAACCCCACGAAGTTGAGGGTGTCGCACGTCTGGGAGTGGACCCGCTCAGCGCCGGCTTCGACGTAGAGACTCTGTCTGTGATCCTGCGCGCCGCCCGAGGGCAGTTGAAGGCGACTCTCACCAACCAGGCGCTGATTGCCGGTGTCGGAAACGCTTACTCCGACGAGGCACTCCATGCTGCGCATCTGTCACCTTTTAAATTGGCAGCAAAACTGACAGACGACGAGACCGTTCGTTTGCACGGTGCTCTCGTGGAGACCCTGGCCGTAGCGGTCGAGCGGTCACGAGACCTCGGCGCCGGCGAGCTCAAAGCGGACAAGAAATCGTCGATGGCAGTGCACGCCCGGACCGGCCTTGCATGCCCGGTGTGTGGAGACACGGTGAGAGAGGTGTCACTGTCGTCGAAGTCCTTCCAGTACTGCCCGACCTGTCAGACCGGCGGAAAGGTCCTCGCGGACCGGCGGATGTCCCGCCTGCTCAAGTGAGCCCGTCCGCGGGTGACGTGTCCGAGTCGTCCGGTGACGACCGGCCGCTTCGCGAAACCGACCCGGACAACAACGTCGTTCATCGTGGGGTGCACTGGCATCGCGATTCTGCGGGCGTCATGTTCTACGACCAGGACTCGAAGCGCTGGGTGCGCTGGGCGGCCGGCGTGGACGCCCCTCCGCTACCGCCGCGTTGGCAGCTTCTCGGTGTGCCGACGAAGGTGTCGAGGCGACCGTGGCGGACACCGTGGCGGTTGTTGCCGGTGGTTTTGGTGGTCGCTGCCACCATCTATGCCGTCTACCAGGGCTTATCCCCGGGCAACAACCAGGCGGCCCAGCAAGCCAAGCAGGCGCAGGCGCTCGTCGGTAAGTGCCTCGTTGCCAACGGGACCTTCTCCGGTCACCCGAGATACAGCGCCACGCCCGTCGCGTGCAGCGCGTCCAACGCGTCGGCGAAGGTGGTTTCCGCCATCGCCTCGTACCCGCCGGGACAGACCTGCCCGGCCGGCGCGGTCGGAGTCGAGATAGCGAACCTCGGTGCTGCGCATCCTTACATTGACTGCATCGAAACCATCACGAAGTGACCTGCTTAGGGGCGCGCGGGTTCTGATAGGGTTGAAGAGCATTTTGCGGACGTGGCTCAGCTGGTAGAGCATCACCTTGCCAAGGTGAGGGTCGCGGGTTCGAATC
>JAKBBS010000370.1 GCA_021808425.1 Actinomycetes bacterium
CCGCTTGTGATGCCGATGACGTGCGCTTTGATACCGTTCTTAGCGAAGAATCCCTCCGCCGAGGCGATGTACGGCAGCCACGTGTAGAACGAGCCGAGGTAGATCTCCAGGTTCATCGACACCGCCGCCCCGGAACTCGCCGGCGCCGAGGTGGAAGCGTTCGCTGTCGTGGTCGCTGCTCCACCAGACGCCGTCGTCGCGCTCGAACTCGCGGAGTGACTAGAGCTCCCGCACGCGGAAAGGATTCCCGCCAGAAGCGCCAGGCCCCCGAGGCCTGCTGTCAGACGACCGCAGGTTCTGCGCGGCGCGCGCAAGGTGCCGCCCGAAGCGCGTTGCCTATCGACAGAAGCCCTGCCATTGATAGCTCGCGAGGCGGCGGGATCCGCGCCCTCGGCTTCACCTGCAGCACTGACGGAGTTGCGGTCGGTCATCTGGAGCTCCCTTCGGGCTTTGGTTGTGGCTCTTCGGATCGGACGCCTCCCCTGCCGGCGAGGGCGTCCACTGCAATCAATGCCCCGGACGCCGTGACCAGCACCGGGTTGACGTCGACCTCGAGCACCCACGCGTCGGTGTCGAGTAGCGACTCTAGAGCGAGAAGCGGCCCGACGAGCGCCTGAGGGGTGACTTCCCGTCCGGCGACGCCTGAGGCGTGATCGCAAAGCGCCGCAAGGCTGCGATCTGTCAGGGGCAGGCAAGCAGCCGCCCTACGGGCATCCCGGGCCTCCACCTGGTCGCCGCCTGGTCCCACGAGCAGCATCGGGCCGTACTGGCTGTGGCGCAACGCCCCGAGCGAGAACATCCCGACGTGGCTAACCATGGGTTCTACAACTAGACGGGCTCCGTGAAAGCCGAGCTTCTCGGAGATGCCATGGAGGCGTTCGAGTTCACCGCTAAGCACCCGAGGGTCTCGCACACCGGCGCTCACGAGCCCGAGGCGGGCCCGGTGCGGTGCGCCTGGATGGTCGACTTTGACGATCCATGGCGGCACAATCCCGAGCCGCTCTACGGCGTCCACGACCTCACCGGGGCTGTCTCCGACTGCCATGTCCACGTAGGGCAGTCCGCGGGCGCTGAGCCAGGGCGCCAGTCCAGCCTCCGTGAGGACCGACCCTTTGGGGAGACTGCCGCCGCCGTGCGTCTTCCTGTGGGCCTGGACAGTCCCGAATTCGACCCGGCACTCGCGCGGCTGCGCTGCCAGCGCCCGGGCGAGGGCAGGGATACTCCCCACGACCCGCGCAGATCCGACCTGAGCCTCGACTTCCCCGTCGGGCGCGCCGGCCCAGACCAACCACGTCGGGATCGGACGATCGGCCAGCGTGGCCGCCAGGTTCCTGTAGTGCTCCACCAGCTGATCACCGAAGGTGAAGTAAAGCACGGTCCCGTCGATCGAGTCATCTCCACTGACAGTGGAGATGACTTCGTCCAACCGGTCGACGTGAGCGAAGAACATTCCTGTCAGATCCACCGGGTTTCCGTCCCCGGCTAGGGCGATCCCAAGGGAGCGCAGCGAGGTCCTGGTCCGCTCCGCCAGGGCGGGGACTCGGGCCTGCGGCCCGAGCTGGTCGGCGATCATCGCTCCTCCCCCGCCCGACATCGTGATGACGGCGAGACCGGGGCGCGCCGGAAGCCTCACCGGCCTCGTGAGCGCCGTGACCGCCTCGGCGAAAGACTCCTCGTCGCCGACCAGCGTCACCCCGTCGTCTCGTGCGGCAGCGTCGAACATCTCCGCATCTCCCGCAGCAGACGCGGTGTGCGAGAGCGCCGCCCGCTCCGCGGCCTCCGACCTTCCCACCTTGAGGACCACGACCTCGCATCCAGCCTCGCGAGCCTGTCGGGTCGCCTCGCGCCACGACGCCACATCGCGGACCCCTTCCAGGTAGCAGCCGACGACCTTGACCTCCGGTCGCGCGGATATGTACCGGAGCAGATCCGAAGCACCGAGTGCGGCCTCGTTGCCGGTACTCGCGTAGAATGAGAATCCGACTCCCCGACGGCGAAGGTGCTCCGCCAGGATGAAGCCCATCGCGCCCGACTGGCTCACAAGCCCTACCGGTCCGCTACGCCGGGGGCGTTGGAGGAACGCCGACACCGACACCACCACGTTCGCAGGGTCGCTCACGAGCCCAAGGCAGTTCGGTCCGAGCATTGGCATCCCTGCCGCAGCCTCCACCAGACTTGCCTGCAGGGCTATCCCGTCGCCGCCCTCCTCTGCGAACCCCGACGAGAAGACCACAGCCGCCCCGACCCCGGCGTTGGATGCCTCGCGGATCACTTCGACCGCACCCGCCGCGGGGACTGCGACCACGACGAGGTCGATCTCGCCCGCTTCCGCGAAGTCGTTGATGGCCGCCACGCCGGTCTCCTCGTGGCGGGGCCGGTATGCGAGCACCTCGCCGGCGAAACCGCCCGCCATCAAGTAGCGGTAGGCCATCTGGCCCCACGCCCGCGGCCGCGCGGACAGGCCGGCGATAGCGATACGCTTCGGGAACATGAGACGGTCGAGAGATCGGACGTTGTCCCGCCGAGACTCCGCCGGAGTGGGTTCGGTCACGGTTCTCCGGGGGCGGTGCCGTCGGGCGCGGTGCCGTCGGGCGCAGCGCTCTCGACGCCCGATATCGCCGCGGAGCGTTCCGCGGCCTCCG
>JAKBBS010000083.1 GCA_021808425.1 Actinomycetes bacterium
CCGGGTACTTCGACGATGTCGCCTCGACGCTAAGCGGCGGGAGCGCCTCGACTCTGGCGTTGGTGGGATCCACCGAGGAGCAGCAGTTCGAGCACTGAGCCCGTTCGCCCGTTCGCCCGTTCGCCCCTTCGCCCGTTCGCCCGTTCGCCCGTTCGCCCGTTCGGGCTCGGGGGTCGGGCCGGGCAAGGAGCACTTTCGGACCAGTTCTGGTCAAGCCGCGGTCTAGCCGACCTGGATCCCCCACGCAGCCTCAAGCGTGCTGGCCGGCTCTAGCACTTGACGGCCGTCCCCGCTGCGAAGCATGTCGGGAGCGGCGGTCATCGGCTCGACAGCAAGGCCGCGCCGGCGCCGGCCCTCATCGCTGATCGTGTCACCAGTGAAGACCATGAGGTGGGTGAACTGCCTGTCCATCCAGAGCTTTACCATCGGACTACCCTCCGATTCGATCCGGACGACGCAACGGCCGTCTGCTCCGCGCTGCAGATCGGTAAAGGCTGCGTCGAGTCGGGCGCGGCCGATCCTTCGTCCGTCGTTGAAGTCCAATCCCAACTCATCGACAGAGACGGGGCCGAGAGGCAGCCCGCGATCGTCGGAGCGGTACGCGGCCCTGGCCGGGAGTGTCAGGAGGATATCGTCCACCGTCCCACCGAATGCCCGGATGTACGGGTGCCAGCCGATACCGACCGGGCAGGCCTCCGTCGAAAGGTTGGTCATCCATGTCCGGACTTCGAGGCCTCCTTCGCTGAGGCGGTAGACGACGCGGAAGTCCAGTGCCCAAGGCCAACCCGGCTGAGGATGCAGACGGTGCGAGACCGTCACGTGCTCGACCGGGGTTCCGGCGGTCCACGGGGAGTGAAGCGTCTCGGGCTCGGGCAGCGTCCAGTTCGCCCACCTCACCAGTCCGTGGATGGCGTTGCTCTTGGATACCTCGGTGATCGGCAGCTGGTACTCGCGGCCATTCCACGTGAATCGGCCGTCGCCCAGCCGGTTAGGCCAGGGAGCGAGGAGCTGGCCGCTCCCGGCAGGGCAGACCTCGTCCTCGTAGTAGCCATCAAGGATGTCAATACCGTTGTGGCGATAGGATCGGAGTCCACCACCGACCTCGACTGCGACGAGGGACTGTCCATGGGCTTCGAGGCGCGCCTGGCGCCCGGACGGCACGGTCACGATTTGGTCGCGGCTTTGGTCATGACCCTACGACGCTACCCAACGAGGACATCAAAGAACAGCGCTCCTCAATTGATCGAACCCTTACGTTGATCGAACCCCTTACGCGCAGAAGGACCCGGTGGGGGGGGATACCGGGCCCTTCGCATCAGCGCTTCACGGTCCAGAGGGGGGGAACTGGCCGGTGCGCTGTCTTCATTATCGACCAGACGGAGTGGCGAGCAAACATATTTTTATTTTCTTCTCATATATTTCTGGACGATTGCAACGCAGGACGGGGTGACAACCGAAACAGCGCCCCAGCCCGTAATCTTGACCTGGCTTCCCCACCGCGTCGAAGCTCGCCGAGTCGAAGCCCGTCGGGTCCGAAACCCATCGGGTCGTAACCCCAATCGGGTCGTGAGCCCTGGATCACTTGGATAGGAATGCACGCCAAACCATCACGGAGACAGCGCAGATCTGCAGAGCGACAGGCTCGAAAGCACCCTGATACGCCGCTTATACCAACACGCCACTGGCCTCGCCGACTCCTCGTGATGGCGAACATCTTCGTCGCAATCACTCTCATTGCGGTCGGCGGGGCCTACGCCTATGTGCGCTACCGCATCGATTCGATTCACACTCTCGCTGCCCCCGACCTCACGTCGCAGGGAAATAACACGGGGACGAACCAGCAACCAACCAGCACCTCCTCGGGGGCCCCCGAGAACATCCTGCTCATCGGCAACCAGAGTCGGGCCGGTCTCAACACCCCCGCCGACATCCAACAGTTCGGCAACCCGCAGCTTCTTTCCGGGTCACTCAGCGACGTGATCATGGTTCTCCATCTCGATCCGAAGACCAAGCAGGCGTCGATTCTGTCCATCCCCCGCGACCTGTTCTCACACATGCCCACCGGAAGCCCTGTGTTGTCGTGGGAGAAGATCGACGCTGCCCTCAACGACGGGGTCAACGGCCCGGACAACCTCGTCAAGGCCATCCAGCAGGACTTCGGGATCCCGATCAACCATTTCGTCGAGATCAATTTCAGTGGGTTCGAGAACACGGTCAATGCTCTCGGCGGCCTGACGATGGACTTCCCTCAGAAGCTCTACGACCTTCAGTCGCAGCTCAACATTACGAGCACCGGCTGCATTTCCATCAACGGGGCGCAGGCCTTGGCTTTGGTGCGCTCACGGCATCTGCAGTACGACCCTCCCGGCTACATCGGCCCGGTCTCCACGTGGCCGTACGACCCTGAATCGGATCTCGCCCGAATAGTGAGAGACCACGAGTTCGTCCGGGTACTGCTGTCGACGGCGATCTCCAAAGGACTTACAAACCCTTTGACGCTTAACCGGTTCATCGGCGCGGTAATAAATCAGGTGACGATGGACCCGGGCCTGAAGAATCAGCTGATCAGCTTGGCCGAGACCTACGGCCACATAAACCCCGGCGCCATACCCGAGACGACGCTCCCCGTCACCACTTTCAACAACTACTACTTCAGAGGCGCATCTATGGGTGACGTCGACTTCCCGGTGCAGCCCAACGACTACCAGACGATCGCCAAGTGGGATTCGGGGGCTTTGCCCACCCCCGTCACCCCCACAGCTGTCAACGTGCTCAACATCGTGGGGAGCTACAACCTCGCTAGCGTAACAGCGAAGGCTTTGGCGGCTGACGGTTTCACGATCGGCACAGTTGCGAACGGTCCGATTCCCGCCAATCCCGCCGAGACCGTCATCGAATACCCGACTGGAGGCCTCGCTCAAGCGATGTCCGTGCTTTCGAAGCTCTCGGGCGCGGTCGTCATGGAACCCGACCCAGCTTTGCCTGCTGGAACAATTACGCTCAAAGCCGGAACCAACTTCTCGGTGGTGTCCGCTTCGCAGAGCTCGCCGGGTGCCACAACCGCAACAACCGCCAATACGGGCAGCATCCCGAGCTCGTCGACCACGATCCGCCCTCCGACCGTAGGCAACCAGGCGCCCAGCTCCAGCGTAGACAACCTGACGCCGTACGATCCCCGGCCTTGCGCCCCCGGATCACCGGTCAAGACTCTGGCCGGCTAGACCTCACCGATACTGCCAGCAGATGAACGTAAGCCACCTCCTAGCGACATACGGCTACAGCGCCGTCTTCCTGCTCGTGCTGATCGAATGCCTCGGCGTTCCGCTGCCTGGGGAGACGATTCTCGTTGCGGCCGGCATCTACGCAGGGACGACGCACAAACTTTCGATCCTTGTGATCTTCCTGGTCGCGGCTGCAGCGGCGGTTCTCGGCGACAACATCGGTTTCTGGATTGGAGACAGGGGGGGGTATCGCCTTTTGCGGCGTTACGGCCGGTATATCCGTCTCGATGCTTCGAAGGTCAAAGTTGGGCGTCTCGTCTTCGACCGCTACGGTTCGATCGTCGTGTTCGCTGGTCGTTTCGTGTCTGTCCTTCGAACATACGCAGCGTTTCTCGCCGGGACCCTCAAGATGACGTGGCGGCGCTTCCTGCCGTTCAACGCGGCCGGCGGGATCGTGTGGGCAGCGCTCTACAGCTTCGTGCCCTATAGCCTCGGCAGTACCGTCAACAAGCTTTCGACCGTCGCAAGCTTCGTATTCGGAGGTGTCGCCCTCGTCGCGGTAGTCGTCGGGATTCTGATAATCCGTCGCAAGACGAACCAGATGGTGCAAGCCGCCGAATTGGCGTATCCGGGGCCGCTGCCTGAGCGCTAGTCTTCCCTCGGAGGGCTTGTCATGGTCGGACTCCTCAACGTAACGAACCTTGTGGCGTCCTCGGGGTACGCCGCTATCTTCATCCTGTCCGTGCTGCAGTCGTGCTGCGTGCCCACGTCGTCCGAGCTCACCCTCGGCTTCGCCGGTGTCCTTGCGGCGGAAGGCAAGCTAAGCCTTCCAGCGGTGATCGTAGTAGGGGTTGCCGGGGAGATCGTCGGCGCCTACGTCGCCTGGGCTGTCGGTCGTTATGGCGGCCGGGCGTTTGTAGCGCGCTACGGCCGGTACGTGCTGATGAGCACGCACGACCTCGACCGGGCGCAGGGCTGGTACGAGCGTCACGAGCGGTGGGGTGTCTTCGGCAGCCGGCTGCTGCCGGTGATCCGGAATTTTGTTGCCGTCCCGGCCGGTGTCGCTGAGGTACCGCTTGTCAGGTTCGGGATCCTCACGGCCCTCGGCTCTCTGCTCTGGGACGGCGCCATGGCCTTGATCGGATACGAGATCGGAGGCTCGTGGCGGTCGATCATGAAAGGCTTCAGCGATGCCGGCTACCTGCTCGGTGCGGCTGCGGTAGCCGCCGTGGCGTTCGTAGTTTGGCACCGCTGGCGCGCATTCCACAGTTCGCCGGGGGACGGACGAGTGCCGTCGGCCGGCCGGGCCCAGCGAGAGGCGGAGCGGCCATCGGTAGCGGAGCGGCCGCCCGTCGCTCTCGGCGGAGACATCGACGCCGCCCTGCTTCCCGACCGTTACCGGCGGAATCGCAGCTGAGCAACAACTCAGGCCACGCTCCAACGCTCCCCCGACGTCCGACGGAGCATCCCGATCAACCTGACGACTATCGACGCGGCCAAGCCGGCCCACAGCCCACCGATACCCCATTGCAGCTGCAACGAGGCAATCCCGATCGGAACGTACACCCCGACCGTTGCGACCAGGGTCAGGTCGCGCATATAGCGGACATCGCCGGCCCCGATCAGGACACCGTCAAGAGCGAACACTACTCCCGCTGCAGGCTGCATCGACGCAAGGAACGGCCAGAGAACGTGTACCTGAGTGACCACGGCACCCGACGAGGTGAACACAGGGGGAATCACGTACCACCCGCCGGCGAGCACGGCCCCGAGCACGATTCCGGCTGCCAGCCCATAGCGCGCCACGCGCCACGCAATCTGTCGAGCCGATGCAGTGTCGCCGCCCCCGAGCGCGGCGCCGACGAGCGACTGTGCCGCGATCGCAAACGAGTCAAGCAGCAATGCGGCGAACGACCAGCACTCGAAGCCGATCTGATGGGCGGCAACCTGGGCGGTGCCCATCCGCGCTGCCACACCTGACGCTGCAAGCATCGCCGCCTGCAACCCCGCCTTGCGAAGAAGGAGGTCTTTCGCCGGGACCAGATACGCCGCCAGCACCCCCGGGGGGGGCCACCACGGCCGCCGTTGCGCACGAAGGGCGAACAGGAACAGGGTGCCGGCGAATGCCTGAGCTGCAAGGTTGGCGACCGCCGAGCCGACCAACCCGAGTCCAATGACGTACACGAGAACTGGCGACGCGACCGCAGACATAGCGTTGGCTGCGAGGACGATCCTGACGGGCCGACGCGTGTCCTGGACGCCGCGCATCCAACCGTTACCTGCCAGCGCAAGCAGGATCCCCGGAACCCCGAGAACCGCTATGCGAAACCAGTGCTGGGCGGCCGCCTCGAGTGCGCCCGGGCCGCCAGCGAGGAGATCAAGCAGCGGTCGGCTGAAAATCTCACCGAGCGCCACCGCAACCACGCCGACACCGAGGGCGAGCACCGATGCCGCTACCCCCTCGTCGATAGCCCTGTCGCGCTCCCCTGCGCCGAACCATCGAGCTGCTCTCGCAGTGGTGGCGTAGTCGAGGAAACCGCCGAGCATCGCCACCAACGACAGCAGCGTGCCTCCCAGCCCGAGAGCTCCCAGCTGCAGCGAACCGAGATGGCCCACGACCGCCGTGTCCACGAGGACGTAGAGCGGTTCGGCCGCCAGCACAAGGAACGCTGCGGCCGTCAGCGCCAGCAGCTGGCGCGTCCCGGGCGGCTCAGCCATCGTCGTGTCACGTTAGTGCCACTGCTCGGATGGGAACCGCTCGAAGCAGTTGGCGGCAAGTATTCCGTCACTAGCCGCTGGCAATCATTGGCGACTTGCCCGGATTCGTCCTAATCTGCGCCCCTCGGCTCCGTAATATGCCCTCGACAGCCGTCAAATTTGGTCAGGATCTTCGCGGGCCGGATACAGCCTGACAATTTAAAGCGTTTTTTCGCACTTTTTGGTACACGATCTTCGTCCCCAATAGATCCGGTTCCAGCCTTCGCTTAGAAAACGCACTTTTTGGTACAAGACTTTTCTGACCGCACGATCCTGACCAAATTTGACGGCTCACGGCACTGTCGCGCCTGCTCAAAGCCTCAATGCCCCGAGCGCCGCAAGGTGGGGCCAGCCGCTAGCGTTGCCTGGTGGGCACACCTCGCCTCCCAACGCCTACACATGACGGGTCGGCAAGCAACGACGCCGTTCTCGAGCCTTTCCGTGCCGTCGACGTCATTGCGCTGGACGTCGACGGGACGCTGCTCGCTGAAGACGAACAGATCGTCTCCGCAGAGATCGTCGCGCTTCACTACGCTCTCGCGTCGCACCCTACCCCGATCGACTTCGTCCTCGTGACCGGACGACCGTGGGAGGGCGTCAAACATCTGGTAACGAGCTTCGAAGCAGCGACCGGCCGGCGGGCCCCGCATGTCGTCCACTTCGGATCGGTTGTCACCGATGCGCCCGGATCGAAAGCACTCCGCCGCTCTGCGATCCCCGCCCAAACGGTCAGATCCGTCGTCGACATCTTCCTTCGCGGCGGCCTCGCACCGTCGGTGATACAATGCGACGCGGACCTGTCCGAGACGCACTGGTCCGTCGGCGAGGCTGAGCCGAAAGGGGCAGACCCGCAAAAGACTTACGGCTTCGGTGTGCCCGTCCGGACGGTAACAGAACTGCCCGCAGGCGTCCAAGCACAAGTGATCCTCGCGAAGACGCAGCCCGACGTGGCGGCCCGGGTCCTCCGCGAACTGGCGACACTCGAAACGAACCTTCCCATGGAATACCACAATCCGAGCGGCGTGCTCTACGTCGACTCGCAGGGATCCTCCAAGGCCGAAGGGCTCCTGTTCGCCCTCAAGGAAATGGGCGTCTCCCCCGAGAGGACCATTGCGGTGGGAGACGCGACCCCTGACATAGCGATGTTCGAAACGGTCCGCCTCGGAGTCGCAGTCTCGACGGCCGACGCCGAGGTCATCGAGGCGGCCGACTACGTCTCGTCGAATGGATGCTCGGCGGCGGTGGTCGAAGTGCTGGAGTTGCTCTTGGCCGCACGAGGAGAGAGGACGACCTAGCGCCAGACGGGGCTAACCCCTTGGAGCCTCGCCGCTACCTGTCGGTGACGGTTCAGGATGCGCTCTGTGCCGTCGCTCACCAATCGCCCGTCGCGGACGACCGGCCTTCCTGCGACGACAGTATGGCGGGCGCCGAGCGGACCGCAGCGCAGCCACGCCTCGATCGGGTCGGTGAGCGCTCCGGCGAATGCGATACCTTCGAGCGGCCAGCAGACGAGGTCCCCGACGCTTCCCACCGCAAGCTGGCCGATCTCGCCGTCGCGGCCGAGGCACGCAGCGGAACCTCTCGTAGCTATCTCCAACGATTGCCTTGCGCCCATCGCGGTCGGTCCACCGCGCAGACGTCCCTGTAGCAACGCAGTGCGCGCCTCCATCCAAAGCGAGGCGTGGTCGGTCGAAGCAGACCCGTCACATCCGAGCCCCACCGGGCATCCGGCGGCTCTGAGCTCAGCGACCGGTGCGATGCCCGCCGCGATCATCATGTTCGACGACGGGCAGTGCGCGACTCCGACCCCGGCGCGCCCGAGCCGGGCGATCTCGGCGCCGTCGGGATACACACAGTGCGCCACCCATGATCGAGACGTCATCCACCCGACGTCCTCGAAGTGCTCGATGGTCCTCTTAGAGAACGTCTCCAGCGCATAGTGGTCCTCGTCTGGGTCCTCCGCCAGGTGTGTGTGGAGCCGCACGTCCAAACGCTCCGCCAGCTCGGCTGTTCGCTTCATCAGCTCGGGGGTCACGGAAAAAGGCGAGCACGGTGCCAGCGCAATCCGCACCATCGAGCCCGGCGACGGGTCATGAAATGCCGAAACGAGCCTCTCGCTGTCGGCGAGAATCTCGTCGTCATCCTGGACGACGGAATCCGGTGGCAGTCCCCCGTCCTTGACCGACAGGCTCATCGAGCCGCGGGTCGGATGGAACCTCATGCCGAGCTCCTTCGCTGCGGTGATCTCCGCAGCGATCAGATCGCCGCCGCCCTTCGGATGGACGTACAGATGGTCCGTCGTTGTGGTGCAGCCGCCGAGCGCCAGTTCCGCCAAGCCGACCCAAGCCGAAAGGTAGGCGGCTTCCTCGTCGAGTCCCGCCCACACCGGGTAGAGGGTGCTGAGCCAGTCGAAGAGACTGCCGTTGACTGCGGGGGCGAATGAGCGGGTGAGGTTCTGATAGATGTGGTGGTGGGTGTTGACGAGACCCGGCGTTACCAGGCACCCTTTGGCTGACAGCGTCGTTCGAGCTTGCGGTGGCCGCTCCCGTCGATCGCCCAGGCCGACCACGAAACCGCCGGAGATGGCGACCCATCCACCGGGGATCTCCCTGCGCTGGTCGTCGACCGTGGCAACCAGCTCCGCCTCGTCTACGACAAGATCGACGAAGGAAGGCCCAGTGGGCGCTGTATCGCCTAGTTGAGAGAAATCCATCGCGCCACCAACCCTAGCCAGCCTCGGGCTGCAGCCAGAGGACCGCCGGGAGCAACACCGACCCAGGAATGGCGAACAGGTAGGCAGTAACACGGTGCGGCAGTTAGCCTTGACTCAGTGACACCCGTGTTAATGGTCGAAGTCGGCTCCGCTGGCGACCTGCACGACACGGGATGGCGCCACCCTGAGCGAGCAGAGCGCCTGAGGGCTGTCGAGGCCGCCGCAGAGGATCCCCGACTGCAGGGCGCGCTTCGCCGATGCCAAGCCAGGGCAGCCACACGCGACGAGCTTCTCAGAGTTCACTCCGGCGACTACGTCGATGCGCTTCGGGACTACATCGCAGCCGGCGGAGGCGACATCGACGCCGACACGCATGTATCGCCGGGCTCGTGGGATGCCGCCCTGCTAGCGGCCGGGGGCGGCCTCACGGCCATCGAAGCGCTGGATCGAGGCGAAGCGGCAAGTGCTTTCGTCGTGGCGCGCCCACCCGGCCACCACGCCACAGCAAGCGAAGCGATGGGGTTCTGTCTTCTCAACAATGCGGCGATAACCGCCGCCGCCCTCGCTAGTCGAGGTGAGCGAGTTCTGATAGTCGACTGGGACGTGCACCACGGCAATGGCACACAGGACATCTTCTGGGACGATCCGCGGGTCATGTACCTTTCGACACACCAATGGCCGGCATATCCGGGAACCGGGCGACCTCAAGACACGGGGGGGCCTGCGGCACCGGGCCTGACCATAAACGTCCCTCTACCGGCGAGAGCCACCGGCGACGTGGCGCGCCAGGCACTCCGGAAGGTGGCAGCACCAGCTGTCGAACATTTCGATCCGACATGGATCGTGGTCTCCGCTGGATACGACGCGCATCGGGCGGATCCGCTCGCGGATCTCGCGTGGAGCGCCGGGGACTACAGCGACCTTACGTCAGACGTCGCCGCCTTCGCCCCCTCACCGGGTCGACTCGTGGTGATGCTGGAAGGCGGCTACGACCTGGACGCTCTCAGGATGTCGGTCACCGCCACGCTCGCAGCGATGGCAGGGGAGACCTACCGTCCCGAGCCGCCCACGTCGGGAGGTCCAGGCGCCCTCGATGTGGACGCCGTCGCAACTTTGAGAAGACGCCTCGTCGGGAGCTGACACGCGAACCTCCGCCGAGAAGTTGTCCACCGACCACACCGCCACGAAGCCGGCCGCCGGTAGAGTCGACGTTGCCGTGAACACAAGGTCGCACCGCCCCGCCGAGTCCCGTCCCGAAAAGCCGGGCAAGGTGGCCCTGCTGCAAGGACCGGAGGATCGTCGCGCACTTGTGGTGATGAGCGTCGGGCACGGCATCCAACATTTCTACGTCGCAGGGCTCGCCGTGACGTACCCGTTCGTGATATCCGCCCTGCACGTGTCCTACGGGGAGCTCGGGGTGGTCCTGACAATCGCCGGGATCCTCGGAGGCCTGCTCCAGGGAGCCGCCGGACTGCTTCGGGGGGCAAGCGCCCGTCTCGTGCTCGGCGCGCAAAATGCCGGGCTTGCACTGTCGGCCATCCTCGGCGCGGTGGCGCCGGGTTTCGGCCTGTTCGCCCTCGCTCGGGTGTTCGGAGCGCTGACCAGCTGGCCCCAGCATCCGGTCGGCTCGGCGTACCTGTCGGAGCGATTCCCCCACCGCCGCTCGACAGTTCTGAGCGTGCACACCGCAGGTGGCAGCGCAGGGACGGTGACCGTCCCTCTCATCGTCGCTGCAGTCATCGCCGCAGCGGGATGGCGCTGGGCGCTTGTGGTCCTAACCGCCTTCCTGGCAGTCGGTGCTCTGCTGGTCGCCGCTGCGCTGCCGGCGGAACAGCCGGCTCCTGTCGAACACTCGGATGTCGAGCGTGTATCAGTTCGAGAACTTCTGCGGAACAGAAGGGTCATCGCGGTTCTCGCCGCTTCGACCGTTGCTGCTGGAGGTCGCGGCCTTGGCACACTTGGCACCTTCATACCCGCCGATTTGAAGACCCATCTCGGGCTGTCAGCCATCACGGTCGGAGCGATCTTCACCGTCGTCATGGCCGCAAGCATCGCCGGCCCGCTCGTCGGAGGTTCGCTCGCGGACCGCTTCGGGCGGAGGTCCACCCTCGTCGTCACCTACATGGCCGGCGCCGCCGCCATCGCCGCGTTCGGCTACTCGAGCGGATCGATGTTCGTGCTTGTCCCGCTCGGATTAGCGCTCGGCCTGCTCGCCTACACGGAGTCCCCGCTGATCCAAGCACTCTTCTCGGATTTGACGTCGAAAGGAGACGCCCGCGCCGCATTCGGCGTGTTCTTCGCGATCGCCTACGGCGTGGGTTCGCTATGGACAGCGCTTCTCGGGTGGATCATCGACACTGCCGGCTTCCCGGCGGCGTTTGCGACCATGGCGGGGTCCTTCGTGATCGCAGGGCTGATAATCGCGTTCGGGGTTCGCCAGCACGCCTGAGATCCCGGAATGCTGCTACACCGGCGCTTCTAGTTCCAGTCTCGGCGAGCGCTGCGGCGGCTGTCGCTCTCTGAGCAAGGCAAGCAGATCCTCGCGCTGCGAGTGGTGGCGGGGGTCGTCCCAGAGGTTCAGCCGCTGAAGCGGGTCGTCCGCGAGGTTGTACAACTCGCCTTCGCTGCCGTCGTAGAGAGTGCCCGGCAGATAGGCGGTGCACGTCCAGCTGGCGGTGCTCACCGTTCGCAGGTACACGCTGACACCGTAAAGCTCGCTGTCCCACTCGGTGAGCACCTCTTCCCTGAGGGAATCTCGTGGGAATGGCCTAGGCGCGCCACCCGGATAGTCGGACTCAGGCGTCGTGTCCGGGCAGGGAAGCACCTGGCCCTGCATCCACTCCGGCTTGTCGAGGCCGGCTATAGAAGCGATCGTCGGAGCCAGATCCACCAGCCCGACGGGCGACGACACCACTCCGGGCGCACCGCAGGCGACCCGGGCCGGGCGCCAGACCAGGGGAAGTCGCATCAGGGAGTCCACGTGGTAGGGGCCTTTGAAGAGCAGCCCGAAGTCGCCCTGGAACTCTCCGTGATCGGTAGTGAAGATGACGTCCGCCTGATCGCCCCAGCCAAGAGTCTCTATTGCCCCCATGACCCGTCCCAAGGCTTCGTCGATCAGCTCGCACTCCACTGCGTTACGGGCATTTACCTCCCGTACCTGCTCCGCGGTCAAGGTGGCAGGCACCCAGGCGGTCGGCGCCTCGAAGTTTGAAACCAGGGTCCCGTCGTACCACATCCTCCAATGGCGCGGTTTACCGTCGAGTATCGCCTCGCGTTCGGACGCCGACTGCGGGTATCCCGCGGGGAGCGGGACGTCACGCCAGTCAATCCGGTCCATTTCCGCCTGCGGGGGATCCCACGGATGGTGCGGGTCGGGAAAGCTCATCCAAGCGAACCAATCGTCGGAGGCGTCGAGCGACGAAAGCCAGGCGATCGTGCGGTCGGCTACCCAGTCGGTGTGATAGCACTCACGTGGGACCGCGTTGAAGTGCACCTGCGGTGCGCCCGTCTCGCCTCCGCCGGTCGAGTTCACCTGAAGATTGCCGTCGAGTGCGGAATAGAACATCGCCGCGAACTCAGGGTGATTCTCCCGAAGCCAACGGGCGTAGTGCAGCGGTCCCGCCGCTCCGTGAGTTGCGAGCTCGAGATGCTCGAAACCTCGATGAGCACCACCTGACGGTTCCGTGCCTGTTTGCGCCAGGGCGTTCTCGACGAATCGCATAAAAGGATCGATCAGCGGCTCGAAGTGGGCTTTTCCGATCAGCGCCGTGCGGTAACCCGCGCCGCGTAGGAGCGCTGCTACGGAAGGTGCGTCAGGTGGTAGCGGTACTCCGTTCATCCAGACGCCATGGGTGCTCGGGTGCTGGCCGGTGAGGATCGTCGAACGAGACGGCATGCAAACGACCGACTGAGGGATAGCCCGTTCGTAGCGGTACCCTCCCGCTGCCAAGGCGTCGATCACCGGAGTACGCCCGATGGTTCCGCCGTTGGCACCGATAGTGTCGTAGCGCTGCTGGTCCGTGGTGACGAGCAGGATCTTGCGGCCCATCAGGAGTTTGCCTCCATTGGATCCTCCTCCAAAACCCGCCGGAGATTGCGAAGTGCCGCGCCGGCCGCGCCGGCGATAACCAGCGCCATCGACGCCGGATCTGCGTCGGCGGAGTACGACACGAGGCTCGTCGAATCACCCAGGTCCATAACGTCGATTGTCGAGAGATGCTCGCGCATGAGAGGGGAGGTGATCCGGTACTGAAAGCGTCTTTGCAGAGGGTCGTTTGTCACGATCTGCTCGGGCATTGTGATACCGGCGCCCGTGACGATGGTACGAGACGACCCTTCGACGGTCGCAGACACGATCCCGTCGAACCATTCGGGCAGCCGGGAAGGGTCGCCGATAAGCTCCCACACTCGCTCAGCGGGCAGCGCCAGACGGACCTGCCTTCTCACGCTCGCCCTCATGTAGGGCCACCTTTCCGTCAGGACTTGTATGCAGACTCTAACATGGCAACGTCACTGACTAAGTTGCCGAGGGCAAGATTGACGTCATATACGTGATAGCCCCACGTCGGCCCGAGCGTCGCCTTGACCACTGGGCGGGTGTCTCCGCTCACATGAGCCGCATTGACCTGGAGCCACGTCGCCCCACCCGAGCTCATACACGATGCGCTGTACAGACCGGGGTAGGTCACCCAGGGGACCGCGCCGCCTACCCGGAAGTACGGCGAGAGCGGACCAGACCCTCCGCTGATGGCAGCAGGGTTGACACATGCGACTTGTTGTCCCGATGACGTCGTCTCCAATGACATAAGGCTCACCCCGGTGCCCGGCCGGCCGAACAACGAGTCCGACGGCGGCGGGGATCCGAACGTCGAGTACGCAATGGCGCAGCCTGTCACAGCGAGCGAGGTGCACAACGGGATGTGCTTGAACGTCGCACCGACGGTGCCCCCGGTCGGCACCTGGAGGTTTCCGCCCGCGAGGATAGCGACGACGGTGCGCTTCACGAGAGCAGGATTGGGGTCGATCTGCTCCGAGATCAGCCTTATCAGCATCGCCGCGCCCTGGGAGTGGCCGAGAAAGATGATGGGCCTGCCGGCATTGTCGTGCGCGAGGTAGTACTGCCAGTCCGACAGGAGACTGTCGTAGGCGACGTTGAGGCCGGTTATCCCTGCGCTGAAAAGCCCGGC
>JAKBBS010000371.1 GCA_021808425.1 Actinomycetes bacterium
CGACGCGTTCACGACGGAGATCCCGCTAACCGAGGACCACTTCTCGGCGGAGGTGGTCGAGCGGGTACGCGCTGATCCCGAGTCGTTCACCTACCAGTTCGTGCTACGGGCGGTACCCGAAGCCGACGTGGCGACCTCGGACATGCTCGAGCTGCTCGCCGCTCGAAGCGAGGAGCTCGAAGCTTTCGGAGCTCAGGTCAAGGAACTTCTGGCCCTCGCGCAGGGCTTTGTCGCTCCGCCCTGCGTCGGGGTCCTCGCCGCGACATCACACCCCGAAAGCTCCGAGTCCCCCTGGCAGTCACTGCGCACGTCGGTGACGGTCGCCGAGCTGCGCCGTAGGCTCCTCCACAGCACTGTCCGACTGGTAGCGATCGGCGAGGACGCGAAGGGCGCCCCCCAGACGAACGCCATCCCGACGAGCCCCGACCCCACCAGCCCTGACCTCGCCGCGAACGCTGCGGACTGGTCGGGCGAGCCCGTCGAACACCTAGGGAGCCTCCGCGGAGGTGGCGCAGCGAACATCGCCCACGACTTCGACGCCCTCGTCGTCGTCGACCCCGCTACAGCTCCTAGCGGTCTCGGGAGTATTGAAGCTCACGGCTGCCCGGTCCGGACACTCGACACGGCCGCCGCACTCCCCGACCTCCTGGTGCTATCCGAGCGGGTCGCCGCCGGCACGTCTCTTTCCCTCCGCCTGGACTACCTGCGCGCCGCCGGGAAAATACCTACCGCCCCCAAGTACATGCTCGTCTCCGCCGGTTCGGCCAACCAGGCGCGAGTGCGAGCCCTGTCTCGCGTCGTCGACCAGCTCGCCACGGACTCAGATAGCGCAGTCTGGGTGCTTGCCTCCCATGGCCCCTACGCGGACCCTGGCGCCTCCAAGACAGTTTCGTCGAGCATAAAAGGTGCCCGCATCGTGGACGGCCTCGCCGAGATCGATCTTCTCGCGGTAATCGCCGGCGCCGATATGGTCGTCACCGACTGCGCCGGGCCGGCCGCCATCGCTTTGTCTTTGCACAGGCCGCTCCTGTGCGTCGAAGGCGATCCTGACCTGGCTCGCCTGGCTCGCTGCAGCGGCGACCCAGACCTCGTAGCGTCCAAACCGAGCGACCTTCTGCCACTCGTGCAGATTGCAGCCAAACGAGCCGAGGACCGCCACGTCGACGATCAGGTCGCCACTCCCATCGACCTCGCCTTCGACGAGCTAGCTTCGTCGCTGGAGCGCGCCGCTACCCGCCGTTTCGCTGCGAGCCTCCCCGAGGCGCTGTCGGGGATGCGCCGACGGATCGAGCGCCTGGAGCGGGCGAACGCCGCTTCGGCTCGGCGCATGGCTTCGGAGCGCAACGCTCTCGGTCGTCGTGCAATTGCCCTGGCAGGCGGCGCCGCCCCTGACGACAGCGCCGGGATGCTCGTCGAGCGCGCGGAGCGCAAACGCGAGGAAGCCGAGCAAGCCGCCCGCTCCGCTACGGAGGCTTACGAAGCGGTGATGGCCACCAAGACGATGCGGCTTCTCTCGCCGGCTCGACGCGCCTATGGCCTGCTTCGCGGCGGCCAGCGCTGATGGTCCGACCGACCGGCGCGACTGTCCTGGTAGTAAGCGAGCACCTGGTACGGCCCAGCCTGCGAAGCGACGACCGTTTCGCCTTCGACGTCGTCGACGGGCTGGTGAGACTTGTCGGCGCAAAGTCGCTCAGCGTCGCTGTCCTCGACGGGCACGGCGCGGACGTTTCCGTTGCAGCGCTGCGATCTCGCGGTGTGGAGGTAGTAGCGGGCCCGGCGGACTGGGCGGGATGGCTGTTCTCCCGGTGGGGCTCCTTTAGCCACATTTTCGTGACCCGAAGCGCTCTCGACTCCCCCGTCATGGCCTGGCTGGCGGACTCGCAGCCCTCCGCCGCAAAGGTCCTCTGCGTCGACCACATCTCTTCGAGGGCTACACGTTCACGCCGGGCGTTCGTCGACCTTGGCGAATCAGAAGGCGTCGAGCTGCTGGCAGAGCTCTCCGAGCGCCACCTCCTCGATGCACTGGACGGCTTCGACGCGTCGCTGTGCGCGACGCGAAGCGACGCCGAGTGGATGGCCGGTTCGACCGGGCGCCCCTCGTACCTCATGGCCCCCCGATTCGCCGCGTCGCCGGCCGACCTCCCATTCCAAAAGCGGATCGGTGTAACGGTGTTCGCGTCCGCAACCTACGACGTCTCCGCCGGCAGCGAGGACAGCGCCCTACGATCGATCGACACGGTCGCTCGGCTTCGCGCTTCCATGCCCGGGCTCGCCGTCGCCGTGGTCGGAGACCGACTCTCTCCCCGGCTCAGGCGCGCAGCCGCCGACGTGGGCGCCCGCCTCGTAGACGAAGCCGACGCTGCCGCGTGTGTCGCGGTATCACGGCTGGCGATCATCTCCGGCCGCTATGGGACAGGTGCCACCGGACCGCTCCTCGCGGCGATCGACGCCAGGACCCCGGTCCTAGCGACGTCAGCGGTTGCCTCCGCTGCGGGCCTGGACCTTATGGCCGAACCTTGGTTCTCGGACAGCGCCGCGTCGATCCACGCTCTCGGCCGCCGATTGCTCAGCGACGAGGCTACCTGGGTCAGCTACCACGACAACATCGACCGTT
>JAKBBS010000372.1 GCA_021808425.1 Actinomycetes bacterium
CGGCCTCGGTTGTCCTTCCCGTCGCCGACCACCGTCTCGAGTGTCCACCGTCTCGAGGTGGCCGGCGACGCGCTGGCGACCGTTGCCGGCCTGCGCCAGCTCGCCGAGGCCGCCACCGAGTTCGTCGGAGAACAGGTCCGGTCACCGTAACTTCGCCGCACGTCGCGAAATGAACAACATGGCGCGGGTGAAGTTGGCTGTAGCCGTCCGAGACAAAGCAGAACACCGCTCGCTCACCGATCCCCTGCGGCACCTACCATCTTCGGTGACTCGACTCGGCACCGAACATGAGCTCCCAGGAGGGTGCTTCATGTTGATCAGGCGGGTGCCGATGACCAGCAGTTCAGGGCTCCCGAGACCTGGGACGGTCCCTCCGTGGCTCCACCTGTGGCTCCACCTGGCTGCTCCGAGGGGCACGCAGGGGGTGGATACCTCACCGGCGGGACGGCCTTTGGAAGTCGGAAAATTGGGTGAGGCAACAACATGGAAAGCCATGAAGTGCGCTCTCAAGACGGGTGGCGGGCCTGTGGCTCCACCTGTGGCTCCACCTAGCCCTTCGAGGATCACTCGCAGGACCAGGACACCCCCTCTGACCTGGACTTTCTTGAGTGCGCTCGGAGGGAGTCGAACCCCCAACCTTCTGATCCGTAGTCAGATGCTCTATCCATTGGGCTACGAGCGCTGGGCGTCGCGAAGCGACAACAAGCAGCTTAGCCGCTATCAATGAGAGGCCCGAAGGCGGCCGTCGGAGCGGCGAAAGCAAATCTGGGGGCGGCGATCCGAACCACCATGCGGCTAGGCCAGCTACTCCTGAATCCCCCGCTCCACCGGTAGTAGAACGGCGCGAGCCCAGATGATGGATAGGGTCACGATGTCCGCCTCCGTCGGCTCGGAGTTCGTAAGCAGGTACGCCCCATGCACGAAGTCGTCCACCATTCCGCCGAGGGCGTACGCGGCAGTGTTTGGGTCGAGCCCGTCGGGATCGGGAACCCGGGCTTGATGACGGCGGATCACCGACTCGAGCTGTTGACTGAACCGCCGCCGGATCTCCTGGCGCACTGCTAGAAAGTCGCTGTTGTAGGCGAGGGCTTGCTCGAGGTTCCGGATTAGGGCCGCCCACTCCCGGTAGCTGTGAACGAACTGACGGATCGTCGCTTCGAGGGCGAGATAGGGCGTCTCGTGGTGTTGCGCGAGGTGCGTCGCTGCGTCGAAGAGCGCGTCGGACATGTCGTTGACGAGCACCTGGAGGACCTCGTCCTTGGACGCAAAGTACGTGTAAAAGGTTCCCCGGGCGACTCCCAACGCGTCGACAATGTCCGCCACAGTCGCTTCGAGGTACCCACGTTCTTCAAACACGCGACGCGCGGAGTCGAGTATCTCTTGGCGGCGGCGGCTGCTTCGATCGGTGCGGGGCGCTGTTCCTCTCGAGGTGACCATGAACTGTGAGGTTATGGCGCCCCGACCGCATAAGGGACCAACTTGGCATGGACGCTCACCGAGTCGATAGCATCGCCGTTCCAGTGCAAGACCACGACGCCCGGGTGATGTATCTCCGCGAGATCCTTGACCGATACTTCTGCGAGGCGGGATGACAGCAGCTCTTACTCTAATGCCCCTTTGCACCGTCGACCTCACCATCGACCGGGCGAAGTTCGTCGGAACTGGTCCCGCCGGCGAGCGTTGGGTCGCCCAGGTCACCGGCATGGTCCTCACCGGAGATCGGATCCGTGCCCAACTCGTAGGGCAGGCCGCTGACTACGTGACCGTCTCGGCCGGAGTCGCAACTATCGACGTAAGAGCTTTGGTCGAAACTCACGACGGTGCACTGATCGTCATTCAGTACCGCGGCCGCACCGACGCAACCACGCGCGTCGGTTCGAGTCCGGCCTACGTCACGCCGACCTTCGAGACAGGTCATGCCGACTACACATGGCTCAACTGCATCCAGGCGGTCGGCCGCAGCCAACTAAGCGACCTAAAAACCGCGCGCTACGACTGGTACGAGCTTGCCGGGTAGGTCTGATGCGATGCGCGTCGTGCGGCGGAATGGGATTCCGGAAGGTTCTAGCCCCGTGCCCGGTCGCGACGAGACAGCATGACGACCGTCGAGGCGAGCGCCGCTCCGACGGCCAACTCGACACCCATCCGGTTCGGCGCTTGGCGTTGGACACGGGTGTGCAGCCGTTGCACCGCCGCCGGGAACGGATTCCAGCCGAAGAAGTAGCGCATCGGCTTGTCCGCGTCGACCACCGCAGCGCCGAGCATCCCTGACAGACTCGCCTTCCTGTTCGCACCCGGCGCCAAGCCAAGACCCGCTGTCATCGCGACAAGCCCGAGACAGCCGTCGCAGCGTGCGATCGGGTAGAAACGCTCCCAGGAAAACGGCTCGTCGTCGCCCATACCCCAGTGCGGGCACGCATCCATGGCGAAGTGCGAGACCACCCCGACGCCGAACGCTGCAACGGGATGCCTGCGCAGGGCCCTTCCTATGAGGGCGCCCGCTAGCACGTGGTTCGTCACGAACATCGGGGACAGCTTCGCGCGGCAACGGCCACCCAACCGGTCGCCCGGAAGACGCCGGGGGAACGGACGTGCGGTTGAGCGGGCAGAAT
>JAKBBS010000084.1 GCA_021808425.1 Actinomycetes bacterium
AGGTCGGAGTTGATGGTTGCGAAGTCGTAGCCGACGTCGGGCTTGGAGGAGTGACCGTGGCCACGCAGGTCGACTGCTGCCACCGGATGACCATCCGCGGCCAGCGACTCTGCTACACCGCTCCACAGGGTCGCGTTGGATGCGAGCCCGTGCACGAGTAGAGCCGGTCTCTCGGCTCCGTTCAAATTCCAGGTGAGCGCCGAAAGCTCGACGCCTTCACCGACGTCGACGAGGATGGGAGAGGGCGGGAATGAGCTCATGTCAACAAGTTTGCCTTGGCTCCGGTCTGTTTCGTCGCGCCAGGCTGCTGGTGTTGGAGGGCTGTCGTCGCGGTGAGTCCACTTTTCCGGCGGCACCGGGTGCTACCTGTTGCGCGACAAAGCGTCGATGGACTCCTCGAGTAGGAAGCTCAGCCACAGGTAAGCGGACTCCTCCTGGGATTCCGGCTGGCGGGGAGGATCGTCCTCTTTGACATCCAGGTAGGTCCCGAGGACAAGCCGCATCGAGTTGATCGCAGCAACCCACGCCATCATCTTCTCTTCGTCTAGGTGCTCTTCCTTGATCGAGTCGATGACGGTCTGACAATCTCCGCGGCGGCGTTCGACGAGATCCTCCTGCATGAGCCGTCGATATTCATCCTGGCGCTCAAGGTCGACCGGCTTGCTGTAGGCGGGCGGGAACAATCGATGAAGCAACGGTGCTTCAGGGTCGCTGAGGAGATTGAGCATCTGCTCCATCAGTTCGCCGAGGACGCGACGCAGGTTCTCGTCTAGCGAAATTTTGTACGTTGCGCTGCGCCCATCCCATTTGACGAGCCGCGTGGTGAAGAGCGGGCTCAGCTGTCGCACTCCATCGTTGCCCACAATCCGTGCTCGTGGAGGCGAAAGACATCCATCTCCGCCTTCTCCCGTGATCCGTGTGAGACGATCGCCTTGCCCTTGTGATGCACGTCGAGCATCAGCTTCTCCGCCTTCGACTTGCTGTAGCCGAAGAGCTTCTGGAGAACGAAAGTTACATACGACATCAAGTTAACGGGGTCGTTCCAAACAATCACTTTCCAAGGAGCGTCGGTAATCGTGATTGTGTCAGAAGCAGCTTCGATCACCTCTGCCGGTGCTGAGGAGGACAACGTGGCGTTGTAACTCATGACCGGATGCCTGCGCCAGCTCCCGCAGGTGCAATAGGCGCCACGGAAGCAGTAGGTGAGACAGCGGGATAACACCAAAGCCCCAGATAGTACCTGATTGTTGCTATCACGAGAAGGCTGGCACCGGCTATGTGGATGGCCACGACGCCGACTGGGTCACCTGCGAAGTATTGCGCGTACCCGACCGCCGCCTGGGCGCCGAGCGCGAGCAACATCACGAAGCTTCGCCTCATCACCTGGGGCGGGGCTCCGCTTTTCGACAGGGACCACACCATCGCCAAGGTGACTGCAAGGAGGACCTCGACCGAGGTCCCGTGAATCTGCGCGACCGTATGCAAGGAGAAGTGGTAGCGCGGCGTGCCGGGTGCTCCGCCATGTGGACCGGTCGAAGTGACCACCGTTCCGAGGCTCGCAACCACCACCAAAGTGCCCATCGCTGTTCGGGCGAGGGCTATCTGGCGCCGACCGACCATGGGGGTGGCATGTCCGGCTTCATCGGGAAGTTTCGCTCTTTCGTGCAGCACGACCGCAACGGCGAGGAAGGCCAGGCCAAGCAAGAAATGGATGCTCACCAGCAGGGGGTTGAGCTTGCTCAGCACCACGATTCCGCCGACGACGACTTCCGCTGCAAGTCCTCCGAGCATCGCGGCGGACAGCCGGGTGAGGTCGGTCCGACGCGGTCGGCGCAGGAGAGCCGCCACGAGGATACCGATCGACGCGACCGTCGCGGCGGCGTTGATGAGGCGGTTCCCGAACTCGACCCACGCATGGAAGCGAAGCGGCGCGACAACGCTGGTGGAGGTGCAGTCAGGCCACGTCGTGCAGCCGAGACCCGATCCGCTCAGGCGGACAGCTGCACCCGAGATGATAGTTACCGTCAGGACGCAGACAGCGGCGAACGCCATTCGCCGGAACGCGTCGGGGGTGACGCGAAAATGATCGCGACGACCCGAAAATAACTCCATCGCCGCTCATGCTAGAGCCACGCAGTGAGCCAAGACCAGCGCCCGCTTTGTCCGAGTGCGCAGCCCTGGCGTAGCATGGGGCTGATGGCCGTCGTCGTACCAGCATCGCTCGACGTGTCTGCGGCGGCGCGTGCACGGGGATTCGTGGCATTGACCAAGCCAAGGATCATCGAACTTCTCCTGGTCACCACCATCCCGACGATGTTCGTAGCAGAGCGGGGTTTGCCCCGGGTGACCCTTATGGTCGCGACGCTCATCGGTGGAACGCTTGCGGCCGGGGGCGCAAACGCAATCAACATGGTCGTCGACCGTGACATCGATTCTATAATGCGCCGCACTCGTAATAGGCCGCTGGTTACAGGCCTGATCTCTCCCACCCAAGCCCTTGTCTTCGCTGTAGGGCTGGAGGTGGCGGCATTCGCCGAGTTGTGGGCGACCGTAAACTTGCTGTCAGCCCTTCTCGCTGTGAGTGCGACGGCCTTTTACGTGTTTGTCTACACGATGTGGCTGAAGCGGACCTCCAAGCAGAACATCGTCGTCGGCGGCGCGGCCGGCGCGGTTCCAGTGCTCGTGGGTTGGGCGGCCGTCCGAGGTAGCATTGGGTTGGCGCCGGTTGTCCTGTTCGCGCTGATGTTCCTGTGGACACCCCCGCATTTCTGGGCTCTTGCAATCAGATACCGGGACGACTACCGCTCCGTCGAAGTGCCGATGCTTCCGGCTGTAGCGTCGATCGAGAAGACGACGGCACAGATCCTCTTCTACACGGTCCTCGTCGTCGTCGCATCCGCCGCATTCGGCCTGGCGGCCGGTCTCGGGCCGCTCTACTGGAGTGCGGCCGCGCTCGGGGGAGCGGCCTTCGTCCTACTCGCTGCCCGGCTGTGGCGCCGGCCGAGTGAGCAGTCGGCGATGACGCTTTTCCACTGGTCCATCAGCTACGTGACCGTGCTGTTCGCGGCTATGGCAGTCGACGTTCTGGTCTTTCACTGAAGGCCGACTCCGACCGGCGGCGACGGCTGCAGTCAGTCACTCCCAGCGGAACGTCCTTGCTGCGGCCACAGGAGCGATGACCGCCCAGCAAACCAGTACCGGCCACTCACCCCAGCTTTGAGAGGCCGCTGCGTTGACACTGGAGTGCAGTACTTGCGAGAGGGCGCCCGATGGGAGGCTTTCGGCGACGTAGCGCAGAACAGTTGGCAGATTCGAGATTGGGAAGATCATTCCGCCTAGAAGCAGAAGCGCTAGGTAAAGTCCGTTCGCCAAAGCCAAGGTGACCTCGGCGCGAAGCGACCCGGCCATCAGCAAGCCCATGCCCGTGAATGCACTGGTACCGCACAGGAGTGCGACAGCCGCCAAGCCGAGCGGACCATTCGGGCGCCAACCGAGTGCCACCGCCACCGCGCTGAGCACGATTACCTGGAAGACTTCGACGGTCACAGTGGCGGCTATTTTCGCTGCCAGCAGTTTCGGCCGGCCGAGCGGAGTGGAACCGAGACGTTTGAGCACCCCGTACTGACGTTCGAACCCGGTCGCTATTGCAACGCTGACCATCGCCGAGGACATCACGGCAAGAGCCAGCACTCCCGGGGCGAGGAAGTCAACGGGGTGGCTCACCCCCGGCGGGAGCGGAAGAACCTTGACCAGCGAGAAGAACACGAGTATCCCGACGGGTATCGCCACGTTGAGCAGGACGGCATCGCCGCGACGGAGCGTCGAACGTATCTCAGCGGCGGTCTGTGCCCTCCAGACCCTCACGCCACGCCGACCCCCCTGTCCGCCGGCGGCAAGCTTGTCTGCGACAGGTGTCACAGCTCGTCCACGCCTGTCGGGCGTTCAGTCAGGGCCAAGAACACGTCCTCTAGGGTCGCGCCGACGCGCAGGCTTGCGAGCGGGAGATCGAGCTCAGCCAGCCACGACGTGACGGCCGCGACTGCGTGACGGGTATCCGCTGCTGCGCCGTCGCCTTGGAGTTGAACGGTGTAGCTGCCGGGCGCGCTCTCGTAGACAGCCCCCGATAGTTGTTCGGCCAGGGAGTTCGTGTCGAGTCCCTCCCTCGTGTCGAAACGGACACGTCCGGCGGTGGGGGTCGAGGCGAGCAGATCCCTGGGGCTCCCCGAGGCGACGATCCTGCCCCCGTCCATGATCACGATGCGATCCGCGAGCTTTTCGGCCTCGTCGAGCTCGTGGGTGGTGACCACCACCGCGGCCCCCGAGTTGCGCAGAGTGGAAACTTTTTCCCGAATAACTAGCCGCCCATGAGGATCCACGCCGGCGGTCGGCTCGTCCAGGAAAGCGACCTCCGGCCGGCCGATCAACGCCAGACCCAACGACAACCGCTGCTGCTCGCCACCCGACATTCGCCGCCATGGTGTATGCGCCACGCTGCCCAGGTCGAGGTCGTCCAGGAGGCTTTGTGGATCTAGCGGTCGGGCGTAGTAGGACGCGAACAGTTTCAGGGCCTCACCTGCCCCCATCCCCGGGTACACCCCGCCCTTTTGGAGCATAACGCCCATTCGCTGCGCCAGCGCCCGGTGTGAGCGGCGGTCCGAGGGGTCGAGGCCGAGGACGCGGATACGGCCCGCCGACGGAGAACGGTATCCCTCGAGTGTCTCGACGGTCGAGGTTTTACCCGCCCCGTTACGCCCGAGCAAGGCAACGATCTCCCCGGACGCTACCCTGAGGTCCAGTGAATCGACGGCGACCTTCCTCCCGTAGCGAACCGTCAGGTCGCACACCTCGATTGTTGCCTCGTCGCTGTCCACTGCGGTCGCGAACCTACCTCTGTTCTGACCGCGAGTATTAATGATGGTTGTGGAAATGGAGGACGAGTGATCGAGGCCCGCAACCTCACGAAGAGCTATGGGGCTACCCTCGCAGTCGACGACCTCACTTTCGACGTGAAACCGGGCACGGTGACGGGCTTTCTCGGTCCGAACGGAGCAGGAAAAACAACGACGATGCGTATGATCGTCGGCCTCGACCGCCCGAGCAAAGGGACCGTGACCATCGACGGCCGCCGGTATCGGGACCTTCCGGTTCCGCTCCAGGAGGTCGGAGCACTCCTCGACGCAAAAGCCTTCCACGGCGGCCGCTCCGGCTACAACCATCTCCTCTGCCTCGCCCAGGCGAACGGTATACCTCGTCGGCGCGTCGACGAAGTCCTTGCCATAGTTGGCCTGGATGCCGCGGCGAAACGCAGAGCGAAGGCCTTCTCCTTGGGGATGGGCCAGAGGCTCGGCATCGCGGCGGCCCTCCTCGGCGACCCGCGGATTCTCATATTCGACGAACCTGTCAACGGCCTCGACCCTGAAGGCATCGCCTGGGTGCGCCGGCTAATGCGCGACCTCGCCGGCGCCGGAAGGACCGTCTTCGTTTCGAGTCACTTGATGAGCGAGATGGCCTTGACCGCGGACCACGTGATCGTGATCGGTCGCGGCCGGCTGATAAGGGACGAGAGCACGGCCCGCTTCATCGATTCGAGCTCGGCGAGGTCGGTCCTGGTCCGCTCCCCTGCGGCACCACGCTTCAGCGAGCTGCTCACGAAAGAAGGGGCGACTGTAGAAACCGATCCGAGCGGCGCGCTTGTCGTTGTAGGCCTTGATGCTGCCCGTGTCGGCGAGATCGCCGCGCAGGCCGGCGTGGTGCTGCACGAGCTTGCGCCTCAGCGGGCGTCCTTGGAGGAAGCGTTTATGGAGTTGACGAGTGAGAGTGTGGAATTCCACGCCACCGGTTCGGCGAGCGGGGGGCAGGGCGACCGATGACTTCGCAACCGTACAGTTTCGCCAACGTCGCCGTTTCGGAGTGGACGAAGCTTCGGACGGTGCGGTCTACGTTTTGGACCTTTGCCGTCGGGGGTGTCCTCGGGGTCGGCCTTTCCGCCCTGATTTCGGGGGTTTCGGCGAGCCACTACTACAGCGACGTGGTGATCCGTGCAACGTGGGATCCCGTCGGGCGAAGCATCCGGCCTTTGCTTCTTGCGCAGCTGGCGTTTGCTGTTCTCGGCGTCCTCACCGTTACGGCCGAGTACTCGACCGGGATGATACGCACCAGCCTTGCCGCCGTTCCGAAACGTACGAAGATGATGGCAGCAAAGATGACGATATCGGCTCTTTCATCGCTCGTCGTCGGCGAGGTAGTCGCTTTTGCCGCTTTCCTGGTGGGTCAGACGATGATCCACTCGGTGCAGCCGACCGTCCCGTACGCGACTCTTGGCCAGCACAACGTGTTGAGGGTGGTCATCGGAGCCGGCCTGTACTTGGCGCTTGTCGGGCTGCTTGCCAGCGGTTTCGCAGTACTTCTGCGCCATGCGGCCGCCGGCATCGCCGTTATCGTAGCGATGCTGTTCATAATCCCGGGTTTGGCGGCGGCTCTACCATCTTCGTGGTCGCAGCCGATCGAGGAGTACTGGCCGACTAACGCCGGCACGGAGGTCTACTCGCTCGGACACGGAACCCACGCACTGAGCGCGTGGGTCGGCTTGGGGGAGATGGCGCTTTTCACCGCTGTGGTCATTGGCGTCGCTTTTTACGTCCTCGAGCGGCGCGATGCTTAAGTGACTGTCGAACCGGCAGTTACCGAAGCGGTATTGTGGGTGGTTCGCCACGGCCAGACGGAGTGGAGCAGAGACGGGCGGCACACCGGCAGGACCGACGTCGAGCTCACCTCTGAAGGCGAACTTCAGGCCGCCGCATTGGCGACCTTCGCCGAGGGTTTGGCGGCGCAGCGCGTCTTGGTGAGCCCCCGAGTCCGCGCGAGACGCACGGCGGAGTTGGCTGGCCTCGTCCCGTTCGAGGTTGTAGCCGACTTGGCGGAGTGGGACTACGGAGACCTCGAGGGTTTGACAACCGCCGAGATCCACCAGCACTACCCCCGATGGTCCATCTGGGATGGTCCGTGGCCAGGAGGCGAAACGTCCGCCGAAGTGGGCGCCAGGGCCGACCGTGTGATCGAACTGGTGCGATCCGTCGGCGAAGCTAAGGTCATTGCTGTTTGCCATGGTCACTTCGGTCGTGTGCTCGCAGCCAGGTGGGTTGGGGCGCCGGTGAGCACAGGTCGATGGCTCGAGCTTGACACCGCCGCATGGTCGCAGCTCGACTGGGACCGTGGTAGCCCCGTGGTAACCCATTGGAATGTGCCGGTGGCCAGGGGAGCCGGCGACAGGTGACAGACGTCGGTGGGTACGGGCCCTCCGGAGGTCCGGGAAGTTCGGGTTCGGCTGCGAGCTGTTACGTGCATGCAGGTCGCGTGGCCGGTGCGACGTGTAGACGTTGCGGTCGTCTCATCTGCCCTGACTGCATGCGAGAAGCACCGGTCGGATGGCAATGCACGTCCTGCGTGCGTGAAGGTGCCCGTGTTTCGCCGAGCGTTCGATGGCAGCCGCGCCGGCAGGGGACGCTAGGTGCTACCCGGATCACCCCTGCCGTCATCGCGATCATCGCGATCAACGTCGCAATCTACGGCTACGAGGCCGGGCACCCGGCATTTGAAGCGAAGTACTGGTTGGTGCCTTTCGAAGTGCACTACATGGGGCGATGGTTCCAGCTGATCACATCGGCGTTCCTTCACGCCAGCGTCGAGCACATTGCTCTCAACATGATAACCCTTGCTATCGTCGGCCCGCCCGTCGAAGCGGCGATCGGGAGGACCCGCTTCGTCGTCGTGTACCTGTTGGCGGCGTTTGGAGGCGGCGTCGCATTTTACCTGTTCGCGCCGATCAACGAAGCCGGGCTCGGGGCGTCCGGGGCGATCTTCGGCGTTATGGGGGCGTACTACGTCCTCGCGCGCGCCCGCCGATGGGAGACCCAGACGATCACCGTGCTGCTGGTGCTCAACCTCGTGTTCTCTTTCGCCGTTCCCGGTATTGCCTGGCAGGCGCATCTTGGCGGGATAGTCGTCGGGTCGGCGGCGTGTGCCGGTCTGCTGTTTCGGGGACGCCGACCAGCGGATTTCCAACCGAGCGGAGTTGCATTGATATTGCAGGCCGCAGTTGTTGCTGTAGTCGGGGTGGCCGCACTGTCCGCCCTGTCGTTGCTGGCCCCCGGGCAGATCCACCTGCTGTAGTGGAACGCGATGTTGTCGTCGTCGGTGGTGGCCTCGCAGGATTGAACGCCGCTCGGCTCCTCGTGGCGGCGGGTCGCTCGGTCAGCGTGTTGGAGGCTGCCGACGCCGTCGGAGGACGAGTTCGCACCGACGTGGTGGAGGGCTTTCGACTCGACCGCGGTTTTCAGGTTCTCAACACTTCATACCCGGCGGCGAAAGCGGCGCTCGACTTCACAGCGCTGGACCTCCGCCAGCTCGCTAAGGGAGTCCTTGTACGCTTCGCCGGTGGGGACCACCGCGTAGCGGATCCCCTCAGCGGCTGGCGGCAGCTGCCCGATGTTGTCGGCAACGGACTGCTCTCCTGGAAGGATCGAGCTTCGATCGTCCGCCTCTCGGCGATGTGCGCTTACGCACCTGTAGCCGGCCAGCTCGCCGCGCCGGACTACGCCACTTCGGAGTTCCTTTCGAGCTTCGGGGTTAGCGAATCGGGCCAGACGAGATTTCTTGGACCGTTCCTCTCCGGCGTCCTGCTGGATCCGGCACTCGAGACGTCGAGCCGCTATACCCGGATGGTTTGGCGCTCGTTCGTGCGTGGCAGAGTCGTCGTCCCTGCGACGGGCATGCAGGCGATACCTGATCAGCTTGCGAGTGGGCTCCCGCCCGGTTGCGTGCGGGTCAACACGACCGTGACGTCGGTTGCTGCGGGCGCAGTGACGATCAGCGGCGGGGAGCGCATCGATGCCCGCTCGGTGATCGTGGCGACCGACGCTACGAGCGCCTGCCGTCTGCTCGGGTGGCGTGAAGAACATCGTTGGAGAGGGGTCACGACGTTCTACCACGTGATGGAAGAAACTCACGGCGACCCTGGCAGGTCTCGCCGAGCGGTTGATCCGATGCTCCGCCTCGACGCCGAGCACCCCGATCTGATCGCAAACACGGTCCCCATCAGTTCGGTGTCGCCTCTCTATGCTCCTAGAGGATCGGCCCTCATTTCTACGAGCGTGGTCGGGGACCGAAGGTCGGAGTCCGGTCTGGAGGAGCGCGTCCGGCACCGTTTGGCGGCTCTGTACCGATGCGCCCCTGAGGCCTTACGGCTCCTGCGGACCTATAGCATTGACGAGGCAGCGCCGGCGGCCCTGCCGCCCTTTGCTACTCGCAAGCCTGTTCGTGTGGGACCCGGGCTCTACGTGTGCGGCGACTGGCGTGACACGCCGTCGATCCAAGGGGCGCTGGTGTCTGGACGCAGGGCGGCGAAGGCTGTACTCGAGGCCACCTAGAGCGCTGGAGAGATTCCGGCTGCGGCCCGGAGGCGGTCGACTGTCCGGGCGACCGCGATCGTGTTGGCGAGCGGGTGCAGCGCCGGCTTTACTCCGGCGACCACGGCGGCGAACTCGTCGACCATAAGTCGATATATCTCGCCCCCACCGACGTGGCAGTCCTCGGCTACGTCGCTTGCACCCCGGCGAATGTAGGAGGTGTCCGTAGGGCCGGGTGTGAAAGCCCTCTCGACCGACAGCGAACCGGTCGACCCCACAAGGTCCACCCTCTGACGCTCAGCAGAATCAAACGAGCAGCTAAAGGTCGCCAGAAGGCCGCATTCGAAGCGCAGGAGCCCGGCAAACGACGTGTCGACCTGGCCGTCGTTGCGCTCCTGCCCGTCGCCGCGTCCCCCACCGTCGTCAGACCCGTGCCACGCAACGGCCGCGACCGACTCGGGCTCGCCACCCCCGAAGGCGAGCAACGGGGCGATGCAGTAGATCCCCAGATCGAACAGGGCCCCTCCTCCCATCGAGGGGTCCCAACGGTGGTTGCTTGGACGGTCCAAACGCCCAGCGAAGACGGCGTGGGCGAGGCGAGGTTCGCCGAGAGCGCGGTGCGCTACGACGTCGGATATCGAGCGGCTTCGCGGGTGAAACGGCGTCATGTACGCCTCCAGCAGAACGAGCCCGGCCGCCGCGGCCGTCCGCGTCATAGTCTCGGCGTCGGAGGCACTTACAGCGAGGGGCTTTTCGCACAGGACGTGCTTCCCGGCGGCCAGGGACGCTTCCACCCACTGCAGGTGAAGCGAGTTGGGCAAAGGGATGTATACGGCATCGACGTTCGGGTCGCCGAGAAGCGAGTCGTAGCTTCGATACAAGGCGACCTCTCCCTCGAGCCCGGCAAGCTCGGGACTGGAGCGGTCGCTGCTCAAACTGGCGGCAGCGACAATCGTCGCCGACTCGGACGCGCGCAGCGCCGGAAGGACAGCCAGCCGGGCGATCATGGCGGTCGGGGCGAGAACGCCCCATTTGAGTGGCACCACCCCTGCTTCAGCCATGTGGCGGCGCCGATCCGAGGGCTTTCACCGTCTAGCGCCCGGGAACCGTCAGATCCACCACGGCACCGCCGGCGTCCAGCGAGCGCTGCGCGGCGTCGAGCACAGCGACGACGTTGCGTGCCGAGCGAGGTTCGACCGCAAGCGGCTCACCCAGGAGGAGATGGTCCGCTAGGTTCGCGTGGAACGGAAAATTCCCCGGGGGGGGCAAGGGTACCGTCTCCTCGATCAAGCCGCTGATACCCGCGTACGTCGCCATTTTGACGTCCGCCGGCGCCTCAGCGTGATGGGCCACCGTGGAGCGGTATCCGATCCCGGGTTCGATGACGTCGAGTACGACCGGACGGTAATGTGCGACGAGGGTGCCCTGTGTTCCCTGCAGGTACATCTTCGGCCGCCTGATCCCCGCAACGTCACTGTGGACGAACTCCGCTTCGCGACCGTCGGCCCATGCGAGCCTCACCCGGACCTGGTCCTCGTTCGTGACGTCGTGCCATACCCGCTTGTGCCCGGTCGCGCTGACCCGTACTGGGTCATCGCCGAGGAGCAGCAACGTCCAGTCAAGGTAGTGGGCGCCCCAGTCGTAGATCGCCCCTCCGGAGATTGAAACCTCCGAATGCCACGCACGGCAGGGGTGCTCAAAGCCGCCGACGAAGGTCTCCATGTTGAAGATCGTGCCGAGACGCCCGGAGCTCACAACCGACTTGACTGCCAGGAAGTCCTGGTCCCACCGTCTGTTCTGATGCACGGTCAGCATCACGTCGTTTCGCTCGGCAATCTCGATCAGGCTGTCGGCTTGGCGAGGGGTGAAGCACATCGGTTTCTCGCAGACCACATGCTTCCCGGAGCGCAAGAACCGCTCAGCGAGCTCGGCATGCGTCGATGGCGGTGTCGCCACGACGACGATCGAAACGTCCGGGTCGCCGGCGAGATCGTCGACACCCGAGTACGTCGCGATGCTCGGGAAGCTCTCGGTAGCTGCCTTCAATCGTTCACCAGAGTTGTCGCAGACAGCGACGAAGTCGAGCCCCGGGGTTTCGGACGCGCCGAGCCCGTGATGAAGGCCCATCCCCCCAAGAGGCCCGAAGCCGACGATACCCACGCCGAGCGTACGAGAGACCGGGCTTGCCGCCCCGACGATTCGTGAGACGAACCTGGAGAGCGCAGCGCTGCGAAGTATGGACGTAGCTGTCAGGGCGCAGGTGATGATGCGCCCGGCTCCGTGGCGGCGCAGCGCCAGGACGGGCCGGTCGCGGTAGGCGACACTGATATACGCCAGAACTGTTTCATTTTCGGCGAGTTGCAAGGGCCTGAACGCTCCTCCGACCGGGAACTCACCGGGAAGGCGTGCCGCCCAGCGAGACGCCCCTTCGGCGACCTTGACGAACCACTCGGCGTCGGGTAGCTCCGCGTCAACTCGGCGGCCGACAAGGTCGGCCCAACCTTGTTCGGCTCCCGTCGAGGCCCCGCCGAGGGACAGCAGGGTAGCTCCGTCGGCAACCGCCCGGCCGATCTCGCCGGCGAGTCCACTACCCGGGTCCGTCCCGTCGACGATGATCACGTCAGCGCCCGTGGTGACGCCGACCTCCCACGAGCCGACACGCAGCGAGTCTGCCTGCGGGGAGAGGCCCTTGAGTGCCTCCAGGCGTTGCGGGTCGGCGAGGTCGGCGATGATGGCGGTTGAAGAGTGACTCGACACGCCCTACATTGTGCCCGCTAAGGCGAAGATAACCGGAACTGTGGGGCGATTCCCTGGTCCCGACGCCACGGCGGCCACCGCCGGGCGCTCACGATGCAGCACTGGTGGGTGCGCCGCTGGCGGTGAACGTCTAGGATCGAGCCCGGTCGGGCCGCTAGCTCATCCGGTAGAGCAGGGGACTTTTAATCCCAAGGTGCAGGGTTCGAGACCCTGGCGGCCCACTTCGCAACCGCCGGCCGCCTTCGCGAACCAGTCGGGACCGGCACCTCGAATTCATCCAATCGCCAGCTGTGCGATACCGGAAGGAAACTCTGCGTTCAAGTTCGTCCCCTACGGTTGGCCGGTAAAGGACATCCGAAGAAACTTCATGAGGGAGTGAATGCACATGTCGAGGACTCTTATCAATCGCAGGAAGGTCACGGGCGCAGTAGCGTCCATAGGGCTTCTGGCCGCCGCATGCGGGAACTCTGCAAGTACGGCGAAGTCTGCGGGATCTACAACTGGTTCGACGTCTGCGACGACCGCCACCGCACAGGCATCCCCGAGCGGACCGATTGATTTAAGTGTCTGGACCGCGTTTAATGGCGTCCTGGGTACGGCGTTCAATCATCTCGTCGACGAGTTCAACACTTCGCAGAGCACCTACCATGTGACCGCAACGTACAAAGGGTCTTATTCCCAGGTTCTCTCGGACACGATCGCAGCGTTTCGGGCTCACGCAGCCCCCGACATGACGCAGATCTTCGACGCCGGTACTGCGACGATCATGGATGCGTCAGGGACGTACGTGCCCGTCTACAAGCTGATGGCGCAGAACAACATCCCCTTCTCCACCTCTGATTTCGTCGGTGGGGCCGCCAGCTACTACGAGACGAGCTCGGACCAGTTGGACTCCCTGCCGTTCAACAGCTCCACACCTGTCCTGTTCTACAACAAAACGGAGTTAGCGAACGCCGGTATCACTTCACCTCCCTCGACGTGGACACAGCTCCAGGCGGATGCGAACACTCTGACGTCACACGGCCAGAAGTGCTCCCTGACGTCGTCAGGAGCGTACGTGATGTGGACCGACATGGAACAGTTCGCAGTCTGGAACGGCTACCAGTACGCATCAAACGACAACGGCTACACGGCGACGAAAGGTGTCACTCTCCAGATCGACACGGCGCCTTTCATATCGCACCTGTCGATGCTCGGCCAGATGGCGTCGAAAGGCCAGTACATCTGGAACGGTGTGAGCACTTCGACTGTCCCGCTATTTACTAACGGGACCTGCGCAATGTACGAGCAAAGTTCAGCCGACCTGACAACTATACAGGCGGGAGCGAAATTCCCCTTCGGCGTTTCTGAGCTGCCGGTTGTCGCAGGCGACAGCGCGGCGCCTCAGAACACGGTCGTTGGAGGCGCATCGTTGTGGGTCATGTCCGGTGCACCTTCGAACACGTACCCGGGTGACGCGAAGTTCCTTGCGTTCTTGAAGTCCGCTTCGTCGCAGGCCTTTTGGGCATCGAACACTGGCTATGTGCCAGT
>JAKBBS010000001.1 GCA_021808425.1 Actinomycetes bacterium
AGATGGACGAGGCGAACGCGGAGATGGCGACGACCGACGTGGCCTTGGTGGTCGGCGCCAACGACACTGTCAACCCTGCCGCTGTCGACAGCCCCGGAAGCCCCATATATGGTATGCCGATCATTCATACCGATCGGGCAGCACACATCGTGTTCCTCAAACGCTCGATGCGTCCCGGCTTCGCCGGAATCGACAACGAGCTGCTTTTCAACGATAAGACTGTCATGCTATTCGGCGACGCCAAGGACACCTTGCAGAAGCTGGTGGCGGCGGTCGCCGACCTGTAGAGGCCCCTGTCAAGCCCCGGCGCCGTCCGGACCAGTACCGTCTAGATCTCGAAGCTCCCGCTACAACTCGCCCACGCGATACGACGTCATGGACAGCGAACCCATGGCGTAACCTTCGGTGAACGACGCGGCCGGGCGCCCCAGCGCATCGGCGATCCCGGCGAGGTACACGAGCGGCAGGAAATGATCGAGGGTGGGCGCCGCAACTTGAAAGTCTGGGTGTCGACCCAACCCGAGCGCCGACGCCGGGTCACTGGTCATCGCGACACGGGCGGCCTCGTCGAAGCGCTGCGCCCAGTCGAACCCGCTATCGGGTTGCGCCCAGTTCATCCTCGCAAGGTTGTGCACGACGTTCCCCGATGCGACGATCAGGACACCGTCGTCGCTGAGAGGCGCAAGGCGACACCCGAGGTCGAAGTGGTAGCTCAAGTCTTTGGACGCGTCTATCGAGAGCTGAATGACCGGAATATCCGCCTCTGGGTAGAGATGGGCGAGCACCGACCACGTTCCGTGGTCCAAGCCCCAGCTGTCGGCGTCCGAGCCGACCCAGACCGGCTTCGCTACTTCGGCGACCTGTTCCGCTACCTCGGGCGCCCCGGGGGCCGGGTAGTCGAATGCGAACAGCTCAGGTGGGAACCCGTAGAAGTCGTGTATGACACGAGGCTTGGCCATTGAGGTCACCGCGGTTGCGCCGATATACCAGTGAGCCGAGATCGCAAGGATCGCCCGGGGTCGCGCCAGGTTTGCCCCAAGCTCACGCCAGGCGACGGTGTAGCGGTTCAGCTCCAAGGTGTTCATTGGGCTGCCGTGGCCGATGAACAGCGCCGGCATCGAGGTGGTGTCGGCCACTAGCGACTAACCGCCAGCCGACGAACCGGCCGGCGACGCCGCGGGCTCTTCGCTATCCGAGTTCGGTGCAGGGCTGCTCGCCCCGGCGGGGACAGGAGGCTTGGCGCGCAGCACCTGGGAGAGGGCAACCCCCGTCAGCGCGAGCCCACCGAGGAAACTGAGCCTCGCAAGCTTTTTCGGCAGGTGCGGGCCGAGTCGAAGACGCCCGGGGCCGCTCGCACCTAGAAGCAGCGCCAGCGACAAGTTGGTCAACGGCAGTTCGAAGCCACCTTTCGCCGCCATCGGTCCCTGGCGGCGGTGGACTGTCGAGGCAACTGCCATCGCACCGCCGATAGCCAGGGGGCCGAGAGGATAGGCGACCCCGGTGGCCGTCAGCAGACCGCCTCCGAGCTCACTGGCGCCCGCAAGGGTAGCCATCGCCTTTCCCGGCCGAAGGCCCATTTTCTCGAAGCCTGCCCCGGCAGCGTCGAGACCTGGACCGCCAAACGAGCCAAATAGCTTCTGCGCCCCGTGCACCGACAAGTAGGAGCCGAGCACGGATCGGGCTATCAAAGTGGCAAAGTTTCGCATTTCTTACCTCCGTCAGATCGTCTTGTTACATTACCGACAGCAGCAGCTCTTCCTGCCGGCTTGCGCTACAACCTGATGCTGGCGGTCGTGTCGCTGGTGGGCTGCCCTCGGTCAGCCACCCGAGACGAGTCTGTCCCTACCCTCCCAGTACGGTGCCCGCAGCTTGAACTTCTGGAGTTTGCCGGTCGCAGTCCGGACCAGAGACTCGCGCATCTCGACCGACGTCGGGCACTTGAAATGGGCCATCCGCTCGCGACAGAACGCGATCAGGTCGTCCTCGTCGACGGCAACACCAGGTCTAGGCACCACGAGAGCTTTGATCGTCTCGCCCCAACGATCGTCTGGAACACCTATAACGGCCACCTCGGCAACACCAGGGTGCTGGTAAAGGCAGTCCTCGACCTCGATCGACGAGACGTTCTCCCCGCCCGTGATGATCACGTCTTTTTTACGATCCGAAATGACCAGGTAACTGTCACCGGTCACATAACCACCGTCTCCGGTGTGGAACCACCCGTCCCCGAGCGCTTTCTCGCTCTCCTCCGGCTGCTCCCAGTAGCCAGCGAATACGTGGTTGCTCTGAGCCAAGACCTCCCCGTCGTCGTTGGTGGCGATGCGCACACCAAGCGCTGGAACGCCGGCGCGGCTCAGGAGTTGAGCTCTCTCGGCTGCGTCAAGGTCGTCCCATTCAGCTCTCGCCCTGTTGACGGTGAGCAGCGGTGAAGTCTCGGTGAGGCCGTAGATCTGGATGAACTCCCATCCCAACTCGGTACCGACCCTCTCGATGATCTTCGAGGGCGGCGGCGCGCCTGCCACGACGATTCGGACCCGGTCCCGACCGGGGGTGTCTGCACCTAGGTCACGCCGCGCGCGGCCCGCGTCGAGCACCGCCGCTACGACCGCTGGGGCGCCGCACATCAACGTCACCCCGTGGCGGTCGATGCGCCCGAGTATCTGCTCGCCGTCGATCTTTCGTTGTACGACCTGCTTGGCTCCCATCGCGGTGACCGCGTACGGCATTCCCCAGCCGTTGCAGTGGAACATCGGAAGCGTATGGAGGAACACTTCGCGCTCGCCGACGGTAGTGTGCCAACCGAAGAGGGCGGCGTTGATCCAGCAGTTCCGGTGTGTGAGTTGCACCCCCTTCGGCCGGGCCGTTGTCCCGCTCGTATAGTTGATGCTCGCCGTCGCGTTCTCGTCGAAGGTCCCTACGCGCGGCTGGTGGCCCGGCGCAGCTGGAGCGAAGAGCTCGGCGTCATCGACGCCGTCGAGGAGGATCTTGCGTGGCGCGCGAAGTGACGCGAGGGGCTCGGCGATCTCGGGGTCGACCAGTACCACCGACGCCCCGGAGTGATCGACGATGTACTGCACTTCCTCGGAGGTCAAGCGGTAGTTCACAGGCACTAGAACACGCCCGTAGCCGCTCACACCGAAGTAGGAGATCATGAACTTGGCTGCGTTCGGACTGACTATCGCGACCCTGTCGCCCTGTCCGACACCCATCGCTTCAAGGTGGAGCGCCATCCCCCTCGCTCTCGACTCGAAGTTCGAATAGGTGAGCTCGCCGAGCGGAGCCGCTGCCGAAGGGTCGTCGACTATCGCCACCCGCTGCGGGTAGACGGTCGCGGCCCGGTCGAGGAAGTCGTTGACATTGAGCGCTACCAGCACGATCTCTCCTACCCGTCGTCGCTTGGGCCCGCTCGAACACGCGGCCCTTAGTACGGCCAAGTTTGCCACAATGCATTCCGCTCGGGCGGTGCTAGCTTGCGGACATGCGCGGATCAGTGACAGTTCACATGAACGCCCCAGCCGACAAAGTTTGGGAGCTGCTTTCGGATGTGACGAGGATCGGCTTGTACAGCCCGGAAACCTTCGAAGCGCAATGGCTCGACGGAGCGACCGGGCCTGCGGTCGGAGCGCGCTTCCGGGGTCATGTCAAACGCAACGGCCGGGGTCCGATCTACTGGACCCAGTGCGCCGTCAAGGCCTCAGAGCCAGGGAGGGAGTTCACTTTTGCCGTCGAGGCCGGAGGGCGGACAGTTAACACCTGGTCATACAAGCTGCGCCCTGCGGGCGACGGCACCGATGTGACCGAATCGTACGAGCTGGCGCCTACGCCTGTTATGCAGGCCTACTGGGCGCTGTTTGGTTGGATGCGCTCCAAGACCAACGAGCGGGGAATGCGCGAGACCCTGGAGCGGATCAAGGCCCAAGTCGAGTCCTCGTGAGCATCCCACTCCGAAGGTTTGCAGCTCAGGCCCGACCTCGGAGCGTGTCGACGCCCACGTAGGCGGCCAGCGCCGGCGGAAGGACGACGGTGCCATCGGCGGTTAATCCATGCTCGACTATGGCAGCCCAGACGCGCGGTGTCGCTAGCCCCGAACCATTGAGCGCATGCACGAACTCGACTCCGCCGCCGTCGCGCCGGAAGCGAATCTGGCCGCGCCTGGACTGGAAGTCCGTCACCAAGCTTATCGACGAGACTTCAAGCCAGCGGTCGACCCCGGGGGAGTAGACCTCAAGGTCGTAGACCCTCGACGCGGAGAAGGTCAGGTCGCCTGAGCAGAGCTCCACAACTCTGTAGGGCAGGCCGAGGACCTTGAGCGGCCGGGCTGCATCGGCTACGAGCGCGTGGAACTCGGCCTCGCCGTCTTCAGGTTTGCACAGCTTCACGAGTTCAACTTTGTGGAACTCGTGCAGGCGTTGCATCCCCCGGGTCTCCTTGCCGGCAGCTCCGGCCTCGCGCCTCCAGCAGGTGGTGTAGGCCATGTACCGCAACGGAAGCTCGGCCTCGGCTAGGATCTCCCCTTGGTGAAGTCCGACCAAGGCGACTTCCCCCGTCGGCAATAGCCACAGGTCGTCGTCGCGGAGACGGTACGCTTGGGTGTCGAACTTTGTGAGGTGCCCGGTCTTGGCTATGACCTCCCCACGCACGACATGGGGTGGGATGATCTCTTCGTAGGAATCCCGGTGAAGGTCCAAAGCGAACGCCGTGAGCCCTCGAAGCAGTCGGGCCCCGTCGCCTTTGAGCAGGGCGAACATGGTTCCGCTCAGCTTCGCGGCCCTTTCCGCATCAAGGATGCCGAGCCGCTCAGCGATCTCCCAATGTGGTAGCCATTCGCGTCCGGCGTAACTGTCAGGGTCGTAGCCAACGGTCCGAAGTATGACATTGTCGTCCTCGCTTCGTCCTTCCGGCACGTCGTCGGCGGGCAGGTTGGGGAGGCGCGCCATCGCATCGTCTAGGTCCGCCTCGACCCGGCGGAGTTCCCGCTCCAGCGCCTCGACGTTCGCCCTTCGCGCTGAGAGGTCGAGACGCAACGCGTCTGCTTCCTCCTTGCGACCCGCTCGCATCAGCGCCCCGACGCCGCTCGAACCCGTGTTCATCTCCTGGCGGCCAGCATCCACAAGGCGGATCTGAGCGCGCCGGGCCTCAGCGAGACGACGGGACTCGTCGACGAGGGCGATGTCCACCCCCTTGCGTGCGAGCCTCCGGGCCGTCTCATCGAAGTCGTCAAGAAGGAGCCTTGTGTCGATCATGAAGGCGCAAGCCTACCCTCACCCGCACAGAGCCCCTATCGCAGCCGTCGCCCGCCTATCGTGTTGGGCCGTGCCACACAACAGTTCCACACCGTCATTCCACGCATGGCGAATAGACGAGGAGGCCGTCTCGCGCTTCAAGGCCGAGCACGGGAACGTGACGTGCGCTCCGATCGTCGTCGTGATGGCCGCCCTTGACGAGGAAACTGCAATCGGCCCCGTGATTCGCGCAGTGCCAGCCGAGATCTCCGGGATGGCTGTCCGTTGCATCGTGGTCGACGACGGATCCACGGACGCGACGTCGAGCGTCGCCCGCTCGGCCGGGGCACTCGTGTACCGCCTCGATCGCAATCTCGGGCAGGGCAGGGCGCTGCGGATCGGCTATCGACTGGCGAGCGATCTCGGGGCCGCGGTGATCGTGACCCTCGACGCGGACGGCCAGTTCGACCCCTCAGAGATGGTTCGTCTTGCCGGCCCCGTAGCGTCGGGCGCCGCCGACTTCGTGAACGGCTCCCGCCGCCTCGGCTCCAGCCACACGACCGACCGCGTTCGAAAGGGCGGCCTCGTCTTTTTCGGAGCCCTGGTGTCGTTTCTGAGTCGGACGCGCATAACCGACCCGGCGAACGGCTTTCGTGCGTTCCGACCCGAAGTCGCCGAACGGGTGCCGCTCCTCCAGGCCCAGTACCAGACAGCCGAGCTGCTAATGGGCGCAATCGCACTCGGCTATCGGGTGGTTGAAGCGCCCGTTACGGTCCTCCCGAGGAGTGGCGGCGAGACCAAGAAAGGGCCGAACTGGCGCTACGGCCTTCGCTTCGGCCGGGTGGTGATAAAGACGTGGTGGACTTTTAGAAATGGACGCTACGAGCTTCCCGCGCCGGCGGGACCAACGGCAGCTACGTTGACAGCTGAAGCCCCCGGGGTCACGCTCGAACCCGCCCTCGCGCCGCCGGAACCGGTGACGACGACCCGGACGGCTTGGGCTTCCACAGGCGTGGCGAACGACCGGATGAGCCATGGTGCGGCGGACGCACCCCCGCCTACCGAACCTTTCGCCGACGACACAGTCTCCCATACACCCGCGGAGGTCTCCAGCTGCAGGTCGACCGACGACGTTGGCCCAACGGGATCCCACGCTTCGCCCACTGACACTTGACTTACCGGGAAGGTGCCGGTGAAATACCAACTCTGCGACGCCGACCGACCGGTTGTGGCGAAGACAGGCCCGACCGACTCGCTTCCTTGGATGTCTACGAGTCCAGGGTTGGCGCTGTATGGGCCGACCAGCTCGTAGACTGTGGCGTTGTCGCGTAGGGAGTGCAGCAGTGGCACGGCCCAGTCGCCGTAAGCGACCAAAGCGTTGATACATCCGCTGTCGAGCACCCCCGGCTTATTGAAATCCCCGTTCAACATGTACGAGGCGTTGTCGCCGGCGAGAGCAGACATGACCGCCGGCAGATAGCACAAGTTGTGCGCAACTGTGAAGGCGGTCCATTGCGTCCGGTGTCCGGTAAAAAGCGCGGTCGACTCCTTATAGTCGGTCTCCACGATGTTGCCGGGCGCTCCGAGGGCCGCGAGGAACCTAGCGTATCGAGACCCGGAGAACTGCGAGCTCGACTGATTCCAGCCGAAAAGGTAGTCGCGCGGCATCTGAGCTACCAGCGGTGCAATCACCACGCATGCCACCGAGAGGGACGCAGTCACCTTGAGGGCGAACGTCGAGGACTTACGGGCGCGCGAAGCGGCCCGGCTGACGGTTCGCCATATCGCCGCAGCGCCGATCACATACCAGGCGACGAGGACCGGAAGGACGAGAATCGCCCGCCGCTCGTTGACGAACGGCCATACGACTGACTCGCCGAGGTACACTACGAGCATCGGTACGACAGCGCCGAAGGACCTCTTCGACCAGACGTACGCCCCGACACCTGCACAAATCGACACTTGCCAGGAGAGGACTTTCCACACGTCAACCCAGTGCCCGTGGATCGGCAGTGGCGCAAGGTAGGGCACGATTGTCGCAGGGATCGCCGTCGCGAACAGGTGCCACACAGAGTGCGGAGCTACCTGGAGGAGGCGGCTGAAAAGGCCTCCTTGGTAGTAGACACCGAGCTGCATTGTGTAAAGGCTGCCGGCGAGCGGTTTGCCCAGCATCATACGGGCGATGATCACGGGGGCGAGCGATGCAGCTACGCAGCCGGCGAGGAGTGAGGCCCGGGCGAGCCGCCGCGCTGCGGGCCGCAGCGCGGTCCAGAGAATCAATCCGATCACGATCCCGATGCCGGCTTCTTTGATCCACACGAGCGCAGACGAAGCGACGATGACAATCCACGTCCACTTGCAGAGCAGGCGATCGGTCGTCGACCAGGCGTCGACGGCGAGAAGTAGCAGCATGAGAACCACGAGGAAGGCGGCTTCGGCCATCACCATGCTTGCGTAGGTCGCGAACGGCGGGCCCAGGGCGAGAACCACCAGTGCTGCACAGCGAAGTCTCGCACTGACTCGGTGATTTCCGAGCCAGATCCAAGTAAGCGGAAAGACAGTGATGAAGCAGACGACGGAGAAGAGCCTGAGCGCCACGAAACCGTGCGGCCAGAGCCACACGAGTGGCGTCAGTAGAGCGCTGAAGCCTGGCGCATACAATGACACTATCGCCTCGCCACTTGCCAGATGGCCTGTCAGACCCTGACCCGCCAGAAGCGCTTTGGCGGTCAGAATGTAGCTGGCGTCGTCGTCGAAGGAGCCTACGTGGTAGCGAGGCCACACCAGCGCCACGTGGAGCAGTCCCAACAGCACTGGAAGCCCGATGCCGAGCGCCGCCACGAAGGCCTTTCGTTTGCCACGGTCGTCTCCGACGCCGTGGTGTACGGGAACCGTCCGGTCAGTTAGCGCTTGCGAGCGCACTGCTTGTGGAGCGCCAGCTCACCGTCGGACGCATCGCCTCCGCCAGAATCCGGTGCTTGTGGCGTTCGATGATCGAGAACATCGAGCCGATCAGGGTTTCGCTCAACAGGTGTGGCACGAGGCCGAGATCGAGAAGCCCCGTGTGAACGGCACGGTAGTGATGCGACTCCATCTCTACTCGCGGGTTCTCGACGGCCTCGATGCGGCAGTCGCCCGGCCAGGCGGCCGCCACGGTATCGGCGATCGAGCGAACCGTCATTTGCTCAGTGAACTGGTTGAACACCCGGAACTCCCCCGGTGCTGCCGGGGTCTCGGCTGCGAGGCGGATGCACGCGACCGTGTCGACAATATTGATGATCCCGCGGGTCTGGCCACCGCTGCCGTAGACAGTAAGAGGCGTGCCAAGGACCGCTTGGATCGCAAAACGGTTGAGGACTGTGCCGAACACGCCGTCGTAATCGAAGCGGGTCGCGAGATCCGGGTGTAGGGCGGTTTCGGGGGTCTCCTGGCCATAGACGACACCCTGGTTGAGGTCGGTGGCGCGAAGACCCCAGATTCGACAGGCGAACTCGATGTTGTGGCTGTCGTGGACTTTCGAGAGGTGATAGAAGCTGCCGGGTCGCTTGGGAAAAAGGACGCGGTCCGTTCGGCCGCGATGCTCTACGTCGAGCCATCCCTCTTCGATGTCGATGTTGGGGGTCCCGTACTCCCCCATGGTCCCGAGCTTGACCAGGTGGATATCGCGGTTGTGCTCGGCGATCGCATACAGAACGTTGAGAGTTCCTACGACGTTGTTGACCTGAGTTGACACAGCGTGACTGCGGTCCAGCATCGAGTACGGCGCCGAGCTCTGCTCTGCGTAGTGGACAATCGTGTCCGGGTCGAAGTCAGCGACCGTCGTGGCGACGAACTCTCCGTCGCACAGGTCTCCTACGTAGGAGGTTATGCGCTTCCCTGATGCTCGGCACCACGCGCCTATCCTCTCGTCGAGGCTGAGAATCGGAACGAGGCTGTCAACGCCGAGCTCCTCGTCCCAGCGACGTCGAACGAAGTTGTCCACGATCGCGACCTCATGTCCGACCGACGATAGGTTGAGGGCGGTCGGCCAGCCGAGATAGCCGTCGCCACCAAGCACCAAGATTCTCAAGCGAACTCCATTCATTCCCATGTCACGCGCCGGTATCTGTCGGCGCCGCAAGTGTTGGCGACTGAGGCTACGACCGCTCAGAGGTTAGGCACAGACCCATTTTGCCCAAGAGGGACACTCCGGGTGGAAATTTCTTCCCTCTCTCAGCCAAACTTAAAGAACTTCTTGGGCGTCTTTCAGATTGTTCGACGGAGTATTGGGCCGATGCTCTCGACGCCTGCCCGTAGACGCTCTGACACCGTACCCAAACCACCGTGGCACAATTCTCCTTCGATGATGGCGGTGATCGTAGCGGCGGGCTTGCTGGTCGCCTCGTGCGGAGGCGGATCGACGAAGACATCCGCCCAGACGACACCGACCTCCACCTCGGCGCCGACGTCAGCCGCAGGTACGGCATCCGCTGCCCGAGCGAAATTCACGTCCTGCCTCGAAAGCCACGGGGTCCCTGCGAACGTAGCGACATCCTTCGGCGCTGCAGGAAGGGGCTTCCGACGTCCCACGGCCGCTGGGACTGCCCCTGGAAGCTCGAGCGCAACTTCCGGGAGCACCGCCGCCGGGGCGGGACAGGCGGCAGGCGGCTTGTTCACTCAGTACTCAGCCGCCTTTAGCGCATGCCGATCGCTGTTGCCCGGGGGCGGCCGCTTCGCAGCACCCAACAACCCCCAGTTCACCGCCTATCGCAATTGCCTGACTGCTCATGGTGTGACAGCCCCCGGACCGACGGTTCCAGGTGCCACGACAGTGCCCGACACCACCGCCAGCTCGGTTCTCGCCGCTGCTCGAGCTGCCTGCGCGCCGCTTCTTCCCGCCCGCTCTACGACCACGACAACGACCGCGCTCGCCGGCTGATGAAGAACCCGCGCCTTTGGATCTTCAACGCGGCCCTCTTCGTCGCCGTTGCTGTCGTCGCCTACTTCGGGGTACAAACCGTGTTCCACAAGGCTGCGACGACCACCGCCATCCGCACGGTCACCGTGGCGAGAGGAACGGTCGAGCAGACAGAGACCGCTTCGGGAAATATCTCGCCAGCACAAGAGGAGAACGTGAACTTCTCCACGTCGGGAACGGTCAGCGCTATCGTTGTCACACTCGGCGAGAACGTGATCGCCGGGCAAACATTGGCCGCGCTGGATTCGACGACAGCCCAGACGGCGTTGACCGGCGCACAGGGCCAGCTCTCCACGGCCGAAAGCAACCTTTCACTCGCCGAGTCCGGTGGCGAGACGCCTCCGCAGGTAGCGCAGGACAACTTGACCATTGCGACGGACCAGCAGGCGATCTCGACGGCTGCAGCCATCCTGAGCGGAGCGCAGGCCCAGCTCTCCAGCGACGAGACAGCATGCGCCTCGGCTCCGACCACCACAACTACGACTACGCTCCCGCCGGCCAACGCGAGCGGGACGACCCAAAGCTCTTCCGGCAGCTCGAGCTCTACGGGTTCGACCTCGACGGGAGCGACGTCCTCAGGGTCGTCTGGCACTAGCCCGTGCTCCTCGGTGTCGGGCGACCTGACGACCGTCAACCAGGACGAGACGACCCTCACGAACGCCCAGAACAGTCTCACCCAGGAGAACTTGTCGATCGAGGCCAAGCGGTATGTCAATCCGGCCACCCTGACCCAGGACCAGACCGCAATCACGAACGCGCAGCAGACTGTCACCAACGACGAACAGACCTTGAGCGAAACCAAGCTCACGGCACCTTTCTCAGGAACGGTGATCGCCCTGAACGGGACTGTGGGTGAAACCGTGTCCGGCGGCGGCAGCTCTCCTGTATCTGCGAGCAGCAGCGCCAGCTCCTCGACGACGTCGTCGTCGGCCTTCCTCACTCTTGCCACCCTCGGAAGCCTCGAGGTGGTAGCAGGATTTCCGGAGGCAAACGCGGTCAAGATCGCCCTAGGCCAGCCCGCAACGGTAACCTTGAGCGCACTCAGCAACACGACTGCGAGCGGCAGCGTCACCGTCACCGATCCAAACCCGTCTGTCGTCAGCAACGTCGTGACCTTCAACGACACGATCACGCTCGACAACCCGCCGGCTACTGTCAAGGACGGCATGAGCGCCTCCGTGGCGGTAGTCGTCGCTTCCGCTTCTAACGCTTTAGAGCTACCGTCGTCGGCTATCACCAAGGCGGGCCGCTTCTCGACGGTGACGGTCCTAAGCAACGGAAAGCAGGCGACGCGCGCCATCACTACAGGCCTCGTGGGCGACTCGACCACGCAGATCCTTTCCGGGCTGTCAGCCGGAGATGTAGTCGTCGAGCCCACAGTGACGGCGACCGCTGGCTCTGCAACCGGCGGGGCTGCTACCCGAGCCGGAGGGTTCGCAGGCGGCGGGGGATTCGCGGGCGGCGGCATCGCGGGTGGGCTGGGCTGAACCGTGATAGCCCCCGCAGCTGACAATCCGGTCTTTAGGAGCATCCCGCCTGTTATCGCCTTGCGCAATCTCACCCGGACTTACCAGATGGGTGACGCCGAGGTGCGTGCTCTAGGTGGTGTCTCCCTTGTGATCGAGCGAGGGGAGTTCGTTGCGATCATGGGGGCGTCCGGTTCGGGCAAGTCGACGATGATGAACATCATCGGCTGCTTAGACGTGCCTTCGAGCGGCCGCTACTGGCTGGACGGGGTGGATGTGCGTGGCCTCGACGAGACCCGTCTTGCGCGGGTGCGCAACCGTAAGATCGGGTTCGTCTTCCAGAGCTTCAACCTGATTCCCCGCACCACGGCGCTGGCCAACGTGGAACTCCCCATGCTCTATGCAGGTGTCGGCTCCAAGGAGAGACGCGCTCGCGCCGTGACCGCTCTCGACATGGTCGGCTTGTCCGAGCGTTCCGGCCACTTCCCGAACGAGATGTCCGGCGGCCAGCAGCAACGAGTTGCCGTCGCGCGGGCTCTCGTAACGAACCCGGCGCTGATCCTCGCCGACGAGCCGACCGGGAACTTGGATACCCGCTCGAGCGAGGAAGTCATGAACATCTTCGAGGCGCTCAACCAGGCCGGCAGAACTGTCGTTCTGATCACCCACGAACCGGACATCGCAGCGCGTACGAAGCGCACCGTTCGCCTGCGAGACGGTCTGATCATCGCCGACGAGACGACCGTAGACACTCGCCACCAGGCCGACTCAGGCGCTATCAGATGACGGTCGTCCTGGATCTCACGACGGCTATCAGGGGACTCGCCGCCAACAAGTTACGCTCGTCGCTCACGGTTCTCGGGATACTCATCGGGGTCGGGGCAGTCATCATCCTGGTAGCGGTCGGCAATGGATCTTCCCTTGCCGTGCAGAACCGGATCAAGGCCCTCGGCACGAACACGATCACGATCGCCAACAGAGGTCGATTCGGGCGCGGACCGGCGACGTCGGGAACCCAGACGCGAGCGGCCACTATCACCGCCGCAGATATAGCCGCCATGTCTGATCCGAACCAGGCCCCGGACATCCTGTCGGTTTCGCCGGTGCTCGGCGCCTCGGTCACCGCGAGTTACCAGTCGGCGTCCTCAACACTCAGCGTAACTGCTACGAGCCCGACTTACCTACCTGCCGAGGACTACACCGTCGAGGCGGGACGCTCGCTTAGCACCGCCGACATATCGAACTCCGCCCAGGTCGCCCTAATCGGCCAGACGGTCCTCACCAATCTCTACCCCGCCGGGGCGAATCCGATCGGAACCGAGATCTACATGACCGAGGGTAAGAATGAAGCCCAATTCCAGGTTGTAGGCGTGCTCGCCTCCAAAGGGTCAGCGACCGGCACTACCGACCCGAACAACATAGCCATAATCCCCTACACGACTGCGGAGGGCCTCCTCACCGGATATACGAATGACTTCCAACGGATCATCGTCGAAGCCAAGTCGGCCGGGACCGTCAATGCTGCCGAGCAAGAGGCCTCGGACATTCTCGCATCGGCGAACCAGACCACGGTCGCAAACCTCCCGTTCTTCGTGCTCAACGAGCAGTCCCTCCTTTCCACCTCCGCTTCGACAACCTCCACCTTCACGGTCCTGCTCGGGGCCGTCGCTGCGATCAGCCTCCTGGTTGGCGGGATCGGGATCATGAACATCATGCTGGTCACTGTCACCGAACGGACCCGGGAGATCGGCATCCGAAAAGCGATCGGCGCACCCCGGCGGGCGATCCTCGGTCAGTTCCTCACGGAGGCAGTGCTGTTATCGCTTTTCGGAGGACTTGCCGGCGTCGCCGTCGGCCTCATCGGAAGCCGGTTCAAGATCGTCGGGGTGAAGCCGGTGGCGACGCCGACATCGGTCGTCGAGGCTTTCGTGGTTGCGGTAGCAGTCGGCATCTTCTTCGGGTTCTATCCGGCGAACCGCGCTGCGTCACTTCGTCCCGTCGATGCTCTGCGCTATGAGTAAAGCGAATACATACTCCAGATGCAGGCAACCAATCGAAGAACCAGGAGGATTCCGAGTATGCAACCCGAGGATCTGACTCAACCGGTACCGATTCCCGAGACACATCAGATCCCGCCGATCGCCATCCGTCCGGATGACCCCGACGACGAGTGGGCTATGCCGGAGAGCGGCAAGGTTCTGCGGGTCCGTTATTTCACCGGAATCCTCCTGATGCTCTTGGCGCTCGGAGGAGGTTTCTGGGGTGGAGTCGTCGCCGAGAAGCACCATGGCACCGGCGCTTCAACTACGACTTCGGCATTTGCCAGCCGGATTGCCGCTCTAAGGGCTGCCGGCGCCACTGCGGGAGGATTCGGAGGAGCAGCCACCGCGGGCGGAGGAGGATCAGGCTCTACGACGGGAGGTGCCGCGAGAGGTATCGGCGCAGGGGGAGCCCCGGCAGGTACTGCAACGCCGACAACCTCGGGCACCGTGATCGACGTTAGCGGTGACCTGCTCGAGATCAGCGACTCACAGGGTCAAATTGTCAAGATCACGGTCGGGCCGGCGGCAACCGTGAGCATCGCATCCAAGGCGAGTTTGTCGGGATTGAAGATCGGCGACACGGTAGTGGTCGCAGGCTCCCGCGGATCCGGCGGCACGCTGAACGCAACAACCGTAACGGCTACCGCTGGCGGCTAGCTGACCACACTTTCGCGTCGCTGGTTGCGGCGGGCGCACATCCCGGTGGGGGGTATTAGCCGTCTAAGCCCGATCGTCCGGGCCCGCCTCGAAACCGAGGGAAGTCCCCTGAATGGGCGACCCTCGCCTTCGGATGTTGCGATCTACGACGACCTCGGCGAGGATTCGAAGCCCGACGCCAGCTACCAGCGTGCCAGCGATCGACACCAGGATAGAAATGCTCAAGCCGGCTACCACTGCAGCGAGCCCTGCCACCATCGTGACAAGTCCCCACCATCGAAGGCACAAGACACGTACCCAGGCGCGGGAGACGATCCGGGTGACCGTGTGGAATGCGCGCCTGACATCTGTGGCTCGGTCGTGCTTGAGGCGCGAAGCAAATGTAGGGTCATCAGCAAGCGCCGCTGCCTCCAAGTCGGCAAGGGCTGCCCGCTCTGCTGCGCTCAATCTCGCGTCTGGGGTCATCTCTCTACCTCTACGGCTAGAGCCTATCAATGAACATTCTCTACCCATCGGCAACGCTATCGCTAGAGCAAAGGACCTTTTTTTCTACGAAGCATTTCGACACAAGGGAACATCGTCATGGCCGCTCGCCTATCCTCGCTGCGTGGCCACACGAAAAAACACTGAAAGCAATGCCGAAACACTCGCAATAGACATCGGAGGGACAGGCCTCAAAGGTTCTGTCCTAGACCCACAAGGCCAGATGGTCCACGACCGCGTCCGATGCGACACGCCTTACCCACTCCCCCCCGCAAAGCTCGTGACAGTCTTGTTGGACCTCATCAAACCGCTCCCCTCCTTCGACCGGGTGTCGGTCGGATTCCCGGGAATGGTCCGGAACGGCAAGATACTATCCGCCCCGCATTTCGTATCTCCGAGGGGACCGGGCGGCGAGCCGAGTCCCGAGCTCGTGAGCGCATGGAACCGCTTCGATCTCGGTGCTGCGTTAGCCACGGCGACGGCCAAGCCCGTGAAGATAGCGAACGATGCCGACCTGCAAGGCGCTGCTGTAGTGAAAGGCGAGGGCCTCGAGCTCGTCCTAACCCTCGGGACCGGTCTCGGTACGGCACTGTTCTTCGACGGGCAGCTTCAACCGCACCTCGAGTTCGCCCATCATCCGTTCAAGAAGGGTCGCAGCTACAACGAGGTCGTAGGCGAGGCAGCCCGCGAGAGATCGGGAAACAAGAAATGGTTGTCCCACGTGATGGAGGCGGTCGAAACCCTGCGGGCGCTCACCTTCTTCGATCACTGTTTCATCGGCGGAGGCAATTCTGCGCGCCTCGGCGACGATCTGCCCGACGACGTGACAGTGGTCGACAATTCTGCAGGGATCCTGGGCGGGATCAAACTCTGGGAGGTCGCAGCGGGACCCCTACACGTCACTTGCGAGGCGGCAACCTCCAGCGTCGGTGTCGCAGGCCGCCGCTGACAGCAGCAAACCTCAGACGACGAAGCTCGTGTGCTTCCTGGTCATCGATCGGCTCGAGGTCGCCGACGACCCACGAGAGGAGCAGATCGGCCAGGTCCGGGTTTCGAGCCAACGCCGGGCCGTGCATGTACGTTCCGACCACACGCCCGGACCGGGCTCCGTCCAGTGCGGCGCCATCCCCGTTACCGATCCCGCTTCGCACGACACCGAGCGCGGAAGCTCCCGCTCCGAGAGTCGTAAGCCCGGCATGGTTCTCGTAGCCGCTGAGGAGCCCCGATAGGCCCAGTTCAGGATCCGCTTCGACGGCCAGCTCTCCGACCGCTCGGCGCCTGCCCGGCCGCGTGGTGCAGTCGAGGAGCCCGACCCCTGCGGTCTCTGCGCCTCCCGGACCGCTAAACGAACGCCCTATGATCTGAAGTCCTGCGCACACGGCGAACACGACGGCGCCAGCCTCCACAGCCTTCGCGAGCGGGCTGGAGTCGCTACCGGCTCCAAGTTGGTTGGCGGCAAGTGCCTGGGGCAGGTCCTCGCCTCCTCCCACGACGTACAGGTCGCAGCCGGCGGGAACGGCCTGTCCAGACCTTACGACGTTGACTTCCGACTCGAAGCCCCTCCAGCGAAGCCGCTGGGCCAGAATCACCGCATTCCCGGAGTCACCGTAGGTACCGAGAAGGTCAGGAAAAAGCAGGCATACCGATACGCTCACGTGGCCCTCGAAGCATCGGCGCCGAAACTGTGGCGGATCTCCTGAAACGCGGTGTAGTTGGCGACCACTTCGAAATCGCGGCCGTCGGAGGCCTCGCGAAGCGCATCGAGGGGATTTTCGACGACTCTGTGGGGTACGTCTGCGTAGCGGAGCCGAACCGCTAGGTCCCATGCCCGCTCACCTGACGCAATCACTTCCCGGTCACGCAGCCGCTCGAAAGGGACGTCCCACAGCCATGACGGGTCTCGCCCGTCAGCTAGGCGGGCGTTTATCACAACCACCACGACGCTTGGCGGCTTCGCAAGAATGTCAAAAGTCTCCAACCATCCCGCAGGGTTCTTCGCGAGGAGCAGCCGGGCGCTGGCGTCGCCGACCTCCAACGTCGCGTACCGACCTTCCACTTCGGATACGCGGGCCATAGAGCAGGCTGCGTCCGTCGGGCTGGCACCTAGACCGACGGCGACCGCTATCGCGATCGCCGCGTTAGCCCGGTTCGCTCGGCCGGGAAGGGCAAGGTCGACGATCGCAGTTCGCCCGTCGCCCCACCGAAGCGTGTCGCCATCGAGATCCACATCGGCGTCAGGTCTCACGAAATCGCAGCCCCCGCACGACCACCCGACCGGCTCGAACTCGATTCGCCCGCCGCAGCTAGGGCAGCCCCCCGAGTCGTCTGTCCACGGCTGGCCTGCCGCAACCCAGATTCGGCGGTTGGCCGCTCCGGCGCCCCACACGACGAGGGGATCATCGACGTTGGCCACTACGAGACCTGCTGCCTGTCCGGCCAAGGCTGACCTCCACGACGCCGCTAGAGTTCGGACCTCGTTGTTTCGATCCAGTTGGTCGCGGGTCAAGTTGAGCAGCGCGACAGCTCGCGGATGGGCGGATCGGATCACTTTGGGAAGCCACGCCTCGTCCACTTCGAGAACCGCCGTTGCGTCCGGGGCACCTTGGGCGAGGGCCGCCACCAAGCCCATCGGCAGGTTCGCCCCCTCGACATTGGTGACGACTTCCCGCCTGCCCTCGAGTGCCGCTGCGAGGAGCTTGGTCGTGGTCGTCTTGCCGTTCGTTCCTGACACCAGGACGACGCTCCGGTCAGCCGCTAAGCGCCCGAGCGCGTTGGGGTCCACCGCCATGATCGCCCGGCCCCCGATTACCGACCCAGCTCCCCGGCGGAGGCGGCGAGAGATCTCCGATACGCCGAGCCCGATTCGGACAGCGAACCTGGTGCGCGCCGGGAGGACCACGTCTACGAGGGTAACCAGTCCGCCGCAGCACTGTCGGGCGGTCAGAGAAGCGGGTAGCGTTCGGGAGGTGAGCGCAAGCGGTGGGAGAACGTCGGCGGTGGCTTCGGACGCGGCTTCGTTTGCTTTGCGCCTTGCCGTCGGGCCGATGCTGGTCGCGCACGGGTACAACAAGGTCCGTGGCCCTGGCGGCATAGCGGGGACTACCCGATGGTTCGAGTCTCTCGGGCTTCGTCCGGCCGGCCTGCACGCCCGGGTCGCCGCCGCGACGGAGATAACAGCCGGCGCCCTCATGGCAGTGGGCGCCGCCAGCCCCTACCCTGCCGCCGCGACGGTCGGGCTGATGTTCACCGCAGCGAGAACGGACCACCGCAGCAAAGGCTTCTTCGTCTTCAAAGGCGGTTGGGAGTACACGGGGTTGGTCGCTGCCGTGGCTGCTGTGATCGCGGCGCTCGGCCCAGGCCGCATCTCCTACGATGCGGCGCGGGGGAGAAATAGAAGCGGCCTGCGCTGGGCGGCGCTTTCCATCGCGCTCGGGGTGTCGTCGGCGAGCGGTCTGCTGGCCGCGTGCTACCGTCCCGAGGAAACCGAACCGGCTTCCGGCGCCTGACTGCCGTGCCGTCACGCTCAGCGGAGCGCTCCGTCGTCGTCGAAGCGGCCGGACGGGAAGTGACGTTGAGCAATCCGGACAAAGTGCTCTTCCCCGAACGCTCCGAGACCAAGCTCAACCTTGTCGAGTACTACCTCGGGGTAGACGAGGCAGTCATGGCCGCAATGGGCGGCCGGCCCGTGCTCATGCAGAGGTTCCCGAACGGCGCAACCGGCCCGTCATTTTTCCAGAAACGAGTCCCCGAGCACCGCCCGGAGTGGTTGCAGACCGTGGAGGTGACCACCCCTAACGGCACCGTTTCCCGGGCGCTCGTCGCAGCAGACATTGCCCACGTGATCTGGGCGGTCAACCTCGCGTGCCTCGGTTTTCACGTCTGGGCGTACCACGCCTGCGACCCCGAGCACACCGACGAACTTCGCGTCGACCTCGACCCGCCAGACGGGGCTCCCTTCACGATGGTCGCCGAAGCTGCGGACGAGGTTCGGCGCCTGCTCAGCAACCTTGGATGCCACGGCTGGCCGAAGACGACAGGCAACCGGGGCATTCATGTCTACGTCCGGCTCAGCGCCGAATGGACCGCTCTGCAAGTCCGAGCGGCAGCGGTCGCGCTCGCCAGGGAGCTCGAACGGCGCCGGCCCGACCTCCTTACCGCCTCGTGGTGGAAGGAGGGGCGGGGCCGGCGGGTTTTCGTCGACTTCAACCAGAACGCGCCGCATAAGACGATCTTCGGCGCGTGGTCGGTGCGGTCGCGGCCAGGCTCCCAGGTTTCTACACCTTTTCGCTGGGAGGAGCTCTCGACCATCCACCCTGACAATCTGACGATCGCCACCGTCCCTGCACGACTTGCGCAATCGGGCGATCCCTGGGCCGCCGCCGAACCGCAAAGCCTTCAGCCGCTGCTCGACTTGGCGGAAGCTGACCGCCTCGCCGGTCTCGCTGACGCCCCTTGGCCGCCCGTGTACCCGAAGATGCCTGGGGAGCCGACGAGGGTCGCACCCAGCCGAGCCCGCAGACGGTAACGGATGATCAGAAGCCGCCGACGGCATCAAGGGTCCACGTCAGTCAGCGCCTCCCGCTTTCCTGGCGAGGCTGCGGTCCGCGTACCACGGACGCAAGTCCAACCTCACCGGCGGCAGGTGTCCGTACAAAAGAACCGCCTCACCCGGAGGGACGCGACGGAGACGGTCTGGCGGGGCGAGGCGGCGGAAGGCTGTCGACGTGGACCGGGTCGTCCGGCCGCCTTTGCGATCCTGGGTGACGGTAGTCTCGCGAACAGCCTGCTCCCCGGCGAGCCCCGACATCATGTCGAGTGTTCCTAGATCGGAGACGCCGGACAGGAGCAGTTTGGCTCTGTGGTTGTTTGCTATCGTCCTCGCCCTCTCCTGGTCGTAGCGCGCCGCTAGCTGCGCCAGATCCTGGCACACAGTCACCAGCTGGATCCCGAGCCCTGCCGCCGTGGAAGCCAAGGTGTCGAGATCCGCAATCGGGGCTATGTTCGCGGCTTCGTCCAAGACCATCAACAGCGGCGGGTCGAGGCTCCGCCTAGTTGCACCGACCCGCTCTACGGCTCGCGCCACGACCAGTGACACCAGAGCCGCGAACAACCCTGCCACCCTCGCCTGCTCGTGGCTCGGACCGCAAAGGTAGAGTGTCGCCGAGCCGTCGAACAGCTCGCGAAGGTCCATGTCACACGTCGACGTCGACGCAGCGACTCCCGGGTCGGCGAATGGCATGAGCACCGTCTCGAGCGTTGTGCCGACGGAACTGCGAATCCTCTCGTCGCGATTCGCGCACGCCGCAAGGGACGTGGCGGCGGGATCGTGGCCGGCCAGGACCAACAGGTTTTGGGGTTCTGCGAAGTCTCCGCAGTCGGTCCAGCGCACAACGTCGGCCATGCTCATCGAGGCCGATTCGGCAGCGAGCAACAGAGGCGCAAGCTGCTTTGCTGCAGCGGTGTACCAAAACGCTGCGTCAGCGAGTCCCCGCCTGGCTGGCGTGGAGTCGACCAACCAACCGGCGACCTTCTGAGCGCCCGACCACGTATCGCAGGCCGCTAGAGGCGACCAGTTCGTGCGAGGGGCGAGCCCCGACGACCGTGTTGGATCGAACACCCAACACGTGCCCAGACGGCGACGCCACCCGATCGTTGCTGCAGCAAGATCGTCCTTGACCGATGTGGCAATCACAGGGCCCTCCCATTCGAGCAGGGCCGGGATCGCCAGGCTCGCAGTCTTACCCGACTGAGTCGGACCGACCACCAGTACCGAATGGCGCTCCTCGGTTGCCACCAATCCGCCGCCGAAACCGGATCGACGTCCAAGGACGAGCCGCCGACCGGCGCCTCCTCGAGGGAGCGCCAAAGCTTTCACGTCGATCGATGAAGCCCAACGAGCGCCACCTTTCGTGCCGGTGGCCATCCTCCACTGCTGCGGCCGCTTCCGCTTCCTCGGGCCGCGAACGGCTGCAAATGCGGAATGCGAAAGCGAGGCACCCGCTAAGGCGACGGCGCCGAGCGCCAGGTAGATCTCTGCCGATTCCAGCCAGTTCAAAGTGTCCCACCGTTCATCTGATCGCTGCGTCCGTGTCGACCATCGCCCGCTCCGAGGAGGACACGAGGTGTTCCACAAGGAAAGAACGATCTCCGACCTTCCACAAAGCGACCCCCCTCGGCAGATGTGCCAAGGCGTCAGATTCAGTTGAGTTGAGACCCACGAGCGAGGCCGTCGCCGCCACTTCCGACGACGATTGGGCGAAGCACACTCTCGTCTCTGAATCGGCCAGAAGACCGTCCGCTATCTTGCGCTGCTTGGACCCGTCATCGCCAAGGGCTCGAAGGTCGGAGAGACGATGCACGACGACGAGATTCGAGACTCCGAGCGCGCGCGACAGTTTGAATGTCGACTGAGTCCACCGGGCCGTCTCGAAGTCGGAGAGTATCGCCCACGCCTCATCGAGAACCACAAGCCGCTTCTCCGGCTGTTCTACTGACAGCGATGCCTGCAGCCAGGCTGTAGCGCACGCCATGATCAAAGGCAGCGCAGCCGACGCGAACGTGGCGGATAGGTCGATGACTACCAGCTGCCCGTCCATGCCGATACCCTCGGTTGTCGGCCCGTCGAACATTCCCGCAAGGTCGCCTCGGACCATTCGCCGCATCTCAGCCGCGACTGTCATCGAGCTCGAAGCCAACGCCCTGGCTTCGAATCCGATAGCGCCCGCCGCTGCAGGATCAGGCGCCATCATCGCCTCCACCAGTTGCGGGAGCGTCGGTCGAAGGAAGTCCTTCGATACCTGGCGAACGGCGACTTCAAGCGCAGCGCGCTCTTCGGGGTTCACGGGTCTAGCGAGCGAAGATGCGAGCAGGCTCGCAGCGAGCTCGAGCCTGGGCCGGATGCTCGCCTCGCACGTCGAATCGCGCCCGTCAAAGCCGGAACTTTTCGCTGGGACGTCGAGCGGGTTGAGCCGGGTCGCACCACCCGGAACGAGAGCTACCGGCCGGCACCCGAACGCTTCTGCCAGCGGTCCGTACTCCCCTTTCGGGTCCACGATCCACGCTCGGCGGCCGAACGCTAGCTGACGTGAAATGAATGTCTTCACAAACGTCGACTTACCCCTGCCGATCTGTCCCATGACCACGATGTTCGGATTGGTGATCACCCCTTGGCGGTATAGCTCCCACGGATCGAACCGGAACGGTCCCCCAAGCAGATCTCGTCCGAGCAAAGGGCCGCCGAGGTCAAGCCCGCCGCTTGAAACAAAGGGGTACACAGACTGGAGATGGGCAGTAGTCGATCGGTGCGCCGGCGGTGGCTTCATCTCGTCGCCTACCGCAAACCCCGGCAAAGCGGCATCGTCCACGAATACGCCTCCGCCTGGCGCCCGTAGAGGCAGCGCAATTCCACCCTGGCGGCCTGAGCGGCTTGCTCAAGGGCTGCGCATGCCGCTTCGAGCGCCTCGAGAGACTCTGCGCTTTCGGTGACATAACCGCTGAAACGGTAATCGCAGTGACCGTCGGCGAGCTCGAGCTCGCGGCGCAGCGCTCCCTCCGCTTCTTTCTCCCGGCGCGCATTCGGCAGAAATCCCGCTTTCATCCGGAGTTGGGTGTCTGCCACATCGGCCGTGCGCGCCGATCGGGCCTGGCGGACAGCACTGCGGGGCGCTACCGCTGCCATGACAACTGACATTCGGCGGTTGGCCTTCGCCACGAGTAGCGGCGCCAGGAAGTTGGGGCCGACGTCCAATCGGGGCCAGTCGCTCACCCAGTAGGTCCGATGCCATGAGTCGTCGGCTTGGATCTCCGACCAGCCTTCGCGAAGCGCAAGCGGCCAAGGTTCTCCGGGCTTGCCAGCCAACAAGTCGGCCAGCGCGGTCAGTTCCAGCGGTCCTGTTGGTCGAAGGTCAACGGACCGCAGTTGGCCGTCCACGAAGCGCAGCTCCCGGCCGAGGACGTCGACGGAGCGTTGCCCCAGCGCAAGTCGTCGTCGGGGTACGCGTGCTGACCCTACGGAAAGCGCTATCCAGGCGTCGTGGCGCTCGATGAGCGGCGTGGCCTCCGTGACGAAGCTGCGGTAGGCGTCTGGACTTACGGCACTGAGCGGCGACGGCACCACGGCTTGTGTCGATGGAGATTCCGTTGTACTGCGCTGCAGCCATTGAATCCGGGCGATGGGGCTACCTGCGCGTCCGAGCGCCGCAAGCACGCTGCGCCATCCTTCGAGACAGCTCGACTGATCCTCGGGGTCCAAAAGGGAAAAAGGTGGTCCCTGAACTGCTATTACAGCAGTCAAGGTACCGCTTCTTTGATCTCGTACGACCCCGACCGGCGGCCCTCCTGAACTTACCGGTCGCTCGATGATTGATATGCCTGCGGGAGCGGTCCGGCTGGCCTTCGATCTGGAGGACGTCGAGGAGAGGTCCAGGTCGTCGGGGTGGAGATTCCGGCCTTCCGTAGGGACGTCGCTCAACTTCGTACGGCCCGCTTTTCGTAGAAGCCAGGCGCACCCAACCTGCGCCCGCTCCATTGCGGTGGCTTCGCCAATCGGTATCAGGGACAAGGCCGATCCGACCAAGACGATTGCAGCGCCTGCCGGCGTCCCGACACGAGCACCGAGGGCAACCCTAACCAACAGTGCGGCAACGCCCGCCGCGCACCCGGAAGCTAGCTGTCCGGGAGTGATGCCGAGAAGGATCCCTCGGCGTTCGAGCGGATTGAAGTGGTAGCGCGGATCTGGAACGCTCAACGCGATGTGCCTCGTGTCGGCGGGGCGTTAGGGAAATCGGCCAGATGCTCAGGTATAGGTTGAGCGGTGACCGGCTTGGCGACTACCGCGGGCGTCGGAGCGGACGAGTTGCGGGCGGCCATGATCAGCTGGGTCACGGGGTGAAACGGGGCACCGGCGATGGAAGTCGTCGCCCTTGCAGCAGCCCGGAAAGGCCGGTGGGACATGCCCTCCAAATGCGAGATCGCAGATGCCTCCACGACTGGCACAAGACGGTGCAAGGCGAAAGGAGCGAAACCAGCGAGCAGCAGTATTGCAGCCCCCGACAGCTGGGCGTCGGTAGTCGACTGGACGAACGCCTCCATACCTAGCACCACCGACACAACGATCACAAACTTTGACATGATCAATGCCACAAGAAGTTCCACCATTCTCCTAGCAGCACTGAGTGTCACAGGCCAAATGAAACCGGTGAGCGCCAACGGCGTGAAAATCGTCGCTACGTAGACTGCAGCGGAGCGCACGACGAGTTCCAACCAAACTAGTACTGTCCCGATGATCGTCAATAGAGAAAGCATGCCTTGGGCGAACAGCGGGATCCCGCCGAGCTCACCTTGCGCTATTGCGGCAATGAAGCGCTTCGCCCGCCCGTCCGCCCCCGTGTCTAGAAATGCGCGGCAGAGCTCGTCTACCACTTGAACGCCAAGGCCGACGACTTGTGACGTAGCGAAACCTGCGAGCACGGCGACAGGAAGGCCGACGAACCACACGCGGATGAGGCGACGTGCGTCCTGTCTAAGGACCGGCCCAATGCTAGCGGCAAGCAGAACGGGCAGGACCACGACTAGCGAAACCTGCTCCATCACAGCCAGTTCCTTTCGGAACCAAGCCTTTCCGAGGCTCGGCGTGGTCGTGATATCGATCCGATTCCACACCTGTGATACCAGCCAGCCCGAGGCGTGACCGAGCGACGATGAGATAGCTGACAGCAGCGAGTGCGCTGCAACGTTCGCGATAGCTCCTCCTGCGTTGCTTGCTTCGCATGCCAGCGGGAAGGCGCACGCGAGGGTCCCGACGACTGAGCTCATATCTTGGCTCCCTGGCCAACCAGAAAGTCGACGATCCGCGGGGCGCCGCTGATAAGTATCGCCGCCAAACCGGAGACCAGCACACCTTTGCGCCCGTTGTAGGCCTGCTGGTAGTTCTGGGAGAAGTGCCCGAAAGCCCACATGACTGCTCCAATCAAGACACCTGCCATCGCCGCCATCAGCGCCCAACCCCCGAGCCCATTGGTCAGGTTCTGCAAAACCGTCGCACCTGGAAGGTCCGAGATGTTGGGGGCGAGCGTCAAGCCGGGCGTGAGCGAAGCCGCCATTGGAAGCGATGAAGCCAGGAACATTGTTGACCTCCATGCGTTGTTAGCCTTACCACCTAGAGTATTTCATAATATTTCTTAAGTTTCAAGCTATTTTTAGTGCTCTCCAAATCAAGGTGCACCGCTGAGGTGTCGAGATCGCTACTTGTATTATTATGAAACATATTGAAAAATGCTGATATGCTCTTTGTGCGATCAGCCAGTTCCCGATCTGTTCAGTACTTCTTCGACGGTCGAGATCCGGGACGCTGGAGCCACGGGGCCGGTGAACTGCTCGGACTTCAAGGGCCTGTCGATCCAGACGATCTGCGTATGGTCCTCGGCGGCCGGGATCCCCGCACATCGCAGTTTCTGCCGCAGCGAGCCACCGTCCGGCGGCGCGACGGTTGGGATCTAATCTGGAGTGCGCCGAAATCGTTCTCCCTGCTCGCCGCTACCGGACCCTCTGAGGGAAACGTCGCTCTCGACGCTCATGAAAGCGCCGTGAAATCGCTTTGCGACCACATAGGGAAAGAGCTCACAACCTGGCGTAGCAGCGCCTCCGGCGGACCCTCTCATTGCGACGGGCTGATCAGCGCCGCATTCACCCACCGCTTCAATGCGGCAGGCGAACCTCATCTCCACACCCACCTTCTTGTCGCCAACCTGTCGATGTCCGACGGTCGTTGGTCGGCTGTCCGCCCTGACAGTTGGTTCATCGATCGGCGATCACTTTCGGCGCTTTACCACCTGGAGCTTCGCTATCAGACGGCAGAACGCGGCTGGGACGTTGCGTGGCGTCTGCGCTCGGACGGTCTGGCCGACCTCGCCGACATCCCCCGTGAGGCAGTTCGATGCGCAAGCACACAGAGCAGGGCGGTCGCCGCGCTCGGCCCCTATGAAGCAAGGAAGCAGGCGATCGCGACGGGATGGACCGCAAAAAACACGCCCGGGCGTGCGCAAGCCGCAGCCGTCACCACAGCGGCGTCGCTGACAGGCGCGGCGATCCCTGGCGCGGGGGACTTAGCCGGAACCCACGGTCGCGGTCGACCTGGGGGCACCAACACAGTCGGCAACCTCGACAGCGAACGCCTGGTAAAGGCAGTCGAAACCAGGCTCGCCACCAAACGATCCGACTTCCGTCGCGGCGATGTGGTCGTCTGTCTAGCGGAATGCCATCCGGGAGGGGCAAGCGTCGAGGAAACCCTTGCTTGGACTAAGCGGTTCTGCGACGCGAGCCATGCGGTGGTGTCCCCAACCTCGCGACCGCGATGGTCGACTTCGCTGTCAGTTGACGCCGACAAACGGCTCGTACGCGCGATCGATGCGGGCTGGGATATCCACCCCTATACCGGCGTTGGCGACCCCGTCATCCGACTAGTCTGCCCTCCGGGTCAAAGTCGCCTCATCGACCACGCCGATCTGATCGACGGGTACCGTCAAAGAGTCGAGGCCGACGGTCGGCGACTCGTTGTCAACACGAACTCTCTTTTGGCAGCACAACGCTGGGAGGTACTGACATCGGTATCGCCGACAAAGTCGGGAGCGAACTTCGATGTCATGGTGGTCGACCAAGCCGACAGGCGCAGCACAGCCGAGCTGCTCGTCCTCGCCGGAGAGGCTCGCAACCGTCGAGCTCAGCTGATTCTAGTCGAGGGGGGTACGCTGCCGAGGCTGAGCAGTCCCGCGTCGCGTGGCCTGGACGAGTCGACAGCCCTTCGCCTGGACCTACCCCGCGGAGCGCCGTGGAGCAGCGCCCCTGCCGAGACGACGGAGCTGACTCGCGCTTCGCCAAGAGACTGCCAACGAAGCGGCCGCGACTGCGCCGAGGAAATCCTCGGCCACTGGAAGCGACTGTCGGACCTAGGGGTGAACCCGGTCATGGTCGGGCTCGGTCTAGAAGAAGCCGAAAGTCTGAACAGGGCCGCGCGGACCCTCTTGTCCTCTGCGTCTGGCCGGGAAGAGGAGCCACCCGGCGGACGTCGCAGCGCGACGACGTTCCAGTTCCACGAGGATCTTCGAGTCGTGATGCTTTCCAGCCGGTTACGTGAAGTTCCCTACGGCACCCGAGGCACCGTCGTGTCAGGGCCTGGCGGTGACGAGCGGACATGGGTTCTCTGGGACGGCTTCAACACTGCACTGCAGTTGAACAAAGCCGACCGGTCCCGGCTCGGCTGCGGTTACGCGGTCACGCCCGGCGTCGCCTCACGAACGACCGGGAAGCTGCTGATGCTGGGACCCCGCGACGCAGTGCCCGCTCTCAGGGATCGGGTTCTAGAGTGGGTGAGGCCCCGAGGCGATATAGCGTTGGGCCATGAGATCAACCGAGGCATGATCCGTGACGCGAGGGGTGGGATCGGTCTCGATCAGAATGCCCGTGCACTCGGGCGCTGACGGGTAACTCGGTGGGCAGGCGACCGCGATGGGCGTGGCCCGCTCTTCGAGCGGCCATCGGACTCGTCGCAGTGGGTGTCGGAGCGTGGGCGATATCGGGCAAGACGGGTGAGCTCGCCGGCATATCCGGCTACCTGAGTCACTTCAGGTGGTGGTGGATGCTTCTAGCGGTGGCCGGAGAGATCGGATCCTTCGCAGCCCTCTCCTCCCTGCAACGCCGCCTGCTTCGCGCCGGGAAAATTGAGATCGGGGCAGGCACGATGATGGGAATAACCCTCGCCGGCTCGTCGATCCAATCGTCGTTCCCCGGGGGTACCGTCATCTATCTGGCCTACCTGTTCCGCCAGTTTCGTAGGCACGGCGCAACCGATGTCCTGTCAGGTTGGGTCCTCGTCGCATTCAACATGCTCACGTTTCTCGCGTTGACTACGTTGTCGCTCGTAGGGCTCGCCGTCGCGGCTTCGAGCGGGAGCTCGTACGACCTAGTCGAGGCGATCCTCGGGATCATCGTCGTCGCAATAGTCCTGGTCGTGGCCTTCGTAGAGCGACGCAGGTTGCTCCGCCATCTTGTGAGCCTCGTGGCGCTCTCGCAAAGAGCTCTCCGCCGGCGCCGATCCGCCAGGTCCCCTGACGATGTCGTGAGCGGGTGGATCGCGGAGCTTTCCGCGGTCAATCCCTCGCGCAAGCAATGGGTCCGCGCTGCGGTCATGGCCGCCTGCAACTGGCTGGCCGACCTGTCATGTCTCGTGTTGTCGTTCTACGCTGTCGGAGTTGGTGTCCCGTGGAGAGGGCTCCTCCTCGCCTATGCGGCCGGCCAGCTCGCCTCCAACTTGCCGGTAACCCCCGGCGGCCTCGGTGCAGTCGAGGGAAGCCTTACCGTGGCCCTTGTCACTTTCGGGGGGGCAGAGGAATCCACCGTCGCTGCCGTCCTGCTTTACAGGCTCGTCTCCTATTGGCTCATGCTCGCCGTAGGTTGGGTCGCCTGGGCCACTTTGGCGGTCGCTTCGAAGAGAGCCCCTTCAGAATTACAGGACCGCCCGGGCGCCGCAGGCCCGAACCCCGAAGTCGGATCCGAGGCGGGAGGCCTGGCATTGAACGAACTCGAGTCGTCGCCATGAGAACCGTGCTCGCCTTCGTCAAGCCTCGCGTCGCTTTAGCAGCGGTGCTCGTACTAACTGTCATGGGTCTCGCCGGATGTTCCTCGAGCCCGAAACTGTCGAATGCCTCGGTGTCAGTCTGCTTCCGGGCGATACCGGTCGGTCGCTCCTCCCTCCACAGTAACGACGTCAGGCTCGTCGGGGTGCACGAGCTTCCTCTCGGTTCCGTCCGGCTGCCACTGTCGTCAGCAGAAAAGGGTGCCCTTACCGCCGATAAGGACACCGCAATCTGCGCCTTGGCGTTCCAGGGGGACTTTAAGGCCGGCCAGGTCGAGCTCGCACCGCTGACGCAGGCAGGAAGGTTCGCCGTCGTCCTAGTCTCAGCAAAGAGCCTCCACGTGGTCGCGTCGGTCGTTCTTTCGCACATCCCGAGAGGTTTTGGCGGCCGGGGACTCTAGTTGGGTCGGCAAGCTCTGAGCGGTCGAGAGATCCTGACTGGGGTTGACAAGAATCGAAAGGCCGTCAGCCCGTCAGGAGCTCCCGCGCTCCGCGGTCCGTCGATGGGTGCCGCAATTTCGACATCGCGCGCGCCTCGATCTGGCGGATCCGCTCCCTCGTGAGACTGAAGTGCTCACCGACCTCGTCGAGGGTCCGCGGCTCCCCGCGATCAAGACCGAACCGAAGCCGCAGGATTTCCCGCTCTCGCTCGTCGAGCGCCACAAGCATCTTGTTGACCTCGCCCGAAAGAAGCGCAGCTGCGGCTGCATCGAAAGGCGAAACAGCTCCGCGGTCCTCCACCACGTCACCCAGCTCGGCATCGCCGTCCTCGCGAAGCGGCTCGGAGAGAGACAGCGGCTCCGCTGCGTGGCGCAGGATCTCGATGACCTTCTCCTCATCAAGCTCCAGGTCCGTAGCCAACTCCGCCACGGTGGGGCGCCTACCAAGCTGTCCCTCGAGTCGCCCCCGGGCCTTCGTCACTCTCGTGAGCAGGTCCCCTGCGTGGACAGGCAGCCTCACCGTACGGCCCGTGTTGGCGATGCCGCGGGTGATCGCCTGGCGAATCCACCACGTTGCGTAGGTGGAGAACTTGAACCCTTTACGCCAGTCGAACTTCTCAACCGCGTGGATCAGCCCAAGGTTACCTTCCTGGACGAGGTCGAGGAGCGGCAACTCGGCCGCCTGGTACTTCTTGGCGATCGACACTACGAGACGGAGATTCGCCTTGACGAAAGTCTCGGACGCGTCGTCTCCGGACCTGATGAGTCGGCGCAGCTCCCGCTTGCGCGCCGGACTGACCGTCTTTCCCGATGCCATCTCACATCGAGCCTCCCTGCCCGCTTCTATCGCCTGGGCGAGATGAGCCTCGTCGTCTTTTGTAAGCAGCGCATGCTTCCCAATATCGTTGAGGTACAGGCGTACCAGATCCTCTTCGGGTTGGGCAGCGTGGTTGTTGGGCAATCGTCCTCGTCTTTCCCGAGTACCCTGGGCGGGTGCACAAGGCCGGCTTCGAAGCCTGCCAGGGAATGAATTCTACCTGACAGATGTCTCCAAGTGAAGTGGTCTCTTCTAGTCGCACCAGCCGCGCTCCGACCGACGACAATTCGTCAAAGCTGACAGCACCCGGCGTGACCGCCGGAGCAGCGACCGGTCATGGTGCGCTCGGGACGCGCTGGCTCTCCGATGAGGAGCAAGTCATCTGGAGGCGGCTCCTACGTGCGGAGTCGGAGATCCACTACCTTCTCGACCGAGATTTGAGAGAATCCCACCAGCTCACTCTCGGCGGGTATGCCGTGCTCGTGCACCTCGGGGACGCCGGCCCCGAGGGATTGCGCATGTCTGACCTTGCCGACCTTCTTCGGCTTTCCCGGAGCGGTCTGACCAGACGCGTGACTGCGCTCGTAAGGAGCGGACTGGTCGCAAGGCGGTCGTGCCCGGTCGACCGGCGCGGGACGTTCGCGTCGCTCACTGCAACTGGGAGGGCCTTGCTCACCGAGGCCGCTCCGACCCACGTGGAAGGTGTCCGCCACTACATCATCGACCCTCTCGGCGACCTGAACCTCCTCGACGCCGGGTTGAGCCGGGTGGAGTCTGCCCTCCGCTACGGCTCAGAGCGGATCGAGGGGCGCCCGTGACCCTTGGCTTCCTGATGGACCGAACACAACGAGCAGCCCGAAATGAGGCACGAGGCGCAAGTAAGAGCGTCAGCGCCTAACGAAAGTCGAGGCGTACCGGCATTTCTTCGCTGTAGACAACTGCGAGGCTCTGCGTCGCCCGAGTGAACGCCACGTAGAGGCCGCGCAGTCCCTGAAGGCTCTCCGCTGCCACTCTTGCGGGTTCGACGACTAGGACCGAATCGAACTCGAGTCCCTTCGCGTCATCCACGGAAAGCACCGTGATCGAACGGTCGAGCGCCTCTCTTCCCGCCACGCCGAAAACGATACCGGCGTCGCTCATTGCGCCAGATACGGCCGCAATGATGCTGGGTGCAGTTATCACAGCGAGGGTCCCCTCCCACGCCTCGGGCGTCGCCAAGACGCCACCGCCGAGAGGGGAAGCTTCGCCCGGTAAGCCGTCTGCTCCGCCTGCCGCCGTCCGGGCGACGAGCTCGGAGATCTCGTCGCCGAGCGCGCCGACGAAACGTTCGAGAAGCTCCCCGATTCCGCGTGCGCCATTCGCTCGGAGCACCCTTGGGCGACGCCCCGACGACCGGACCGATTCAGGCGGCCTCATCGACGGGTCCACCGCCCGAAGAACCTGGGCAGCGACGTCCATTATCTCGCTCGGCGTCCGGTAGTTGACCGAAAGCTCCAGGAGCTTCCACTCCCGGCGCGGCGCGAGGTTGGCCACGACTTCACCCCAGGACGCCGGGACGACCGCCCCGGTCGCCTGGGCAATATCGCCGACCAAGGTCATCGACGCAGAAAGCGAGCGCCGTGCGATCATCCGAAGCTGCATAGGTGAAAGGTCCTGCGCTTCGTCAACTACGACATGCCCGTAGGAGCGCTGCGCTCCCGCCGGGTCAGCCGCTCCCACGTGGCGCGCACCGAGGAGTGCCAACGCTTCGTCGAGGAGGGCGACATCCGACTCCGTCCAACGTGCCGCTTCGAGGGATTCGCCGCGGTCGCGCAGAAGCAGCGCCTTTTCCTCCTCGCCGAGAAGGCTACCAGCCGCGAGGTCCACGAGGGCTTTCGCCCCGTACAGGTCGCGTAGGAACTGCTCAGGGCTCAGGAGGGGCCAGATCCGTTCGAGCGCTTCGGCTACCTCGGGTATGCGTCTGAGGGCGCGTCCGAGCTCCGCTGGATGCACCGTAGGCGTTTCGGGTGTGGATTCCCGGTCGTCGACGAGTTGGGTCGCCAGGTAGCGCCACAGGTAAGCCTCCACGATCCGTCGACGAGCGTTGTGGGTCCCCGGCCTGCGCCTGGCGGCCGCAACGATCTGCTCCGAGACGGCCACGCTCAACCGGAGTGTCCTCCCCCCGTAAGGGATCCGGACGTCGCGGCGTAGCGGCCTCTCCCGTCCGCTTACAGCGCGCGCCAGAACCTTCGCCATTCGGGCGTCGCCTTTCAGCTTCGCTACCACAACGTTCTCCTTCAAGCTTGTCGCAGCCACGGCCGTCGACGCGTACAAGCCGTTGACCGTCGACATCTCGACGCCCGTCTCGTCGAGGGAGGGAAGTACATGCTCGATGTACCTGAGGAAGGTCCGGTTGGGACCGACCACCAGAACGCCCTGCTTTTCGAGGGGAAACCGGTGCGTGTAGAGGAGGTACGCGGCCCTGTGGAGGGCGACCGCCGTCTTACCTGTTCCAGGACCCCCCTGAACCACGATCACACCCGGCAGCGGCGCCCTGATGATCTCGTCCTGCTCGCCTTGGACCGTCGCGACGATGTCACGCATCCGTCCCGAGCGGGACCGTCCCAGGCTCGCAAAGAGCACCTGGCGGCCTTCAAGGCCCAGCGACCGACCGACGGCGTCGCCTGCGCTATCGAACAGCTCGTCTTCGAGGTCGAGCACGCGCGAACCGTTGCAGAGCAGATGGCGACGCCTCGATAGGCCCATCGGATGTGCACCGGTGGCCCGGTAGAAAGGCTCCGCGACAGGGGCACGCCAGTCGACGACGAGCGGTTCCTGGTCGATACCCGATACACCGAGACGGCCTATATGGAACGACTCGAGACCGTGGTCGCTCGGAGCGCTACCTGCGTTGTCGATACGTCCGAACACGAGAGATTCCGTCCCGATAAAAAGGTGCTCCAAGCGGCTCAGTCCGCTTCGAACCCGCACGTCGCGTTCGGTTACCGCCTGAAACCCGCTGCTCTTGTCCGAGAAGGCTTCGCGTAGCATCGACTGGGTCGCGTCACGCATCGCCGAAAGCCTGGCGTATGCCAGGTCCACGTACTCCTGCTCTGAGTGGACGTCGGGGTGCGCCATAAGGGAACAACCACTTTGCGTGGTGACGGCCGCCTTTGCAAGCCACGCATCCGTCCGAGGCGGGTAGCGTCACTACCGTGACAGCGCCGCCCGAACATTTCTTCCTAGCTTCGTGCCGGCGTGAGCCCGTCCCGACGACACCTGTATGGTTCATGCGCCAAGCCGGTCGCGCTCTCCCGGAGTACCGCAGGGTTCGCGGCGACGAGGGGCTCCTCGAATCGCTGATGCGCCCCGACCTCGCAGTGGAAGTAACTCTGCAACCAGTACGGCGCTACGGTGTCGACGCTGCCATCGTCTTCTCGGACATCGTGGTGCCGTCGGCGGCTACAGGTTTCGGAGTCGACATAAAAGCCGGTGTGGGCCCTGTCGTCGAGAGGCCGTTCCGATGTCGCGCCGACCTCGAGCGCGTGCGACCTTTCGAGGTGGAAGCCGATGCTCCGTGGCTCATCGAAACCGTCCGGATCCTAGCAAGGGAGTTGACGATACCCCTGATAGGTTTTGCGGGCGCCCCTTTCACCGTCGCTAGCTATCTGATCGAGGGACGACCCTCGCGCGACTACTTGCGAACCAAGACCCTGATGCTCACCGATACGGCCCTTTGGTTGGCTCTCCTCGACCGCCTGGCAGACCAGGCGATTGCCAGCGCCGAAGCCCAGATTGCCGCAGGGGCCCAAGCCGTGCAGCTCTTCGACAGTTGGGCGGGTGCCCTCGACCCGGCCACATACCGGCGCTTCGTTCTTCCGGCGACTACGAAGGTCCTGTCAGCCTTGGCCTCCAGCGGAGTCCCGTTGATCTACTTCGGCGTAGGAACCGGCGAATTGATCGGAATGATCCCCGGGGCTGGAGCGACGGTCGTCGGGGTCGACTGGCGAGTCCCGCTCGGCGTGGCCCGGGAGCGCACCGGCGGCTCGGTCGCCCTCCAGGGGAACCTCGACCCTGCCATTTGCGTCGCCGGCTGGGAAGCTGCTGGGCCTGCCACCCTGCGGATACTTCGTGAAGCGAGAGAGTCGGGTGTCGACGGCCACGTCTTCAACCTCGGTCACGGGGTCATGCCAGAGACAGATCCCGATGTGCTGGCGAGGATCGTCGACATGGTCCACTCCTTCGAGCGCAGCCGTTGACAAGTTCGGCGCTTCGATGAGGGTGGCAGTGATCGGAGGGGGGATTACCGGCCTCGCCGCCGCGTTCGAGTTATGCGAGTGCGCAGAGGTCACAGTCTATGAACCCGACCGTTTGGGCGGGAAGATCAGAACCTCCTTGTTCGCCGGCGTGCCGGTCGACGAAGGCCCCGACGCCTTCCTGACCCGTAGCGAGGCTGCGGTCGGACTTGCAGGGTCGCTCGGACTTACTTCACAGCTGGTGGCGCCGCAGGCGGGAGCAACCCTCGTGTATGTCGGAGGGCACCTGCACCGGCTCCCGGCCGGACTGGTCCTCGGGGTGCCGACGGATCTTCGAGCGCTCGCCACAAGCAGGCTCCTCGGTCCGCTCGGAGCGGCGAGGGCGGCGTGGGACCTGGTGGCGCCCAGCAGGCCGCTCGGCGTGGACGCCAGCGTGGACGACGTGGTCGCGCGACGCTTCGGAAACAAGGTAGCGAAGCGCCTCGTCGAGCCGCTCCTCGGAAGCATCCACGCGGCGTCGACCGCCGACCTGAGCGCCGCAGCTACAGCGCCGAACCTCCTAGAGGCTGCTCGCTCGTCTCGCAGCCTTCTCATGGGGCTACGAAAGCAGCTTCCTCCGTCCGGCGCACCGCGCCCGCCGATATTCCTGAGCCCGCGAGGTGGTATGTCCGTCCTGGTGGCCCGCCTCGTCGAACGCCTCGACGCCGCCGGGGTACGCTTCGTCACGCGAGCCGCCGCCTCGGTGAGCCCCGCCCGCGAAGCTGCCGGCGCGCTTCGAATCGACGACGACGTCTACGACGCGGCGGTCCTTGCGGTGAGCTCGACGGATGCTGCGGCGATCCTCGGCGAACTCGCGCCGAGCGGACTCGGTTTGCTGCAGAGCACAGACGTCGCCGTCGCCACAGTTTCTGTCGATCGCCGCGACCTGCACGTCGCGCGAGACGTCAACGGTGTCCTCGTCGCCCCAACGGCTGGAACGTTGATGACCGCCTGTTCCTTCGGCTCCAACAAGTGGCCACACTGGTCCGCGAGCCCCGAGCGCATGGTGCTCCGGATATCGACCGGCCGCCATGGTGACACGAGACCATCGCTTCACTCCGACGCCGACCTCGTCGACATCCTTTTGGACGAGCTTGCAAGCGTCATGGGGACGAACCTTTCGGCCGGCGACTGGCGGGTGAGCAGATGGCCCGGCGCGTTCCCGCTCTACCGCGTTGGGCATTTGAGCTGGGTGCGAGACGTCCGCAGCGAGCTCGCAAAAGCCACGCGTAGGGTAGCCCTCGCCGGTTCGAGCTACGACGGTGCCGGCATCCCGGCCTGTATAGCGTCGGGCCGAAGCGCTGCCCGTCAGCTGTCGGCTACCGTCTCGGCTACGTCGACGAACTCGTAAGGCCCGGCGAACGTCTCACCACGAAAAACGCCCGACGCCGGCCCTTGCCCGTAAAGGCAGTGCTCGGCGATGATGACCGCCGCAGCGGTGTACGTCGACCTCTCGCCGCCCGGAAATCGAACACATTCAGGATGCACACAGCCGGTCCAGTACGAACCATCCTCCTCACGCATGTGCCCGGTAGCTCGCAGCAAGTCGGCGGCCTCAGATTTGAGGCCTATCGCGTCGAGTGCTACCGAGCATTCTGCGGTTTCTGCTGCAGTGAACCACGGCTGATCCGCCACACACCGCACGCCAACGCCTTCTGTCACGAACTCCTCCCAGCGTTCGCTAATCCGCTCCCTCCCGGCGTCTGTGTCCAAAGCCCCGGACAGGACCGGGTAGTACCAGTCCATCGCCCAGCGATCCTTTGGGGCAAAAGACTCGGGTCGTTTGACGATCGCCTCAGCCATCCGCGGGGCAGCGAGCTCCCACTCCGGGCGGTCGTATCCCAAACAACCGGCGATAGCGAGAGCCGCTCGCAAGCTGTGATAGATCGACGAAGTAGACGTTAGGAGTGCGTAGGAAGCGTGACGTCCATCTGGATCCGCCGACCAGGCTACTTCTCCCCCCGGACGTTGCAGCCCTAGCGAGAAGCCGATAGCGCTATCCACCACTGACCAGATGTGCTCGAGGAAGTCGGCATCCCCGGTAACAAGGAAATGCCACCAGGCGCCTGTTGCTACGTAAGCCGACACGTTCGGATCCCGGCGGGGATCTTCCACCCCGTCAGCAAGGTAGTAGCGACACCATGACCCGTCCTCGTGTTGCTTGGACTCCAGCCATTCGAAGGCCCGGACCGCTTCGTCGGTCCAACCAGCGACTGACAGCGCCATCGCCGCTTCAACGTGGTTCCACGGGTCGCAATGTCCCGCGCTGAACCATGGGATCATTCCCGACGGCAACTGCAGGGACGCGATCCACGCTGCCGTCGTCTGAACCTCGACCGGTGAAGACGCACCCTGCGACGGGTCAGGAGCTTCGGACTCGACATATCCCAATGAGTCGATGGCCTCGGAGGAGCTCATGGTTGCTTCGTCAGATAGAGCACAGCACTCTTGCCCATCACGGGGTTCAGAAGGCGCTCCGCGAGGCGCGTCACGCGCGGGCCCGAGGTGATGTCCCACACAAGGAACCTATAGTAAGCACGCACCGCCGGATGTTTGTCGTCATCGACACCGACAAAAGCCTTCAACCACCAGTAGGGTGAATGAAACGCGTGGGCATGATGACAACTCGAAAGCCTGAGGCCGGCCGCCTCCAGCCTGGAGACGAGCGTCGCATGCCGGTATATGCGTATGTGGCCGCCTGGCTTGGAGTGGTACTCGTCGGACAGGGCCCACGTGAGCAGCTCCGGCCACCATCGAGGCACCGTTACAGCCATCGTCCCGCCCGGCCGCAACACTCGCGCCAGCTCTGCGATGGCAACTCTGTCGTCAGGGATGTGCTCGAGTACTTCTGCAGCGATGACCCGGTCGAATGCCCCCGCCGGGAACGGCAAAGCAAGTGCATTTGACACAGCAGCTGCCCCCACCCCTCTACTTCGCGTCACTGCCTCGTCGTCGGTCAAAAGCGCCCTCATCATCGTGAACGCCTTAACCATCTCCGAGTGGTCGTAATCCACCGCCGTTACTACCGCACCTCGACGCATCGCCTCGTACGCGTGTCGACCTCCTCCAGCCCCCAAGTCGAGCAGGAGGTCTCCAGGCACGACACCCAACGTCTCGTAGCGCACGGTAAGCATCAGCGGCCACTCGAGCCCGTCGGAGTAACCCTGGCGAAATGCTCAACCGTCCAACGGTACTGCTCAGCGGTGAGGCGTGCGCAGGTACCCCAAGTGAAACGTTCGAGTACCCTACGTCTCCCGTTGGCGCCGAGCCGAGCCGCCAGCAGCGGATCCTCCAAGACCTTGCCTATCGCTGCGGCAAGCGCTGCAGGATCGCCCGGGGGGACGAGAAGCCCGCTTCCGCCGCTGTCACCCACCACTTCGGGGAGTGCGCCTCCTGTTGTCGCCACCAGGGCCGTGGCGCAAGCCTGGGCCTCCACGGCGGGCAGGGAGAAGCCCTCGTAGAGCGAGGGGACGACTGCCACCTGGGCCTCCGCGTACAGCTCGACCATCCTGTCGTCGCTGATCGCAGACTCGAAACGAACAGCACCGGCCAGGTCGAGTCGCCGTATGGCCGCGGCAACGGGGCTGTCGTGGCGAAGCTTGCCCACCACAACCAGGTGCGCCTCGGGTACCTCCGTACGTAGCTTCGCGAGGGCTTCGACCAACGGCAGGAGCCCCTTGAAAGGTACGTCGGCGCTCGCAGTAGTCATGATGCGACCAGGGACCCGGGCAACGTCGGGGCGCGGACGGAAGTGGTTGTGGTTCACGCCGATCGGAACGATCTCCAGCTGGCCTGCGTCGACGCCGAACTGCTCGACGATGTCACGCTTGGACGACGACGATACCGTGAGAATCCGCGGGATCCGCCGAGCGACCTTCTTCTGCATCTCGATGAACCCGTACCACCGCCGCAGCGCAAGACGTCGCCGCAAGTTCGCTGCGTGCTCCAAGTCGAGCGCCCTGTCCACCGTGACAGGGTGGTGGCATGTGCCGAGGAGCGGAAGGCCGTCGGCCATGACACCGAGCAGACCGGTCCCGAAAGTCTGGTTGTCCTGGACGATATCGAAGTCCGCCTTGCGTGCGGCGAGAAGCTTGCGGACCCGCCAACTGAAGGTCCGGGGCTCGGGGAACCCTGCGCTGCACATGATCGCGAACTCGGCGACGTCTGTCAGGGTTCGGAACTCCCTCGGCCGGGGAATCCTGAACGGGTCCGGCTCACGATACAGGTCCAAACTCGGCACAGCGACGAACTCGACGCCGTCGTCGAGGACGGGCCACGGCTGGCCCGCGAAGACAGTCACCCTATGCCCCAGCTCGACGAGCTCGCGGGCGAGGTAACGGGTATAGACGCCCTGGCCGCCCGAATGAGGGTTGCCGCGGTACACAAGGAGGGCTACGCGCATCGAGGAGGCCGGCGACATGACTTGAAGAATCTTGCCGCCAGGTCTTGTGCGGTCAAGCCGGAGAGATCATACACGACGGTTTCGCCAAGTCGAAATACGACCCGCCGAAGGATTCTTTCGCCGCTCCGACCGCTTCGGAGGTCGGATCCGACCACCAGCGACGCCATGAACGGCCGCTGCCACCCAAAGCGCAAAAGCGCCGAGTACGAACGGCTTGTCGCCGAGCTCCACGAAGAGAGTCCTGCCCGTGCGCCTTGCGATGGTCGCTTCCAGCACTGTCGCAACGCTGAGGGAACTGCGCTTCTCGACGACCCCGTCAGGCCGGACGACCTCCGAGTACCCAGTCGGCGAGACGAGGACAAGCCAGCGGCCCGTTTCAACTGCGCGAAGCCTTGCGGCAGCGAGCTCCTGGCCGACCACTTGCGTGCCCCTATACGACGCGTCGTCGGTAGGGACGACTAGCAGCTGGCCACCGGCACGCACTGCACTCCTCGCGCGGGCGCCGAAGAAAACTTCGTAGGAGATGAGAACGCCGAGTGGCGCAGCCGGCGTGGACATGAATGCAGGGCTGTGACCTGGGATGGCGTCGCGCGGTACATCCGCCACGTTGAAGTATTTCGAAAGTAGAGGTCTGTCCGGGATGTACTCTCCGAAAGGTACAAGATGGTTCTTCACGTACGTAGCAACGACGGAACCCGCCGGCGACCACGCGGCAGCCTCGTTCAGGTACTTCGCAGAGCTCAAGTTCTCCACGACTCCGGATACGACGGTCGCCGACAACCTTCGAGCGAGCGCCGCAACCTGGGCGGCTTGGGCGCTGTACTGGAACGGTGTGTCAGCTTGGAGCATCCCTTCGGGCCACACAACGAGATCGAGAGGTCGTCTCAATCCAGCCGACTCGGAAAGCTGGCGGTTGAAGACGACTGCCGGATCGGTGTTGATAGCACGCGTCCCTAGCGGACCTCCCCCTTGGACCAGCGCCACGCGAAGTGGCGAAAGTCTGCGACCGGCGCCGCTAGGCGAGAGCCAACCTGCTAGTGGAAGCGCACATGCGACCGCGACCGCCAGCGCAGGCAGCCCGACTCCGACAGGTAGATCGGCGCGCGACCGTGAAACCGGGCGTTGCCTGGAGTTACCTTTCGCGTGACGGTAGACGGCTTTCGCTACGAGCGCGAGCGACACGCCCACAAGGGCGGTCTCCCCGCTCAGCAGGAGCCCACCACCGAACTTGACGGCCCACTCGAGCGGTCCCGCCGCCTGGCCGAGCTCAGTGCCGGCGAGGGGGAAGCCGTGAAGCGGGAACCGGTCGCGCGTCCACGTGACGAGCATCACGGACGCAGGCAATCCGACGGTTACGGTCCAGTCACGCCCGGCCGGGACGATCGCCGCTGAGAGGCACGTGAAAGCGGCACAAACGATGAGCAGTACAACGAACCCGTACGCGCTGAACTGCTCGGTCCATGCGATGCCGATCGCAAACTGCGCGAGCCCCCAACCTGCTCCGAGCACGAGCCGGCGAGTCAGACCGAGCCCTGGCAACGCTGCTGCGACCGACGCCAGACCGAAGCATCCGAGTGGCCACCACCCGAAAGGCGGGAGCGAGAGCGCGACGAGCACGCCGGCGGTTATCCCGATCACCGCTTCTCGCGCCGGACCCGTCAGCGCTTTGGTGGCCTTCTGCATGGCGCCCCGAATACTTCTAGGTATCCGTTCCCGCCACCAATCGGCCGCAGAACCTCACTTCGCCACGTAGCATCGTGGGTTCATGCTCAGCGTCGTCATGCCTTCGCACAACGAGGAGAGTTACCTCGAAGCTGCCGTCGGCGCAGTCATAGAAGGGCTGCGCAGGCGTGACGTCGTGTTCGAGGTGATCCTGGTCGAGAACGGCTCGCGCGACGAAACGCTCGCAATCGCGAGACGCCTCGAAGCCACCTACCCGGAGGTCCGCTCGACGACGCTTCTGGCTGCGGATTACGGCGCTGCACTCAAAGCCGGCTTCGAGATGGCGCAAGGCGAAGTCGTTGCCAATTTCGACGTCGACCTGGTCGATCTGGACTTTCTCGATCGCGCCCTCGCTGTGATGTCCGACAGCTCTGTCGCCGCCGTAGTCGGCTCCAAGCGTGCGCACGGTGCCTCCGACCGCCGCTCGCCGGGTAGACGACTCGTGACCGAGGTCTTCTCCGCGACGCTGCGTTACGGCTTTGGGTTGTCAGCATCCGACACGCACGGCCTGAAGACCCTCAGGCGTTCGGCACTCGCCCCTGCGGTGGCAGCAAGCCGCTTCGGCAAGGACATCTTCGATACGGAGGTTCTGATCAGAGCCGAACGTGCAGACCTGCGCATCGCTGAGATCCCTGTATCGGTGGATGAGCTCAGACCGCCACGTTCGCCGATACTACGGCGGATCCCCCGGACGCTCGGCGGCCTGGCTGCGCTTCGTTTAGCGCTGTGGAGCGAAACCTGGTCGCAGGGCAGCATCCGGCGCTCCGGGCGGCCGTCCGCTTAGGCGACTGGCGATCCAAGTGGGACCCGTCCGAGCACTCTGAGCGACCCTACCCCGAGATCTGTCCGTTCGGACCACCGCCCGGAGGCAAGCGCCTCGCAGAAAATCTCGTACGGTGGCCGTCCCCCATCCGCCGGGTCGAGGAACACGTCGTGGATCGCCATGAACCCGCCGACAGCCACCTGCGGCGACCACCCGAGGTAGTCAGCCCAAGCGACTGAGCCTCCGTGGCCGCCGTCTATGAAAAGCAGCGAAATCGGTGTTGACCAGGCCGCCGCCACTACCGCGGAGCGACCCACGATCAGCACGACCGTGTCCTCCAGCGCTGCGACCTCGATCGCCGCCCGCGCTATGGGAAGTGTGTCCATCCGTCCAGTCCCCGGGTCTACGAGGGTCAGGTCGTGGTGCTCCCAGCCAGCCTGATTCTCCTCTGATCCGCGATGATGATCGACGCTATAGACGACACAAGTCTCGTGTCGAGCGGCGAAGCCAAGGTACAGAGCCGATTTAGCGCAGTAGGTGCCAATCTCGACGATAGGGCCGAGACCGCTTTTGGCGGCGAGCGCCGCGACCTGGTTGAGCGCTTCACCTTCTTCGTCGGGCATGAAACCCTTCTGGGCGCGAGCGACGCTCAACTCCTGCTCGCTCAGCATCGCTTCAGCCGGCGTTTGTCAGGCTACTTCGACCGATTCGGCGATGCCCGTACGCGCAGCCTCGCCATGTGAGCCGTTGTGGCCGTGTGGGACGAACATCAGCCGGTTGAAGATCACGAACTTCCCGACCCAAAGCACGCCGAAGGCGCTGAAATAGACCGCTCCGATCAGCAGGGTTCGGGCTGTGTGCGTCAGGTCGTGGTGCTTCGCGAAGCCGTCGGCGAGAGCGACGGCGACGGTCGAGAAGGCCCAGCCAAGCAAGGCCAAGGCCCAAAATGGAAGGACTTCCCTCCACAAATGGCTCTTCCCGTCTTTACCCCACGCCCATTTGCGGTTCAGGTGGTAGCTCGGGATCGTAGCGATCGTCGTCGAGAGTGTGCTCGCCAAGATCACCCCCATGTTGAGCACCCCGACGAAGAAGAGGATACATGCGTTGCTTACCAGGACGGCTACAACCGACGTCATCGAGTACCGGAAGAGCTTCTGCCCGAGCGGTGTTCCCAGCTTCTGGCGGGCAAGGCCGACTACGGATTGCACCCCCCAAGTCTACAGGCCGACACCGGGTCGGTTCGGTCGCGTTCTCGAGGGCGGGCCCTCCCCGGGCGCAGTCAGGTTGCATCGGGATCCGCCCACCGAGGCATGATGGAAGCATGACGGAGGCCTTAGACAGCTTGGTGGCGCTACTCGACCTCGAACAACTCGAAGTCAACCTCTACCGCGGTTTCAGCCCTCCCGAACATCGACTTCGTGTCTTCGGCGGCCAGGTCGCGGCGCAATCTCTAGTAGCGGCGGGTCGGACTGTTGCCGACGGTCGAGGCATCGAGCGACCGGTCCACTCGCTTCACGCCTACTTCCTGCGCCCGGGCAATCCTCGTATACCGATCCTCTACCAGGTGGATCGGATCCGTGACGGAAGGTCTTTTACTACCCGGAGGGTCGCGGCTATCCAGCAGGGCGAGCCGGTCTTCCATCTGTCCGCTTCGTTCCACGTGCCGGAGATAGGCGTCTCGCACCAAGAGCAGATGCCTTCGGTCCCCGATCCCGAGACCCTGCCCACGTGGGAGGAGGCGATGGAACCTTACCGGTCGCAGCTCGGGGACTGGTTCGACCGGCCCCGACCGATGGACGTCCGCCATGTGGGAGTCCCACTTCGAACCTCGCCGGTTGAGTCAACGCCGCGTCCGCCAACCCACCGAGTTTGGTTCCGGACTGACGGGCGGCTGCCCGACGACCCGTTAACCCATGCGTGCCTCGCAGCCTACGCGAGCGACATGACGCTCCTAGACACCGTGATGATGCCCCACGGTCTCATATGGACTGAGGGAATACAGGTGAGCTTGGACCATGCTATGTGGTTCCACCGACCGTTTCGGGCGGATGACTGGCTCCTTTACGACCAGCACAGCCCCACGGCCGCAGGGGCGCTCGGACTTGCGACAGGAACGATCTACACCCGAGACGGGATCCTGGCGGTGTCGGTCGTCCAGGAGGGCCTGCTTCGGACCAAGGCGCTGGCCGACGAAGCCTGAACGGACGTCGCGCTAGAACTTGCCGCCCGATCGAACGTCTTAGACGGGGCGCGTACCAAGAGTTTCAGCGTTGAGCGATCGGCACGTAGTCCCGGGTTTCCGCCCCTGACCACAGTTGTCTAGGCCGGTAGATCTTCGCGTCCTGCTCGATCAGCTCCTGCCAGTGGGTGAGCCATCCCGCAACCCGCGGTATCGCGAACAGAACGGTGAACATCTCGGTCGGGAAGCCCATGGCCTGGTAGATCAGGCCGGAGTAGAAGTCCACATTCGGGTACAGCTTGCGTGATATGAAATACTCGTCGGACAGCGCCACCTCCTCGAGCTTGAGCGCTATGTCGAGCAGTGGGTTCTTACCGGTAACGCTGAAGACGGAGTCGGCCGTCTGCTTGATGATCTTCGCCCGAGGGTCGTAGTTCTTATAGACCCGGTGCCCGAAACCCTGCAGCTTGCCCTTGCCCGCCTTGACCGAATCTATGAACGCTTTGACGTTGTCTATCGAACCGATCTCGGTGAGCATCTTGAGGACAGCCTCGTTGGCTCCGCCATGGCGCGGGCCGTATAGGGCGGCGGCGGCCGCAGCGGCGGCCACATACGGATCAGCGTGCGACGAGCCGACCGTACGCATGGCGAGCGTCCCGCAGTTCTGCTCGTGGTCGGCGTGCAGGATGAAGAGCACGTCGAGCGCTCGCGCGAGAGTCGGGTCGGGCTCGTAGTGAGGCTCTGCCACCTTCCACATCATCGCCAGGAAATTCTCGGAGAAGCTGAGGGCGTTGTCGGGAAACACGAACGGCATGCCCCGGCTGTAGCGGTAGGACGCCGCAGCCAACGTGGGAACCTTTGCTATCAATCGTACGATCTGGCGCGAGCGGACCTCGGGATCCTCGATCTTCTTCGCCTCGGGGTAGAAGGTGGACAGGGCGGCGATCCCCGACACGAGCATGCCCATCGGGTGCGCGTCGTAGTGGAAGCTGTCGACGAACCGTTTGCGGAAGTTCTCGTGGATGTACGTGTGATGGCGGATGTCGTCGCTCCATGCGTCGAGCTGCTCCGAGGTCGGTAGCTCTCCGTGGATCAGCAGGTAGGCGACCTCGAGGTACGTCGAGGACTCCGCTATCTGCTCGATCGGATAGCCGCGATAGCGCAGGATCCCGGCGTCGCCGTCGAGATAGGTGATGGAGCTGGACGTGAGTGCCGTTGTCATGAATGACGGGTCGTAAAACCAGACGTTAGGTAGGAGCTTGCGGAACTCGTCGGCCGACACCCCCCCGTCTGTGAGAGGTATCTCCACGACCGCGCCGGTGCGGTTGTCGGTGACTGTAATCGATTCGGCCACTGCTCCCCCTATCGGAGAAAGGAACTCTTTTCTGGCGCATGCTATCCGCGGATCGAAGCGGAGCGCCCGTCGATCCCGCAAGGCGCCACCGGCGCTTGCGCGATGATGGCACGATGGAAGACCAAACGGCCGGGGAGCTGGACCTCGACGGCATACGCCGAGGGATCGACGACGTCGACCGCCGGCTCATATCCCTCCTCGCCGAGCGATCGCGGCTGGTAGGCCAGGTAGTCCACTACAAACGAGCGCGAAGAATGGCTGTCGTGGACCGTGAGCGCGAAGAGAGGATGCTCGAGCGGATAGGAGTTCTCGCCGAAACAGAGGGACTCGACCCTAGGGTCGCGCGCCAGGTCCTCCGAACAATCATCGACGGTTTCACCTTGCTAGAAGTGGAGGAGCTCGGCCCGGACTTCGCCGCCAGCCCCGCTCAGCACGGTCAATCGTCTCCAAAAAGTCAGCCAGGAAGCTCGTAGCGGTATACGTTCGTCTCCCTCGACGTGAAGCCGATCCTCCGATAGAGGCGGTTAGCTGCCTCGCGGGACGGCCGCGACGTGAGCTCGACGGTCCGGGCTCCGTGATCGGCAGCGATCCGCAGTGCCGCTCGGGTGAGTGCCTCCCCGCAGCCCCGTCCGCGCACCGCCTCGTCCGCTATGACGTCTTCGATCCACGCCCGAACGCCGGTAGGGATCCGGAACAGGGCGAGCGTCAAAGTTCCGACTATCAGGCCACCCTCGCCGTCCCGTGCGACCAGGAGGACGGTGGCCGCCGACCCGGTGATCTCCCCAACCTGCTCGACGGTCGGGCGGGGGGCACTCGACGAAAGGAACGGCAGAAGGCGCCCGATAGCCTCAACGATCTCCGGCGTTGGCGAAGTCGCCTCTTCGATCACAAACATCGACCCGAAGTTAGCGCTTCGCCGGGACCGAACGCGATTGTCCTTGGTCGGCGGGTAGTGTCTACGGGTGCAGTCGCTGCGCTGGGAACAGGAGGTCACCCTCAGAAGGCCGATCCTCGTCCTTGCCTTCGAAGGCTGGAACGACGCTGGTGAGGCAGCTTCATTGGCCGTGTCCTATCTCGGTCGGGCGTGGAGGGCGGAGCGGCTTGCGACGATCGACGCCGAGCAGTTCTACGACTTCACCTCTACGCGCCCGGAGGTTGCCCTAAAGGAGGACTCTTCACGCGAGATCGTCTGGCCGGATGTCGACGTTCTCGGCGCCCGGATTCCGGGTTCTCATCACGATCTGGTCCTCGTCCGCGGAATAGAACCGCAGCTGCGCTGGAAGACCTTCGCCGGTCTCGTCACCGAGGTGGCGACTTGCCTGGGCGCTGAGATGGCTATCACTCTCGGAGCTTTGCTCGCCGATGTAGCCCACAGCGCACCGGTCCGGGTGTCGGGCGCGTCTGACGACCGTGAGCTCGCCGAACGCCTCGGGCTGTCCCAGCCGCGCTACGAAGGCCCCACCGGTATCGTCGGCGTGCTCAGCAACGCTCTGGCGCAGTGCGGTTTGCCGACGGCGTCGTTTTGGGCTGCGGTACCCCACTACGTGCATCAACTGACCTCACCGAAGGCCGCCCTTGCGCTTGTCGAGCGGGCCAGCGATCTCCTCGGGGCTCCCGTTGACGCACACGAGCTTCGAATAGCGGCGCGCGACTACGAGCGGCGTGTGGACGAGCGGGTAGCCGACGACGCTGAGGCTGCCGCCTACGTGGCTGCCCTGGAACGCCAGGACGACCCCGACTGGGGGGACGTCCCGGCGGAGGACCGGATGCCGCTCATGGACTCTCAGAGCCTCGCCGCCGAGGTCGAACGCTTCCTCGAGGACCACCGCAGCAGCGAATAGCTATCCGCGCTCAGGGTGCGAGCTCAGGTTCGTATCCGTAGAAGATGTCGGTCTGTCGCAGGACCCATGCGAAACGGGCTACCCCATCGACGACATCGCTAGGCACGTACTCGCCGTCGGGGCCCGCCAGATCGTGTGCTCTCTTGGTGAAACACATGACCAGCCCCTCCCATTGTGGAGGGCTCAGGGCGCAGATCGCTTGGAAGGACCGCCCTCGGCTGGCCTTGACGACCCTCGAGAGGAGGTCCTGAGGTAGGCGTCCCTTCTTGCGCTCGGGAAGATCCCCGAGTACGGGGACGTCAGCGAAGCCGAACCGAGCCGGATCCCTCTCGACCGCGACGTGGGCGAGGTAGCCCCTTGCGACGAGGGCGACGCCTATAACAGGCGTCAGACTCGCGATGGGCCGGGCGAGACGGTCCATGTATGACACGCCGAGCGGGTTGGACAGCGCGCTGAGCGAGATGACCGTCGCCATCGCCTCATCGACGGTCGCGTCGAGATCCTTTGCGACCGTTCCGGCGTCACCGAGCGACGCTAGCGTTGCCTTCAGCTCTGCCACTCCCACACGAGACCGGGCGGCGCGAACCCCTAGCGACTGGCGGAGCAGGTTCTCAGCTCCGCCAAGTAGCCGGCCGCGGGCGGTCGAACGCCACTTCGCATGGCAGGCCACGTATGGCGTCGAAGGCCAGGCGAACCCAGCGACCTCCCCCCGCCAGCGGCTCCGGGAGAGCATCCTCGGAGAACCAGCCGACGTCGCGGGTTTCAAGCGGATGGGGTCTCAAAGTCCCTCCGACTGCCTTGCAGTGAAACACCAGCGAGTAAAAAGGGAGTCCGGTCGAGCCGAGCCGCAGGCCGTCGAACACGGCGACCAGGCGGAGCGGCTCGGCGTGAATCCCCGACTCCTCCTCCACCTCCTTCACAACGACTTCGGCGGGGGAGTACCCGATGTCGGCCCATCCCGTCGGATACAGCCAAACTCCCGAGTCGCCGCGCTGGATCAAGAGCAGTTGGCCGTCGTCGTTGCCGACGAGGGCGCCTACAGTCACCTTCGGCGTTACGTAACCCGAGACGCCCGCCCCGACGCTGTCGAGCCAGCCGACGACGATCTCGTGGTGGTCGAATCTGGAGTTGTCGTGGTACGCGGCGACCCGGATGTCGGCCGCTACTTTGAGAACCTCCTCGAAGCGCTCCCGCTCGTAGAGGCTCTCGGTGAAGGCCAGCCCGGTCCTCGCGATACCGGCGAGCGCTTCGCTCCATCGGACCAGGTCCACCTCGCTGACCTGGCGCTCGGGCATCGCCGCGAGGTTAGTACCAAAGCGTCGTGTCAGAATGCGGGATGTGACTATCAGAGACAACTGCCGTCACTATCTGGCCAGGAGCACACCGAGCGGCGAGTCTGTCCAGCGCTGCCGGCTGTCCGCCAACTCCGAGAGCCCCTTCGACTGCCCGCCGGGTTGCATCTTCGAAGAAGCCCGAATCGTCTCCGACGCTGGATGGGCTCAGGGGCCTTCGACGAGGATGACGAACACGGCCGACGGCCTCGCGGGTCTGCCGGCACCTTCGAAGCGGCGAAAGGGACGCAAGGGCAGATGAACTATGTCCTTTTTCCAAGGATTCTCGTAGGATTCTCAAAGTTTGCGCATCGACACTAAGGATTCATGGATCAGGTGCGCAGCGCTCCACCGCCCTCACCTCAGACGACCATCCCGGATACCCCTATTTCGCGCGTCCTCGTCGTAGACGACGAGGACCATATCACCGAGCTCGTCGCGATGGCGCTCGGCTACAGCGGGTTCGCGGTCGACCGGGCGTCCTCTGGGCGCGAGGCAATTGACGCGATCGGCGACGTCGTCCCGGATCTTGTGGTCCTCGACGTGATGCTGCCCGATCTCGACGGGTTCGAAGTGGCCAGACGCCTTCGCAACAGCCAAGGAGCTGCGTGGGCCGTCCCGATCATATTCCTCACTGCTCGTGACACCACGGCCGACAAAGTGGAGGGACTGCGCCTCGGTAGCGACGACTACGTGACGAAGCCCTTCAGCGTGGAGGAGCTCGTCGAGCGGGTGCGCGCCGTCCTGCGGCGGTCCGGGGCGACGGCGCCGACGCCTAGACGCCTCGTCTTCGAAGACCTCGAGCTCGACGAGGACTCTCGCGACGTTTGGAGGCAGGGCCGATTGATCGAGCTCACCCCGACCGAGTACAAGTTGCTCCACCTGCTGATGCGAAACGCCAGACGAGTCCTCACCCGTGAGCAGATACTCGAAGAGGTCTGGCAGTACACGTTCAGTTCCAGCACTAGTGTCCTCGATACCTACATCAGTTACCTGCGAGCGAAAGTCGACGGCGACGGCCCACCGCTTATTCACACGGTCAGAGGGGTGGGCTACAGTTTGAGACTGCCTAGAAGTTGACTCTTCGTGCCCGGCTCGTGGCTGCCCTTGTCACCTTGGTCGTCCTGGCCCAGGGCGCCTTCGTCGTAGCCACCTACTTCGCCTATCGCAGCTCCCAGTACGACCTCCTGGACAATGAAATGCGTAGTTCTGTGACACTGGTGGATGCTTACCTCGACACTGCTGCCGGGGTCGCGAACCCGAACGGCATTCCGTCCGGGCCGCATTTCGGACCGACGATGCCTGACACTTCGGACGGCGCTCAGGGCGGGGCGGGTGCGACGGGGAATGCCGATCCGGGGGGCTACGTACCCCAGACATTTGGTAGTTTCGCTGCCCAAGGCGCCCCGGGCGGCGGGTACACCGGCGCTGGCGCCCACATCGGGGGCCTCGCCGGGGCGTCAGCCGCGTTCACGCCGGGCTCGTACGCTGAGCTGATCGGACCCGGCGGGAACGTGATAGCCCACGGCTCGTACGAGACTGGAGCGGCCCGCCCATCGCTTCCATCGAATCTGCAGTCCATGGCCTCTGGGTCGAAGATCCTGACCGTCGGCTCGACGAGCGGCTCCACCAGCTTCCGCGTTCTTGTTTCGCCGGCAGGAAACGGCGACACGAGCGTCCTTGCGACACCGACGACGCAGGTGACGGACGCTCTCGACCGCCTGCTCGCAATCGAAGGGACAGCTATAGCTGCCCTCGTGGCTGTCATCTCGGCAGGTGCGTGGCTGCTCTTGCGACGGGGTCTGAGACCGCTAGAGAAGATGGCAGCCACAGCCGGTCAGATTTCCGCGGGTGACTTACGCCAGCGCGTGGATCCGGGCCACCCGGGGAGCGAGGTCGGTGAGCTCGGGACGGCGATCAACACGATGCTCGACGGTCTCGAGATCGCCTTCGCGGAGCGCGAAGCAACCGAGCTTCGCCTTCGTCAGTTCCTAGCCGACGCTTCACACGAGCTTCGCACACCGCTCACGTCGATACAGGGGTTCGCCGAACTTTTCAGACTGCACGGCGAGCAGGCCCGGGTGGACCTGCCGACGATCCTTCGCAGGATCGAGCAGGAGTCGGCGAGGATGAAGGTTCTCGTCGAGGATCTGCTTCTCCTCGCCCGTCTCGATCAGCAGCCCGCGCTCGAAGCTCGCCCGACGGATCTCGTGGTGATAGCTGCGGACGCGTGTACCGACGCAGTGGCGGGAGACCCCTCGCGCCCGATCGCGCTCGACGCGCCCGGAGGCCTCGAAGTGATGGGCGACGCCGCCCATCTCCGGCAGGCCGTTTCGAACCTGCTCACCAACGCTCTTCGCCATACGCCCGACGGGACCCCAATCGAGGTTGCGTGTTTGCGGCGGGGGACTACGGCCATCCTTTCCGTTCGTGATCACGGGCCGGGGCTGAGCGTCGAAGCGCTTTCCCACGTCTTCGATCGCTTCTGGCAAGGCGACAAGGCGCGTGTCGGACGTGGGTCAGGGCTCGGCCTGTCCATCGTCGCAGCTATCGCCGCCGAGCACGGCGGCGGTGCACACGCTGCGAACGCTCCTGGGGGAGGCGCCGTGTTCTCCATCATCCTTCCAGCTATCGGGCCGCCACTGTCATCACCGCTCGGCATCGCATCGCCGGCGATGGTTTCGCCGGGGCAACGTCCGACGCTCAGCTTTCCAGCGGGTGCTCCAAGCGGTCCACGCTGACCCCTATGTCCTCCATCCACGTGATCGCCTCAGCCACGCGGTCAGGGTCCCCGTCGAGCTCGCAGACGATCCAGCCTACGTCCTCGCTTACGTCGGCTCGTCGGATGTTGGCGAGCACCGCGAAGTCGCGGGCCAGCTCGCCTATCACCGGTCTCGGGACCAGCTCTGTCGGGAACGTCAGGCGAACTCGGGGCGACGCCTGATTCATTTTCCTACCATCCCTCCGTTGAGCAGGCCTCCGTTGAGCAGGCCTTCGTTGAGGTTTCCTGATCGCAGCCCCTCTAAGTCGAGTGTCACGTAGCGGTACCCGACCTGCTTCAAGGCGTCCACGATATCCATCCGCAGCGTAACGACACGCTCAAGCGCATCCACCGGAACCTCGATCCTGGCCGCCTCGCCGTAGTGGCGGACGCGGAGCTCTCTGAAGCCGAGCGCCGCGAGAGCCGCTTCTGCTTTCGCGACGCGTCCGAGGACTGCCAGGGTGACAGGGGTTCCGTATGGGACGCGCGACGCCAGGCATGCGGCGGCAGGCTTGTCCCACACGTCGAGGCCGAGTTCACGGGCCGCCGCACGAACCGCCTGTTTGGTCATGCCAGCTGTGACCATAGGAAAGACCGCTCCGCGTTCTCGGGCTGCTACCTGGCCGGGACGATGCTCCGACAGGTCATCGACGTTGACTCCGAGCACTACTACCGCCCCGCTACTCGTCGCCAGCGGTTCCAGCCTATCCATCAGAGCACTCTTACAGTGGTAACAGCGGTCCGACCCGTTCGCAACGTACTCAGGGCGTGACGTTTCGTCGGTTCCGACCTGTAGCCAGTTAAGACCCCATCTTCCTGCGAACGCCCTGCACGATTCGAGCTCCGCCGGGGCAAGCGACGCCGACACCGCAGTCGCCAGGACGACGTTGTCCACTCCTAGCGTGTCGTTGGCTACCCAAGCAAGCAGGGCCGAGTCGACCCCCCCGCTGAAGGCTACAACCACGTTCTCCAGGCGAGAGAGCTCCGTCCTCAACCGGTCAATGGACCCGAGCTCGAGGTGATCCGAGTCGCTTAGATCCGTCGTCACTGTCAAAGTTTAACCGCCAAGAGCGCGCCAACCCAGCGCCAGATCTCTCGGCGGCGATCGACGCTGCCGCGCTCGGTCAACGGTGATCGATACAGAGATCGACCAGGGGGTCGTCTTGTAGATAGAGAGGCTCGATCGCCACGCCGCAGGCTTCGCAGCGCCCGTAGGAGCCGGCATCCAAGCGGTGGAGTGCCGCCTCTACCCCGTCAAGATCGCGCGTCACGTCATCTAGTAAAGCGGACTCGTCTCGGACATTAAGCCCGGGCACTCCGGGTGAACCGACTTCAATGCCGGACAGGGCGGGCCCCGCCTGCTCGGCTTCGGTTGCGTATCCGGCAGAGGACCCCGGCTGGTTGTTCGACATGATGTGTCGAGGATAGAAGACCGAAGGCAGATCAGGCACATGCCCGAGACACGGCTAGGGGCCGGTCGGTTATCAGTACCTCCGTTCCGAGCTGGGCCAGGCGGGCAGCGACCGACGTGTCGTTGACAGTCCACCCCACCACCGCGAGGCCCGCTTCGTGTACTGCCTCGACGGACTTTCCGTCGAGCGAACCGACCCAAGCGTGGATCGCCCAGTATCCGGCACTGGCTAGACGGCGAAGACCTTCCCCGTCGGGGACGTACTCGCAAAGGTGACCGACTTTGAGGAACGGCGCCGCTGCCAGCACACCGTCGGTTGCGTGCCTCGAGAACGACGACACCACGACCCGGTCCGCCGCACCCTTGGAAAGAAATTTCGCTGCGAGCTCGGAACCGGTGGCTCGGGCCAGCTCGCGACTCGCTTCTGGAGCCATCTTCAACTCGACGTTGACCCTGCATCTGCCGGCGGCGGAGACGACCTCGGCGAGGGTGGGAAGGTTGGGAACCTCGATTCGCCGGAGGCGGTCCACCAGCCCTACCGGGGCTTGGCGGTCGTGTACCACGACGAACTCGCCGTCAGCGCTAAGCCACGTGTCGGTCTCGACACCTTCGATCGCCAGCGATTGAGCGAGTCGGAATGCGCCGAGCGAGTTCTCCGCAGGCGCCCGTCCACCGGCGGCGTTCACGTACGGCGTGCATTGTGGATCGTCGATGTCGACGTTTCCTCTGTGAGACCAGACTAGGCAGGTCGACATATTCAGTTGATTCCCGACATCAGGCCCCGCACGAACCACCTTTGCATGACCACGACGACTAGCACGGGAGGGATAAGTGCCACAAGTGCCAAGACCATTACAAGGTCCCATTGCGGCACAGCGAAGCTCTGAGCTGCGCTGATAAGACCCTTCACTCCCATTACGACTGTTGCCCTTTTCAGGCTCGAAGCTACGAGCAACGGCCAAAGGTACTGGTTCCAGCCGTATATGAACTCGAGCACTGCCAGAGCAGCGAGCGTGGGGCGGGCGAGGGGAAGCACAACGGAAACGAGGAAACGAATCGGCCCGACGCCATCGAGGCGTGCTGCATCAGCCAGCTCCGAAGGAAACGCCCTGAAATACTGGCGGAGCAGGAAGACCGCCGTGGCCGAGGCGACGAGGGGCAAGATGAGTCCCGCCTGGGTGTCGAGCAGGCCGAGGTTTGCCGTCACTGAATATGTTGGGAAAAAGCGAACTTCGATTGGCATCATCAACGTGACGAAGATAAGGCCGAACATTAAAAGCCGTCCCGGAAAAAGAAAGAATGACACGGCGTAAGCGGCCGGTATAGACAAAGCGAGCTTCAGCAATGTCACTCCCAGCGCCATTACTGCCGAGTTCTCAAGCATCGAAGTGAGCTTCGGCGTGTCGGGTATCCCGCGGATTAGCGTCGAGAGGTTCGTCCCCAGCTGCCCGGCGGGCAGGAGAGGAACCCCCCTGAGAAGGTCCGCGGCGGGACGGCTCGCCACGACGAAGCAAAGGTAAATCGGCGAAGCGAACAGCGCCGCCAGCAGGATCAGTCCAAAGTGGCGTGCGACGCCTCCGCTACTGCGTTTACGGCTGCGTTTGCGCCTTCGCGCCGTGCTTAGGACGGCCCCGGAAATCCGGGAATCCAGCAACATATCCCAGCCGATGTCGGTCTCGATCAACTGTAGTGAACCCTTCGATTGATAACACGAAACTGCACCGCCAGCAAGATGCCGGCGATCACGAACAGAAGTACGGTCTCCGCTCCGGCGAGACCTACATCGCCGTTTTGGAATCCGTCTCGGTAGAGCGCGTAGACGAGAGTTGTCGTCGAACCGCCTGGGCCACCCTGACTGACAACGTCTATCACAGCGAAACTCCCGAACAGCGCCGCCAGCATATCCATGACGACCACGAAGACCGTGGTCGGGCCGAGCAAGGGGAAGACGATCCTCCAGAAGCGCCTCACAGCGCCGGCGCCGTCGACCGTCGCCGCCTCGACGACGTCGAGCGGGATACCTTGAAGTCCTGCCGAGAAGAAGACGAAGTCGTATGCGGTCTGTTGCCAGATCGTCATCGCCGATATGAGGACGAACGCTTGTGTACCCGACAGCGCAAAGTTCCAGTTCACCCCAAGAGCTCCGAACAGCCGAGCAGCTGGACCGATGCGAGGCTCGAACAGGAACAGCCAGATAGCTCCGGCGACGGCACCGGGGACCGCGTAGCTCCAGATGAACAGCGTCCGGTAGACACTCTTGAATCTCCCCGTCTGCTCGACCTGGACGGCGATGAAGAGGCTCACGGCCAACGAGACAACCGTGGTGACAACCGTGAAGAGTGCCGTGACTTCCAAAGCCTGGAGGTATCCGCCTGCCAGGGCCGCCCGGAAGTTCGCGACACCGGAGAAGCGGGAACCCAACCCGAACGCGTTGGACTCCCGCATCGACTCGACCACCGCCTGGCCGGACGGCCACAAGAAGAACACGGCAACGATTGCGAGCTCTGGAAGCATAAACGCGAAAGGAAGGACTCGGTGGGGGTAGACCGCGCCGGCTCTCCTTCGGCGGGACTTGGCCGCGCTTCGCGCCACAGGCTACCCGCCGTACTGGGAGGCGAACTGAGCGAGGATGGCGTCACCTTTGCTTTGCGCCGAGGCGAGCGCCGCCGCCGCTGTCTGCTTGCCGGAGAGTATATCTGCTATTGCGGAGGCCTCGACTTGGCGGACCTCCGGAAGGTAGCCGAGGCGGATACCGCGAGTCGCGGGTGTCGGCGTCTTGTTGTCAAGTTCGCTGACAGCCACCTGATCGTTAGGGTGCGTGGCGTAGAAGTTCTGAGAGCTGAGAAGCGTCGCTCCCGCCTTGGTCACTGGCACATAGCCAGTGTTCGATGCCCAAAAGGCCTGCGACGAAGCGGACTTCAAGAACGCAAGGAACTTCGCGTCACCCGGGTACGTGTTCGAAGGTGCACCGGACATGACCCACAACGATGCGC
>JAKBBS010000373.1 GCA_021808425.1 Actinomycetes bacterium
AAGGCAGGCCTTGACTTGGTCTGGGTGGCCGAGGCGTACGGCTTCGACGCCCCGAGCCTCATGGGCTATCTCGCCGCGCTCACCGAGCGGGTCGAGATCGGATCGGGGATACTGCCGATCTACACCCGGACTCCGACGCTTCTGGCGATGACAGCCGCTGGCATGGACGCACTGTCGGATGGCCGCTTTCATCTAGGTCTCGGCGCGTCAGGGCCTCAGGTCATCGAGGGATGGCACGGCCTGCGCTACGACGCGCCGATCGGCCGGACCCGGGAGATCGTCTCGATCTGCCGGCAGGTATGGGCTCGCGAAGCCCCGGTCACCCACGACGGACGTTTCTACCAGCTTCCGCTCCCGGCCGATCAGGGGACAGGGCTTGGCAAGGCACTCAAGATCATCGCCCACCCGGTCAGGAACCGGATCCCGGTGTGGGTAGCGTCGCTCGGTGACAAGAACGTTGCGATGACCGCCGAGGTCGCCGACGGATGGCTTCCGATCATGTTCGTGCCAGAGAAAGCTCACGAGGTGTGGGGTCCGGCCCTTGCGGAGGGAGCCGCCAAGCGCGACGCCTCGATGGCTCCCCTCATGATCTCCGGCGGCGGTCTTCTTGCCATCGGAGAAGGCGACGACGTCCTCGAGCTGCGCAACCTTGCCCGGCCGATGCTTGCATTGTATATGGGTGGAATGGGGGCAAAAGGGCGCAACTTCTACAACGACCTGCTCCGACGTTACGGTTACGAGAAGGAAGCGGACGAGATCCAGGACTTGTACCTGTCGGGCAAGAAGAAGGAGGCAGAAGCCCTCGTTCCCGAGGAGATCGTCAGGCTGACCTCGCTTTGCGGCCCTGCCTCGTGGGTTGCGGAGCGCGTGGAAGCTCTCCGCGAAGCGGGAGTCACGCACCTACAGGTCAGTCCCTTGCCCGTGGGGGGCGAAACCCCCGCTCAGCTGATCGGCCGTCTCAAGGAAATCGTCGGTTAATGACGACGAGATGGCAGCTATCAGGCAGTGGCGGCTAGCCTTACTCGGGTGCGTCCAGCCTTTACGACATCCCCCGGCGAATACCTGTTCGCATTGCTCATGGCGGCCTCGCCGATCGTCGGCTCGATCTGGGTAGACCCGGCGGTCACGAAGTGGATCGTCTTCGCGGTTGGATGCGCCATGGTGCTGGTAACCCTGGCTGTGGCGCTCAGGCCTGTCAAATCCGTGCGATAAAGGCCAGCTCGGGGTAGTTTCTCCCTATGAAAATTGGCATTGCTCTTGCCGCTGGGGGCTCCGTCGGGGTCGCCTACCACGGTGGTGTCCTCGCCGCGATAGCCGAGGTGACCGGCTGGGATGCTCGTGCTGCGGAGATAGTCGTAGGAACCTCGGCTGGTTCTGTAACTGGGGCGATGCTGCGTGCAGGTGTCCCAACCAGCGACCTCGCCAGGATAAGCGAAGGGTCCCCGCTTTCGCCGGAAGGCTCCAGGCTTCTGAGCATGGGCCGGCCGCGACGCCCGAAAGCGACAGCAAGGCAAGCGCTCGGGTTCAGACCGGTTAGTGACCCGAAGACTCTCCTTCGTGCAGTGACGCGCCCCGGGTCGGTCAACGCGAAGGCGCTTCTTCTTGCGTGCCTCCCCGGGGGGTTCATCCCGACGACTGCGCTATCTGAGGGTATCGACGCGCTATATGGCGGACATTGGCCCGACGAGGCCCTTTGGTTGTGCTCGTACGACCAGCGGGCAGGCAAGAGGGTCGTATTCGGGCGCGCCGGGGCTCCGCGTGCCTCGGTGGGAGCGGCGGTTGCCGCTTCCTCTGCGATACCGTCGCACTACGCCCCGGTCGAGATCGGCGGCCGGCAGTACGTGGACGGAGGCGTCCATTCGATGCTCAACCTCGACGTTCTTAGCGACGCCGGATTGGATCTGGTTCTCGTTGTATCGCCGCTGACCCAGGCGTCGCCTTGGCCAGCGTTGACGTCGACCACCGTGCTCCGCCAGTTCCTCGGATGGCAGCTTCGTCTCGAGGTGGCAAACCTGCGATCCAAGGGCGTCGAGGTTGCCGTCATACAACCGGGTCGTCAGGCGGCATCTGCGATGGGCATCAATCCGATGGATGCCGCCCGAAGGGGAGACGTGTCTCGGGCAGCGAGACTCGAGGTGTCGTCTTGGCTGCGGGGTCGAGGTTCTGCTACCGCATCCCGGCTCCGATCTGAAGTGCTTGGTTCGACCGCATCGAAGGCCGGTTAGCGGCGCGCAAAATGCCCGCGCGGAATGCGACATGTGTCTGTGACCGTAATTGCACCGTGAGTGTGCAATTACGGTCACAGACTTGACTGGGCTCGGATCAACCAAGCTCCAGCAACCGGCTCCATTCGACCGCATACTCCACCGGTAACGCGCCGACAACGGCCTCGACGAAGCCAGCCACGAACAAGCCCATCGCCTGCTCCTCGCTGAGGCCACGGCTCATCAGGTAGAACAACTGCTTCGAGGAAATCGTGGCGACAGTCTCCGAGCGACTGACCTGAGCGTCGTCCGCCTCGCTCTCCACGCTGGGATAGGCGTCGCTTCGCGAAAGCCCATCGAGGAGCAGG
>JAKBBS010000085.1 GCA_021808425.1 Actinomycetes bacterium
TGATGTACGCAGCCTTCACGCAGAAGACTTCGAAATTGATTACGCAATTGATTATCAGCATAGCCCCTGGGTGGAAAACTGCAACAAGCATTCCGCGGCGGCTTCAGCCCTTCCGATCACGCCTCGGTCGCTCAAGGCGCGAATGCGCTCGACCGGTTCGTCGCTGCGCGCATCTTGGCGCCGTCGTAGGCGATACGACCCTCGGGGACGATCTCGAAGATGACCCGCCTGGGTGAGTCGAGGAAGCGCGCGAAGCGGGCTGCGCGTTCGGGGTCCTCGGGGTTGATCGCCTTGCTCAGAGCCGGGTAGAACCAGCTTTTGGTTTCGGCGTCGTCGCGTACCGTGACAAGCCCCTTGTAGGTGAGGGCTTTGTTGGGGCCTAGCCGGCTGCCCTTGCTGGTTATCGCCACGCAGACCCGGGGGTCTCGGCGCACGGCGGCCACGCGTTTGCGCTGCGAGCTTGCGGTGCACCAGAAGCGGCCCTCGTGGAACACGTAACTCATGATCACTCCGACCGGCCATCCCTCCTTGTTCGACCAGATGAAGGTCAACTCGTTCTGGGCTTCGAGCAGGTCGTGCTCGGTGGAGTCGTCCAGGGTGTAGACCGCGACATCCTCGTAGTCCGATATCTCCTCTGCTTCTTCAGGCACATTCATCCTTTCTGCCGGTCTCGGAGGTCATCAGGTGCGAACTTCGAACACAGGCCCGACGCTGCTCACGTGGAAGCGCGAAAGGTGGCGTCCGCGCACCCCTGCTTTCGACAGGGCCTTCGCGAATACGGCCATGTGAGGCGCGTCGAAATGGCCGCGGAGGTCCGCGTCCGATCGCCACCTCTCGAATATCCGCACCCGGGCAGGGTCAGCCGGGTCGGCCGCGAAGTTGTAGTCGAGGTTGCCGGGCTCCTTGGCTGTCTCGGACATCATGACGACGGCCGCCTCCAGTAGCTCGGCTCTCGCGTCTGGGTCGACGTCGATCCACCCGGCGATGACGAAGGCAGTCGACATCATCGAGCTTGCCGCCTCGCCATCTCGTGCGGGAACACCAGCAGGCGGCCCGCCGTCGGTCCATGTCACCCGCAGGACCCGCTCGGCGATTCGCCATCCGGAGGCGGTCCTCCTGTAGCGATCCAGGTAGCTTCCCGCGACCGTGTAGTTGTGGGCACCCGACGAGTCGACCCAGACGTGCTGCGCCTGGAAATAGCACCGGCCCCGCGCACCGTCACTGGCTCCTGCTCCTGCTCCTGCACCGTCACCGTCGAAGGTGATCTGGTGGTTGGAGACGATGTGCTGTGTCCGATCGAATCGACCTAGCGAACCCGCTGCCGCCTGACCGATCGCCGTCGGGCCTTTGAAGACTCCGAGGCGACCGTAGTCGGCGGTCGCGTCCTCGCAGAATACGTCGGCCAGGTCGTCGAAGCGTCTGTGGTCCAGCGCCCAGGTGTAGCGGATTACGACGTCGGATATCTCTCGATCGTCGGCGATCCGGTTCATGTCGGGAGTTGTCATCGTCGCCTTTCGCAGTCTCGCGTCATCAGATCAAAGTCCAGCCGCCATCGACGGTGACAGTATGTCCCGTCACGTAGCTGGCCGCGCTGCTCGCGAGGAACCAGACGACTTGTGCGATCTCCGCCACGGTGCCCGTCCGGCCGATCGGGATATTCGCGCCACGCTGCTTCATGAGCGGCCCCATCAGCCCGGTACGGCTCCGCTCCACCCAAAGTGGCGGCAGCTCCCCTTCGCGCATCTTGCGTAGCGTTTCGACCGGGACCGATCCGGGGTTGACGCCGTTGACTCTGATGTTGTGCGGGGCCAGGTCGAGCGCGAGGCTTCGGGTGAAGTGGATGACTGCGGCCTTTGATGCGTCGTAAGAAGTGCCGAGGCAGGGCAGAAGTCCGTCGACGGACGCGATGTTGACTATCGACCCTCCCCCACCCTGAAGCACCATCTGCTCCGCAGCAGGTTTTGACATGTGAAAGACTCCGTGGAAGTTCACTGCGACGCTCCTGTGCCAGGACTGTTCGTCCTGGTCGAGTATCGAACCCGACTCGTGGAAACTCCCGGCGTTGTTGACGAGAATGTCGAGGCCGCCGATCCCGTCGACGGTCTTTCGGACCGCCTGGCGGCATGCGGCCGGATCGGTGACGTCGACGTCCACGAAGGTTACGTCGAGGCCGGCCGCGGCCAGACGCGATGTGGTGGCATGGCCCGTGTCGGAATCGACGTCGGCTATGACGACGGTCGCTCCTGCTTCGGCGAGCAGACGGGCGATCCCCTCTCCGATGCCGGTTGCTCCGCCGGTCACAAGCGCACGCGAACCGTCCAGGGACATCAGCTCGACCAGGTGGTGCTGCATCGCGTTACGCGCCGGTCGCGAGGGAGCGGGCGACCGCACCGCTGTCGTGGTAGTCGACCTCTCGCGAAACCTTGTCGCCGTCGAATACAAGGAAAGACATGCCTTCCGAGCGCCAGCGCCTACCTTTGTTGGCGGCCCCGAGACGTTCGTCTGGGACGACCGCCGTCATCACCCATGTGAGCGCCACCCCATCGTCGTTGGTCCAGAAGTCCTCCGGAGCGAGGACCAGCTCCGACCACTTGTCGAGTCCTGCAGCGAAGAAAGCCTTTATGGCCGGCCACCCGTCGTGGAGGCCCCCGACGATGTCATAAAGGACCGCGTCGTCGTGTAGAAATCGTGCTGGGGCGTCCGGGTCTCCGCTGCTCCATGCAGCGAAGAGGTCCCGAGCTGTTGCGATACGTGGGTCCTCAGCCATTTTGCGAAGCCTGCTCGCCTAGGTAGCTCACTTCGAGAAGCTCACGCCGACTTGCGAGCTCCTCAGCCGAACCGGACAGACTCAACCGGCCGTGGTTGAGCACGTAGGCACGGTCTGCGATTTCCAACGCCATTTGCACATGCTGCTCCACGATCAGAACTCCGGCGCCGGTCTCGTCCGCGATCCGGCGCACCACGGGGAGCATACGCTCGACGATCACAGGTGCCAGCCCAAGGCTCATCTCGTCCACCATCAGGAGCTTCGGCTCGCTCACCAACCCTCGCGCCACCGCTAGCATTTGCTGCTCGCCACCCGAGAGAAGACCGGCCCGGCGCGCTAGCAGAGGCCGCAAGGCGGGGAAAAGATCCAAGGCGCGCTCGACGGCTTGCTCGCGGCGTTGGCGTCCCTTGACCCTCCCGAGGCGGAGGTTCTCGAGGACGGACAGCGCAAAGAAAAGCGACCTGTCCTCGGCTACGTGCGCCACGCCGAGCCTGGCTATCTTGTGGGCCCGGGAGCCCGTTACCGTCTCGCCGAGGATCTGGATCGAACCCGAGATTGGTTTCACTAGTCCGGAGATCGTGAGCAGGCTGGTCGTCTTACCGGCTCCGTTCGGGCCGAGGAGCGCGACGACCTCGCCCGCCCCCACGGAGAGCGACAGGTCCCACACGACCGGCACACCGAAGTAGCCGGTCGTGAGACCTTGCACGTCGAGGACAGCGCTTCCTGTCGTCCTTGCGGGCCGCTGCCCGGGATCGGCCGTCGTCGTCGTCATATGCTGCGCTCTCCTCTCACGCGAGACGCCCGTCGCTGCTGGACGGGCCGGATGCGGCAGTGGCGAGAGCTTGGGCCGGCGTCCCAGCCGCCTGTGGGACGGCCGTCGGGTTACGGTAGGAACGCCTCCGGCTGACAGCCACCCAGATCTGAAGGGCGGTGGAACGCAGTAGGAGCGCCAAGACGATACCGTCGAGGACCGGCCAAGCGTTCGGGTGGCTGCGACGGTCCCAGAAGAGATATCCGAGCGTGGCTCCGATCACAAGAGGCGGCGCGAGACGGCGAAGGGCTCGCATCCACTCCGGTCCCCTCCAGGTCCGGATGGCCTTCACGGCCATCTCTAGTAGAACTTGGACCCCTGGTGCGATACCGAGTGGGTTGGCGATCGCCGTGATGATCAACCCGAGACCGCCAAAGAGGACCCAGTAGTTCTCCAGGTTGCTGAAATGCGACTGCAGGAAATACGCCCATACGCCGCTTGCAGCGATGAACCCTCCGACCATCGCCCCTGCGACCGACGAGATCCCGCCGAGATAAGCGAAGGCCAGGAAGGACAGCCCCAGCAGGGGATCGAAGTTGGCGTTTGAGATGTTCTGCTGTTGGAAGGCAAGCAAGCATCCCGAGAGTCCGGCGATAGCTGCAGCGAAGCCGAATGCGAGCAGTTTGTTCCTCGTCACGTCGACACCGGACGCTGCCGCCGCACGCTCGTTGGAGCGTATAGCCAGGAATCGGCGGCCTGTAGCTGACTTCCGCAGGTTCGACACCACGAGGGCCGTTGCTACCAGTACGACGAGCACGAACAGCGTGAACGCGAAACGGTCGGAAAGACCCCCCTTGCCGGCGACAGACAGGTTTAGTCCGAACAGGTTCGGCTTCGGTACCGCAGCGCCCGAACCCTGCTGCACCCCGGTCAGCTTCGGATTGTTGAAGTACAAGTCGACGAGGGTCACGCCCGCTGCAAGGGTGATGATCGCAAGCTGCACACCTCTGATACGCACGGCAGGGAGTCCGACGAGCACTCCGACAAGCACGGCCACCACGAGCGCCAGCGGCACAGCGACGACCATCGGAAGGCCGGGACCATGGATCGGGAACGGATTTCCTTTCGACACCCCGTTGCTCAGCAGCTTCACCATCAGGAATGCTGATACTCCCGCAAGGCCCAGCTGCGCCAGGGAAATCTGCCCTACGTAGCCGGTAACGACTACGTAGGAGAGCATCAACACTGACGTGATCATCGTCGTAGTAAGCGCTAGATCCCACGGTCCGTGCAGGACGGCGCCGTAAACGATCACGACCGCGGAGCCGACAACCACCCAAAGTCCGACGCGCACCGGCCGCGACGCAGGCGGGAGACGCTGCTCCCCGACAGTGCCGCGTGTAGGCAGAGACTTGCCTCGCAGGAACAGGATCGCGGCGATCGCGAGAAGCGGGATGGCAGACGCCAGGGCGCTTCCCCCGCTCAGCCAAGCCGGGAACCACGACTCGCTCGACAGGTACGTGACGAGTGATTCGAGCAGGCCGAGGCCGAGACCTCCGACGAGGGTCAGCGGGAACGACGACAGCAGCCCGATGAGCGCCGCCCCGAGCGCGGGGACGATGAAGCCGTCGTAGGCGACCGGGGTGAGCTGACCGGCTATCGGCCCGACGAGGAACCCGCCGGCCGCACCGACGACCGAAGCGATGATCCAGCTCGACCCGGCAAGGGCGTCGGGCGAGAAACCGAGCAGGACGGCACCCTTCTCGTTCTCGGCCGCGGCACGCGTCGCTAGCCCGAGTCGGGTGTAGCGGAACGCCCCCCAAACGACTGCGGCCATTACGACCGCCGCTCCCGCCGCGTAGAGATTCTCTTTGGGGAAGGGATGGCCAAGTCCCAGGAAGTTCTGCCACGCCCCGCCGGGAAACACTGGAGGAAGTTGGCGAGCCAACTGACCGAAGTTCAGGAGTGCCACCGCTTGGAGGTAGAGGAGCAACCCGACGGAGGCGACTACCTTGCCGAGCGCCGACGCATAGCGCAGGGGACGGAACACCAAGTAGTGAACCATCGCCCCCATGAGCACGGCTACGAGCAGCGAGACAACGATCGATGCGACGAAGCCGAGCGGACCACTCGATATCGCGATCTCGACGGGCGTGTGACGTCCCGGTAGGAAGTTGACCCAAGGAAGGAAGATCTTCCCGTCGAGGCGCAGCTGGGTGTAGTTGAACACGACGTACATCGCTATCGCGCCCTGGGCGAAGTTGACGACTCCCGACCCTCGGTATGCGACGACGACGCTCATGCCGAGCATCGCGTAGAGCGCTCCGAGCCCTAGCCCTATCAGTGCGTAGAAGACCAGGTTTCCCACGTCATGCTCCCTGGATTATTAGGTGACGAGATCCTAACTTGCGGCCAGGACTGCTGTTGCGGCCGAATACCGGCCGGCTGGTGCGGGAGACTTCCCCGCAGCGGCCGGCCGGCATCAGCTTCATTGGTGTCGCTCAGCCCTGAGCGGTCTCGTGCAGCGGCGTACCGGCGACGATGTAGCTCGCCGAGAAAGGCTTAGTAACGGTCACGAACTTCGTGCCGTTCCATTGGAGCACCGACACTGCCGTGGAGCACACGCTCGAATAGTTCGCCGGAGCAGACTGACATCCCCACGGCACCCCGGCGAACATGTGGACATTCGACGTGTTCGCAATGGTCGTGTCGATGTTCGAGGCAGTGAGCGAGTTCGCCGTCGGCGAGTTGTCCAAAGTCAGCCAGGTGGTGAGGACCGTCTGGAACATCGCCGTTTCGATACCCGTAGGTGTTTGGCTCGGCGAGTACTGCTTGTCCTTGGCATTGATGACGCTTATCTCCTGGCTTGCCAGGCCGGTAGCCGAGCTCGGATCGAGGAGGTTGTAGGATGCGCCGACGAAGTACACGCCGTCGACTTTCGATCCCGCCTGCGCTATCTGCTGGGTGTCGGTGCAAGCGCCGGAGAAGATCAGGGGGATCTTCTGTGCCGTCCATCCGGCCGTCGATAGGGCGTTGAGCAGGTTGAAGCAGTCGGATGCCTGAGCCGAGAATATGATCGCATCAGGCTTCTGCGCGAGAATCTGGGCCACAACAGCCGAGTCGTCAGGCGACGCGGGGGGAATCGGGTATCCCTTCTCCGTCAGCCCGGGGATGAGCTTGACGCCGGCCGGCGTGGGCTTAAGTGATCCGTTGATGACCTCGACGGGCTTTTGCTCCAGGTCGTAGTAGCACGGCACACCAGGGGCGGTGTTCGACCACGGAATCGCAAGGTTCGTGGCGTGAAGCGTGTAGGCGGCGAAACTGATCAACCCCGGGTGCACCCCCACGCATCCGCCACCAGCCGCTATGTCGTAAATGTTCTTGCCCTGGAAGTCAGCCTGGGTGATCGGGTTGAAGTTGATGACCGGGATCCCCGCCGCTGCGAAGATCGGGTCGACGCTCGAACCGAAGAACTGATAGCCCGAGATGATGAACTCTGGCTTTTGCGAGACGATCTGGTTCGCACACGACGTCGACGAGCTCGGCGCTATTGTCTCGAAACAGGTGGTCAGCTTGATCGGATGTCCTGCGACTCCCTTGAGCGGGTTGCCACCGATACCGCCTAGCTCGTTGTTGATGTAATCCACCGCGGCCTGCGCGCCGGCGGTGGCATCGGGGAAGCTCCCGTTCGGGTCACCTTGGGGGTTCAAGAAGCCAACCAGGATCGGAGTGCCGGTCGCTTTGACCGGCTTGCTTGTCGTGCAGTTGAGCACGGCCTGCATCCAACCCGCGTACTTGCCGTCGGTTGCGTCGAGAGAAGTGTTCGGCGCCGCACACGACGAAGTCGCCGCCGTGCCTGAAGTCGAACCCGAGCTGCCGGTCGAGCCGGCAGTCGTCGCAGTTGAAGCGGTCTTGGAGGAACTGCTGCACGCCGCAGCGGTCATTGCCATGATCGCGCATCCTGCCATCCAAGCCGACTTACGCTTTGTCGTAGTACCCACTCGAAACCCCCGTCTCTCTTTGGTTTTTGAACGCCCGCTTCGGGCACGCACAATCTATACGATCAGTTAGTTTAACCTTCAACTTAACACAATTCAAGTGCTGAGGACTCGTGTCGTCAGCTCACGATCAAACGTCGCGCCGCCACCTCCTCCTCCCAGTCGAAGTCCCACGTGGCGTGCCACGTCGTATCGGCCAAGGGAGCGCTCAGACGGTCCCATCCCATCGACAGGAACCACTCGTAGGTCTGCTCGTGGCCGCCGCGCAGATCCCGCCCTGCCGGCAATCCTCCCACCGCTTGCATTTTCGCAGTGCTCAGCACTGCGTGGTGAGCTCTGCCGAACAAGTGGCCGAACGGCGGCCTGGCGAGCTCCACCAGTTCCGCATCGCTCAGCTCCACGACCATCGGCTCAACGCCGACGATCGAAGCGAGTACCTCCACGTAACGCCGCGACGTGACAGCCTCGGCGGTCACGTTGAACACTTCGCCGAGCGCCCTCTCGCATAGCGCGAGCGACGCCATAGCGTCGCAGAGGTCGTCGACGTGGCCGTACGAGCAGGCGACCAAGCCGCCGTGAGGGACGAATATCGGACGGCGTTGCAGCAGCCTCAGCCACATTGGCGTTTCCATGTCGAAGATGTTGTTGTGAGGGCCGTAGATAGCTGCCGGCCTCACTATGGTCGAGGGGAACCTAGAGGTTCGCCAGCGATCGAGGAGCGCTCCTTCGACCATCGCCTTGAACCCGCCGTAGGAGTCAGAACCACTCGGATTGCTCGCCATCTCCTCGCTCCACGGCATCACCCCGAGCAGGCTCTGGTCGTAGGCCATGATCGAGCTGACGTACAGGTACCGGCCGCACCGGTCCGCAAAGAGGTCCAGTAATCCTTCGATATCGGCGCCACCGGCCGCCATGACGAAGCCGGAGACGTCGAAGACGGCGTCCCATTCCATGGAGCCGACCGCCTCGCTCATAGAGGTCAAGTCCGTCCGGTCTGCCGCAAGCCGTGTCACTCCGGGAGGCAAATCTGACGGTGTACGCCCACGGTTGAGGACCGTGACGTCGCCACCCTCGCGCCAGAGTTTGTCGACGAGACGGCGCCCTACGAATACCGAGCCACCGAGGACGAGACTCCTCACGTCTGCACCGGCCCAGCGTTCTCGCTTTGTGCCAGCGCCGCCTTGGCGACTTCGACATCCTTGCGTGCGCTCTCACCTAGGTAGGCGGCGATCACCTTGTCGTCGCCGCGTATCTGGGCGGGCGTTCCTTGGGCTATGAGCCGTCCGAATTCGATCACGTAGATGTAATCGCAGACTCCTAGTACCAGGCCCATGTCATGGTCGATCAGAAATACCGTCGTCCCGTCGTCTACGATCCGGCGGAGCCGGTGACCGAGCTCGCGGCTTTCCGTAGTGTCGAGGCCGGCTGCGGGCTCGTCCATCAACACGAGCTTGGGGCTTGCGGCAAGGGCACGGGCGACACCTACAAGCTTTCGCTGTCCTTGGGATAGTTCGCCGGGCACCCGCCCTGCTACGTCGAGAAGTTCGAGACGGCGAAGGGCGTCGTCGACCGACTGCACGACCTTGGTACGATTCGGCCGGACCAGGTCGGCGAGGAAGCCGAGCACGGAGGACTTCTCAGCGGCGACGCGGAGGTTCTCGGTGACAGTGAGGTCGTCGAACAACTCGAGTGACTGCCAGGTCCGCACCATTCCGGCACGTGCACGGTCGTGCGGCCCGCTCGACGTCAAGTCCTGCCCGTCGAATACGATCCGGCCTTTCATCGGCACGAACCCGGTGAGGCCGTCGACGAAGGTGGTCTTGCCTGCTCCGTTGGGCCCTATCAGGCCGACCAGCTGCCCGGCGTGGATGTCCATCGACACGTCGTCGACAGCTTTAAGCCCCCCGAAGGTCACCGAAAGGTTCTCGGTGTGCAAGAGCGCCACCGCCGGCTACTCCGCTGCCTCGGATGGCACTCCGTAGTGGATCCCCGGGACCCCGCCGGCCCACGGCGCCAGGCGCTCCGGTAGGGCGGCGAGGCCCTCGTAGGTGTCCCCGACGGTGGGCGCTCCGAGCATTTCGCCCCAGCCGTGGTGCCCCGGTCGGATCTGGTAATAGCCGTTCGAAGCGTTCGTACCGCCGTCGACCAGCAGGTTGAGACCCGTTACGTAGCTCGAAGCGTCAGACGCCAAGAAGAGCAACGGACCGAGAAGCTCCTCAGCGCTCCCGACCCTACGCATGGGCGTCCGGCTCGCTATGTACTCGCTCACCCCGAGAGCGTCTAGCGCCGGCGCGGTCATCGGTGTAACGATGAAGCCAGGAGATATGGCGTTGACGCGCACGCCGCGGTCTGCCCACTCGCAGCCGAGTTGGTAGGTGAGGTTGAGCAGGCCACCTTTAGCGCCGGTATAGGCGATCACGTTGAGCTCGTTTGCACCGCTGGCCATGATCGAGCAGATATTGATGATCGAGCCGCTTCCGGCTGCAAGCATGTGTCGGCCGGCGTCCCTTGCGAGCATGAAGGCGCCGAAAAGGTCGACGTCTACAATCCGTCGAAAAGTCTCCATGTCGAAGTTCTCTGCCGGCAGTCCTCGCATATCGGAGATTCCGGCGTTGTTGACGAGCACGTCGATCTTGCCGTCGCGTTCGATGGCGGCATCGATGATCCGCTTCACGCCTTGTTCATCGGATACGTCGGCAACCACCGGGGTCGCAACGACGCCGAGCGCGGCGCACTCCGAGGTGACCGCATCCAGGCTGTCTTTGCTTCTCGCAGCAAGGATCAGATCGGCGCCCGCCGAAGCCAACCCTTTGGCCATGGTCTCGCCCAGCCCGTAGCTTGCGCCGGTCAACACGACCGTCTTGCCCGTCAGATCAAACAATTTCGACGCAAGCCCGTGGGCGGGCTTTGCACCGTTAGATGACGTCACTGTAGGCATATCCTCTCTAGCTTCCTGAAAGCTTCGCGACGATTGGAGCGAAGTCCTGCATCGTCCGATCGGACACCGTCACGTAGCTGATGTGATACCGCTCGCGACGCTCCAATAGCCGCTCGACGATCTCGTCAGGCGACCCGACGAGCACATGAGGATGCTCGGCCAGGTCCCGGGGATCCATCCCGAACGCCGAAGCCATCTCAGCTGCCTTTGCACCGGTCTGGGAGCCGCCCGAAGTGACAGCGGTGAAATAGGCGCCGATCTCCAACTCGATCGAGTCGAAGCGCTCCCCTGCGGCTTCCCGGATCCAGCCGATCTTGCGATCTGTCTCCCGAGCGACGGAACCAAGCACTGATGGCGCGCCAAGCTTGCCTGACGAGTTGTCGAAGTTGAGGCTCACGATATCTGCCTCGCGTGCGGCGAGGCTCAGAACCTTTTTCGCTCCTCCGCCGATCATGATCGGGGGACGAGGTCGCTGCACCGGCAAAGGTACCCCCGAGTAACCGCTCACCTGGACGTGTCGCCCTGCCAAAGCGATCGGCTCGCCACTAAAGTGCGCTTTTAGCAGTGCCGTCACCTCCCCGAGGCGCTCGATGCGTAGCGAAGCGGGATCCCAGCTGATTCCCATCGCCTCGTATTCCGCCCGGATCCAACCAGCCCCGAGTCCGAGCTCGAGTCGCCCTTCGGAAAGCAGGTCAAGGGTAGCCGCTTCCTTAGCGAGGACCGCCGGATGGTGGTAATCGACACAAAGCACCCGTGCGCCGATGCGCAGAGTCTGCGTCGCCTCGGCAGCCACTGCCATCGCCGGGACAGCGGCAAGCGTCTGCACCGGATGCCCCGTCTCGGATTGGACCGCCCCAGGCCCGAAATAGTGATCGGCAAGGTGGAGCGCGGAGTACCCGAGATCCTCAACCGTTCGCGCCGTGTCGCGCCACTGCTTCGCTCCATCCGCCTGGTAGGCCTGAACGGCGAATCTGAAAGGTCTTGTCGGCTGCAACACTTCCCCCGAGGTCTGGTCCGCCCTCCGGCGCCAAGCCGGACGTGGCAGATACTTCGTCATCTAAGCACCAGCCACGTGCCCAGTCAAGAACCTACTGCCTGATTAATATGTTTTGACGGCCGGTCCCGCCGTACGGTAAAACCTTGCCCAGATCAGGACGACAAGGAGAAAGTTACCGATGGGATACATGCTGGCACGCCTGCAGGTCCGCCCCGGCCGTGTCGCAGCCTTGACCGAGATAATGAGCCATATGACTCCGGTTCTCGAACGCCAAGGCTGGACGCTCGTCGGTGCCTATCAAACGACGATCGGACGCTTCAACGAGATCTGGGACCTCTGGGATATCGGCGGGGACGCCTCAGGCATTGCCACCGGATTATCCGAGGCGCGCAACGACCCCGAGTTCGCCGAGTGGGCAGCGAAGCTTCCCGAGGTCGTCGAATCAGAAGAAACCCGCTACATGGAGAAACTCAACTACGGCAAATGAGGCCTCGGCCCTCAGACGGGTAGACCGCGACCGCCGGCCTCACGCAGAAGCGGCCGATGCCCTGCGTACAGTCCCTGGCCCGGCTCCGCGCCTTCTGGTGTGCCGGAGATCAGCCCGCCGTCTACCGACATCGTGATCCCACTCACGAAGCCGGCCCTGTCGCTCGATAGCCACACAGCTGCCTCCGCTATGTCCTCGGCTGTGCCGTAGCGGCCTTTGAGCGGGCTGATCCGCTCGAAGACGTCGATTCGATCGGTAGCTTTGGGGTCGCCGAGCGCTGCGTCGGCGAACATGGGGGTGGCGTGCTTACCGGGGGCTATCGCATTGACCCTGATACCCCAAGGTCCAAGCTCGGCGGCGACGTTGCGGGTAAACCCGACGATCGCTGCTTTGCATCCAGCGTACACGTGTGGTCCCAACCCGCCGCGCAGCCCAACGCAGCTGGTGGTCGAGAGGATCACCCCGCTACGGCGGGGTTTCATGACGCGGGCTGCATGCTTCATGCCGAGAAAGACCGATCGCATGAGAACCGCGACCGTAAAGTCGTATTCGTCGAGGGGGATCTCGTCGATTGGTCCGATCGCCCCCACTATCCCGGCGTTGTTGAACATGACATCGACCTTGCCGAATGCGGACACGGCTTCGTCTACGAGCCCTGCAACGTCCTGCTCGCTCCTGACGTCGCAGCGGACATAGCGCGCAGCGTCGCCAAGCTCGGCGGCGAGCCTCTCACCAGCCGCGTCTTGGATGTCGGCGAGGACGACCGATGCGCCCTCCTCGACTGCCAGGCGCGCGGCCGAGGCGCCGATACCGCTGGCACCGCCGGTCACCACGAAGGTCTTGCCTGCGATCAGTCCTGTCATTCGAACTCCTCCGATCCGGTCATCCACCGGACTCCCCGGCGAAGCAGAACACGATACGTCTCTGATGCCCACGATCCCCTGTCCACGGTCGGCCAGTAATCGACGACCGGCACCATGTCGTAGTGGCCGCGGCAGTGTCCCAACGTCAGGTACAGCACTTCGCCTGCGCCGACCGGGTGGAGGTACATCACTGCGTGTCGGCGCGGCTCCAGCCAGGACGATTCGACGAAGCCTTTCGCCTCACCCACGAACTCGGCGTGTAGGAGCATCTGGATTTCGCCGTGCATCTCGGAAAGGTAAAGCTCGTCCGAGGTCTCGAAGGCGGCTAGTCCGGACACCAAAGGGTGATCGGGCTGCGTGACCTGCACCTGGTAGGGAGCGATCGGCGGGTGGGCTACGAACTGGCTACCGAGCGTCTCGGCTAGTTTGGGGATCACCCTCGGCGCGACCACACCGTCAGGAGTGAGGTCGAGCGCCGAGTTGGTTCCGTGCAGCGCGAACCAGCGCCCTCCCGCTCTGACCCATTCCGCCAGCGCCTCCTGCTCGGCCTCCGTCGGCCTCACGTCGCAGGTGTAGGTGATCAGACACGTCGAGGCGTCCAACGCCCCGAGGTCCCTGTAGTCGTTGCTTACAGTCGTACGGATGCGCTCGTCGCTCGCCAGAAGATTGAGAAGCTCCAGGCGTGCGTAGTCGAAGTC
>JAKBBS010000374.1 GCA_021808425.1 Actinomycetes bacterium
GGACCGAACGTGCTGTCCGTCAACTCCACCGCCGATATGACCGAGCTGGTGGCCTCGTGAGCGAGTCCTTCGACCTTCCCGAGGCGGACTGGGTGCTGATCGGCGTGGTCGGGGAGCCCGGGAGGCGAACCTTCTACCTTCAAGCTGGGCAGGGCTCCACGGCCGTGACGCTCAAAGTCGAGAAGGCGCAGGTTGGCGCCCTCGCCGGTTTCATCGCGGACATGCTCGCCGACCTGCCAGAGGAGGCCGGGACGGACGCTGGAGCGTCGGTCGGGGGAGATCTCCGCGAACCTGTTGAGCCAGCGTGGACAGTAGGGGCAATCCAGCTTCGATACGACAATGTCGCCGACCGTGTGATCGTCCACGCCGAGGAGGTCGTCGCTGAACTCGAAGGTGAAGCGCCGTCCGACGATGCGGGGACTGCACGGATAGGCCTCTCACGCTCGCAGGCCCGGTCGTTTGTGGAAGTGGGCTCGGCGCTGGTCAACTCCGGAAGGGCTATCTGCCCGCTATGCGGTCGCCCGATGAACCTCGAAGGACATTCGTGCCCTCGCACGAACGGCCACCACTCGGCGTAGACGCGGCGAAGCTTCTCTCGACCGGCACCGTCGAGATCGAGGGCCGGATGCCGTGGAGCAGCAACGGGACGTTCCTTGTAACGGTCGCGGATAGCACGAATTCTGCCGCGGCGATCTACAAGCCGGTCCGCTTCGAGCGGCCCCTGTGGGACTTCCCGGGTGGCCTGTACCGGCGTGAGGTCGCAGCCTTCGAGCTTGCCGGCGTCCTCGGATGGGACATCGTCCCTCTCACAGTCGAAGTGGGCGATTCGGCACCGCTCGGAGCTGGTTCCATGCAGATCTTCGTCGATGCGGTCTTCGAGGAGCACTACCTCACGCTCATAGCCGACGACGCTCACCGGCGAAGCCTTCGCCGGATCGCCGTATTCGACGTCATCGCCAACAACACCGATCGAAAAAGCGGTCATTGCCTGCTCGACCGCTCCGGCCACATATGGGGTATCGACCACGGCCTGTGCTTCCACCCCGAGCCGAAGCTCAGGACAGTGATATGGGATTTCGCGGGGGAGCCGCTAGACGAGCAGGACTTGGAGGATCTCCGTGCGGTCGATACCGGCGAGGTCGACCGGCGAATGCGGAACCTGCTCGACGCCGAAGAACGTGAAGCTATCTGCGAGCGGCTGGGTGTGCTGCTGGCGGAGGGACGTTACCCTTACCCGCAGACGAATCACCCCTACCCGTGGCCGCTGGTGTGAGACGACTGACGGGCTTTCGCGATTTCAGTTACGCTTTTCGAGTGCCTCGATCAACTGTGGGAGGACCTTCTTCACGTCGCCGACGATGCCTAGATCGGCAATAGAAAAGATCGGTGCCTCTTGGTCTTTGTTGATAGCAATTATGTTTTTGGAGTTTTTCATCCCGACCATGTGCTGAGTTGCGCCCGAGATACCGCAAGCGATGTAGACGTTCGGCTTCACGGTCTTGCCGGTCTGGCCCACTTGATGCGAGTACGGGACCCAGCCGGCGTCGACAATGGCGCGCGACGCTCCTGGGGCGCCTTTGAGGAGCTTCGCGACGCTCTCGATCAGCTGATAGCTGTCCGCGTCGCCTAGACCCCTTCCACCTGACACAACGACCGGCGCCTCGTCGAGTTTCGGCCCTTCGCTCTCCTCGACGTGCGAGGAGACGACTTTGGCCGCTCCCGTCGAAGCAAGATCGGGGACGTTCCAGTTGTCAGTCGTAGCGGCGCCGTCAGTTCCCGGTTCGGCAGCGAACGACTTAGCACGTATCACGAACAGACCTGGGCCCGCAGCTGTGAAGGATGCACGGAGGACTTCGGTGCCACCGAAGATGGCGTGCTCGGTTACGAGACCGCCACCGGATTCCTCGACGTCGACGATGTTCGTCAGCACCGGTCGGTCGAGACGGGCCGAGAGCCGGCCTGCGATGTCGCGCCCGTTGTAGGTCTGGGGAATGAAGATCGCGTCCGGGGAGGAGCCGGAGCGCACCTGGTCTGCGATCGCTGCGGCAACAGCGGGCCCCGGGAGGCCACCGCCAAGGTCGCCCACGCTGTGCATAGCCGGGGCGCCGTGGGCGCCCACGGCTTGCGCAATCTGAGACGGATCGCCCCAGGTGACAGCCTCGACCGTCGTTGCCAACTGCCGGGCTTTGCTGAGCAACTCGAGCGACACGGTTGCCACTTTGTCGGCGGTCCTGTCGACGACAACCCAGATCACGTTAAGAGTCATTTACCGAATTCCTTTGCTCAGATGACCTTGATGCGCTCGAGATACGCAAGAATGTGCTGGAAGCCTTCTCCGTCGTCGGTGACTATCTCCCCCGCAGAGCGTGCCTCGGCGGGAACGACCGAGACGACCTGCTGGCGGGACCCGGCCGTGCCGACCTCGGAAGTTTCGAGCCCCAAGTCGGCGACGCTGAGCTCCTCTACGGGCTTGCTCTTGGCCGCCATGATGCCTTTAAACGACGGGTATCGTGGCTCCACGACCCCCGCTGTCACGGTAACTAGTGCGGGAAGG
>JAKBBS010000375.1 GCA_021808425.1 Actinomycetes bacterium
ACCAGCTCCCGTCGTGTCCACGACGGAGTCCACTTTGTCGGCGGGCACCTGGATTAGCTCCCCGTTCGAAGCGACGAGGCTGCCGGCGGCACCGAGGGTTACGACCACGGTGCCGCATTTTTCCGCAAGAAACTTCACCGCACTGCTCGTGTCGCTCTCGCCGGACAGTCCAAGCGCTTCGGCTTCGTTGGCGAACAGCACGTCGACCGAGTCGAGCAGGCCTCGGAGCGCGTCACCGTGCAGGTGGACCCAGAAAGGGTCGGATGCAGACAGTGCGACGGTCGTCCCGGCCTTCGCTGCTGCGTCGAGCGCCGCCGTTACGGCGCTTTCGGTCTCCGGCTTTCCGCAAAGGTACCCTTCGATGTAGACGACGTCTGCCGCCGCTACCTCAGACGTGTCGACGTCAGCCACCGATACCGTCCCGCCGATCCCGAGGCTCGTGCACATGGTTCGCTCCGCGTCAGGGCTGACCAGGACGATCGCGCTGCCGGTGCCGCAAGGTTGCGACGAAGAAAAAGCGCTCGGCGACCCGGCTCCGGCCCCTGGCGCGACGGGTGACGTGCCGGACGCGAAGCGAACGCCGCTAGAAGCGATATCCGACGCGAAGAAATCTCCGAGCTCGTCGTCGGCGACCCTGCCGACGAAAGTAGTGGGAACCCCGAGCGCGGCGAGGCTAACCGCTGTGTTCGCCGCGGAGCCGCCCGACGACATCGCCGACACGACGACCGACGCCTGGATCTCGCGCGCCCGGGGGGGTTCGACGAGGGTCATCGTCGACTTGGCGAGGCCGAGCGCGTCAAGGGCGTCGTCCTCGCAGAAGGCAAGGACGTCCACGATCGCATGCCCGAGAGCCACTACACGAGAGGGTGTGTTCACGCCGACGACGGTAGCCGGGAGGATCGCTAGGGTGGAATCCAAGCACTTACATTCCGAGAGGATCTGTCCCCCATATGGCTGACGTCGAGAGCTACCGACTGACCCGAAACGCCCTTCCCCGCCGATACCGGCTCACACTTCGACCGGACCTCGCAGCGGCGACCTTCCAGGGAACGGTCACAGTGGATCTGGCGGTCGAGGAGCCCACCCGGAGCCTCGTGCTGAACGCTGCGGAGCTCGAGATCTCGTCGTCGAAGCTGACCACCCCGACCGGGGCGGTCCTCGAGTCGACGCCGATCCTCCACGAAGCGGACGAACGCCTCGAGCTTCGCTTCGAAGAAACGCTCGAACCCGGCTACGGGTACCGGCTCGACATCGGCTTCTCGGGCGTGCTCAACGACCACCTCCGAGGTTTCTACCGCAGCAAGTTCCGCAGCCCCGACGGCGAGGAGCGCGTCATAGCGACCACGCAGTTCGAGGCGACCGACGCCCGCCGGGCGTTCCCCTGCTGGGACGAGCCGGACTTCAAGGCGGCCTTCGAGGTGACACTCGAGGTGCCAGAAGGCTCGATCGGCATGTCCAACGGGCCTCTCGTCTCTGTCGAGGCGCCTGGCGACGGGTGGAGTCGCTACGAGTTCGCGGAGACGATGCCGATGTCGACGTACCTTGTCGCGTTCATCGTCGGACCCTTCGAGCTCACCGAGCCGGTCGAGGTGGACGGCGTGCCGATTCGCGTGGCAACGGTTCCGGGCAAGCAGGGTCTCACCCGGTTCGCGCTGGACGCGGCGGCTCACTCGCTTCGCTTCTTGTCGGACTATTTTGCCATCGCGTACCCGGAGTCCAAGCTCGACCACGTCGCGATCCCCGACTTCGCTTTCGGCGCCATGGAGAATCTCGGGCTCGTCACCTACCGCGAGACGGCCCTGCTCGTGGACTCGTCGCACGCAGCGCAGACCGAGCTTGCACGTGTCGCATCGGTCATTGCGCACGAGACCGCGCATATGTGGTTCGGGGATCTCGTAACGATGAAATGGTGGAACGGGATCTGGCTCAACGAGGCGTTCGCTACTTTCATGGAGCTGACGACGACCGACGCTTTCCGGCCGGACTGGCAGATGTGGTCGGCTTTCGGGGCGGGCAAGGCGGCTGCGTTGGCCGTCGACGGCCTCCATTCGACGAGGCCGGTGGAGTACCACGTCGGCCGTCCCGAGGAGGCGGAAGCCATGTTCGACCTGCTCACCTACCAAAAGGGCGGGTCCGTACTGAAGATGCTGGAGCAGTACCTCGGCGCCGATGTTTTCCGCCGCGGGATCTCTTCCTACCTGTCGTCGCACGCGTACGCCAACACCGAGACGTCCGACCTTTGGGACGCTCTCGAGGAGGCGTCCGGGGAGCCGGTCCGTTCGATCATGGACTCGTGGATTTTCCAGGGTGGCTACCCGCTTGTCGATGCCTCGCTAGATGGAGCCGGTACGACTGTCAGTTTCTCCCAGAGACGTTTCACCTATAGCCACGGCAGCCCTGACAGCCACGACAGGACTAACCCCGCCCCGACCTGGCAGGTACCGGTCAACCTGAGGGTGTCGCTCGGCGGCGAGATCCGAGACCAGCGGGTGCTCCTCGACGCAGCCGGCGCTACGGTGTCCTTCGACAAGCCGGTCGACTGGG
>JAKBBS010000086.1 GCA_021808425.1 Actinomycetes bacterium
CTGCGATCACCCCGGGAATGCCGTACGGCAGGAAGAACGCCAGCCTGAAGAACCGGGTGAAGCGCGCTGCAACCGAGTCGATGAGCAGGGCGAGCACCGTGGCGAACACGAGCATCACAGGCACCTGTACGATTCCAAACAGGAGAACCCGCTCGATCCCGTGAGTGAAGCTGGCGGTTCCGAACACAGCGCTGTAGTTGGAGAGGCCCGCGAACTTTGTTGTCGGTGGCGCAAGACCCAACCCCGACACCTGCTTTTTGAACAGGCTCTCGTAGACGGCGTAGCCGATCGGGATCAAGAAGAACAGCAAAAAGAGGGCCAGGAAAGGCGCTAGGAACGCTATATGGGCTGACGATCGGCGGGACCTCCGGGGGCGTGGAGCGACGTCGCCCACTCCCCCGGCCGTGGCCGATGACACCTCGGTTGTTACTGTCATCGAAGCCCTGCCCGCAACCGGATCAGCCCGCCGTCTGGACCGAGAACCCCTGACTCTTCATCGCAGACACAGTCTGGGACTGAGTTGTCGCGATAGACGAGGCGAGAGTTCCGCTTCCGCCGGTGGCCTTCGAGAAGGCGTTGCCCATGTCCGTCAACGTCGTGAACATGATCGGACCCCACTTGAAGCTGGTGTTGACCAACTTCCCGCCGGATTCGAAGACGCTCCAGATGTTCTGGTTTCCGTAGAAGGCCACGGGAGAGTTGACGGCGCTCTGCTGCTCTCCGGTCAGGTCGGCAGGATAGAGGCCGCCCTTGGTGATCAAGCTGGTGATGCTCTGCTGATTAGTGTTGAGCCACTCGGCAAATTGAGTCGCCTGGGCTGGATGCTTGCTGTCCTTGAACACAACCGTCGTCGAACCACCCCAGTTGCCGTCGGCCGATGTGCTCCCCCAGTTGGGAAGGGGCGCAACGCTCCAGTCCCCAGAAGTGCTAGCAGCGTTTGTCACGATCGTGTTCTCGCCCCACACGGCGGATGGCCACGTCAGCAAGGTCCCGTCGGAGAGATCCTTGTACCAGCCGTTGGCGAAATCCGCTTCGACCTTCACAAGGTGATTGCTCACGAGGTTCTGCCAGTAGTTGGCGACCTTCTGCGTGGCAGCGTCGTTGATGTTGACTACCCAGGAGTTCGAGGTCGTATTGAACCAGTTGGCACCCGCCTGCCATGCGAGACCCGCGAACTGCCCTGTGTCTGCAGGAGAAAAGGCACCGATATAGGCATTCGGGTTCGCGGCGTGAAGCTTCTGTGCGTCGGCCTGGTACTGGGCCCAGGTCGTCGGGACCGTGAGACCATACTTCTTGAACAGGTCGGCACGGTAGAACAACGCCATCGGCCCGGTGTCTTGAGGTATGGCATACACGGCGCTACCCAGAGTCACCTGGCTCCACGTCCACGGCACGAAGTCACTCTGTACGCTCGCCGCCCCATAGGGGGCAATATTCATCAGCCCCCCGGTGTGCTCGAACTGGGGAAGCGCGTAGTACTCGACTTGGCCGAGGTCAGGGGCGTTGCCTGCCTGAAGGGAGCTGAACATCTTCGCATATGTACCGGCAGCCCCTGACGTGACCTCGTCCAGCGTGACGTGGATGTTCGGGTGGGTTTGGTTCCAGAGGTTCACAGACGCCGCGATGCCGGGCACCCACGACCAGAACGTCAAGTTGACCGTCGGACCTGAGTACACGGTCGTAGGTGCTGCTGTTCCCCCACTGACAGCCGGCGCCGTCGTCGCAGACGACGAAGCTGACTTGGAACTACTACCGCAGCTGGCGAACATAATCAAAGACGCTGCGGCAACGCCGCCAACTGCGATCTTCTTACGCTTGCGCGGGCGCGGGGCCCGCACGTGGTCCTTACCGACAATTGAGTTCAACGCGCCTCCTAAGCGCTCAGGCGACCGGCAGCCATGGCCAATCGCGCACGATTCAACAGATTTTCACAATGAACAACACGTGAATACTTGCTGAAAAAGGGGCGAGTGTCAAGCGTCACAGGGAAGTTTTTGATTGTCCGTGAGGATATAAGCCCAATTCTGCGTTGAACATAGTTCGTAATCGGTTGAACACGATGAGAACTGATGGGTGTTGATGTTCAGGGATGTGGCAAGGGTGGCGGAACAGAAGCCGGGAGACTTCACTGCTGGCCTTCCCGAGCTCTCCGTGGATCCTCCCCGGCTCTCCCGACGGGCCCCGGGCCGTCACAAATGGTCAGGATTCTCGACTCGGAGAAGTTTTGTACCAAAAAGTGCGTTTCCTGAGCGACGGCTGGTACAGGATCTTTCGGACACTAAGACTGTGTACCAAAAAGCGTGAAACACACTCCAAGAGGTCGGGCCGTGACACGCCCAGAAAGATCTTGACCAAAATGCGGCGGTCTAACAGCGAACCTGGACGACTGGCGGGAAAGCCGGTGCGGCACTGGATGCCGGGGTGCTGGCTACAACGACGATCGCGGAAGAACTGACCCGAATTGCGCCGAATCCGGGAATTCCCCGAGCAAACAGTCCTTGTGCAACGGCGCTTCCAGTCACCTCCACCCAGAGCCCGTCGACTGCCACTCCCATAGTTTCAGCTTGCAGACCGGGGGTGTCCTGCGCCCTCACAGACGCGCAAACCTGTTGCTCGACCTTCGGTGCCGAAAGCGCTAGTGCGCCGGTGGAGTAGAACGCCGATCCGTCCAACCCAGCGGCCGCCCCATCGTTAGCCGCCGCAAGCAGCGTGTCGTGGAGTTGCTGGCTCGCCTTGTAGGCAACTGCGCTGTTGATTGCGAAAGCCGCCAACACGATCAGGACCATAAATCCTGCTGGCACCAGCGCCAGGACGCTCCCACGTTCGCCACTCCTGCGGCCGGCCACGAGGGCACAAGACCTCACGGGCAGGCCGCCGCCCCTGGCAGTCCGCTGCGGTAAGGATCGACAAGTTCCGATTGGCTGGAGGCAACCGTAATGGAGCGTCCCACGTCTCCTACAAAGGGCAGCACGAACAGCGGAGCGGGATAGGAGACCGTCATAGTAACCCTTGCGCAACGGGCCAACCCACCGCCACTGATCGACACCGCTCCGAGAGCCGGATTCCTTCCCCATTCCGCGAGCGTCGATTCAGCTGCGTTGTCGGCAGCGGCGACTGCTTGCGCAGCGTTGTTCGCGCCGACAAAGGTCCGTACCCCCTCGCGTGCTGCCTGAGCCGTCGCAGATGACGTGTCGACAACGGCCCATGCGTACGAAACAAGGAGCGTCCCCGCAACAAAAAGAAGCATCCCGAACAGGAATCCTTCGAAGCCCGCCACGAAACCCGCGTCGCCCCTGCCTGAGACCACCAAGCGCGTCAACGGAATCGCTCTGTCCTGACGGTTACGGTTCGCGAGATCCTGCTCCATCCGGGCAACCCGGGCAGGAACTCCGGACTGGAGGCCTGCACCTCTAGCACCACCAGCTGATTGTCTATTTCCTTCCAGACGAACGTGGTATGCGAGGACCCAAAAGGCCCCAGGGACGACTTCGCTATCGCTTCAGCGTTCGCTGCGTCGCCCGCCAGTAGGGGGGACTGGGCAACACTTTGGGCGGCGCGAATAGCTACGGCCGTCAGCGTCGAAGTCGCGTACAACCTGACCACAACTTGAACTGCGAAGAGCAGTAGCACCATGAAGATCAGGAACCCGAACACGGTCCCAAAGACCCCGATCCCGGACTCGCGATCCTCTACGTCAGCACCCTGTCGTCGTCTGACCGATGCAATTGACCTGGGTATTGACATGGGCCGCAGCATTTTGGAAAGTGGCACTGAAGGCAATCCACATCGCAACACCGAGAAATGCCATAACCAACACCGCTATCGCTGCTGATATCACACCCTCGCCGCGCTCGTCCCGGCGTCTCCGGTAAACCGCACCATGGCGGCAACTGGACTCGTGCGCAACTCCATGCATCGAACTCCCCTCTCTACCCAAGCGGCGATGACTCAAGAATCACGTGCAGCACTGAACCAGCTGCTGCGCGTTACCTCCTCTGGACTACACAGTATTCGAACTACATGGATGTTATCAAGAGGTGTTAAGGATTTTATGGGTGTCAAAGTCTCATGCGGAGGGTAGGCAGTGGAGGAGCCCGGTACACGGCTCGTATCGATCAAGGCGGCGCGCCGCAAGGACGTACTGGGAGAATTGCATGAAAGCTGACGCACGCGACGGCGGCGGGACCAAGGTCCTCCTTTACCCTGCGGCATGAGGCCTTGGCCGGTTCTACGCCAAATCCTGAGCGCCGATCACCTCGGGCGTGGAGTTGCCGCCAAATCCGACCGCTCTGAGAAGCTGCGGGCAAGAACAGCCACTGCAGACAAGGTGGTCAAGTCGGTATGTCCCTACTGCGCAGTCGGGTGTGGCCAGAATATCTACGTTAAAGACGGCCGGGTCGTCCAAATCGAAGGGGACCCGGACTCGCCGGCAAGCAGAGGAAGGCTTTGCCCGAAGGGCTCCGCATCTCTCCAGTTGACGACGGGCGCCGCTCGCGAGCATCGAGTTCTGTACCGCCGTCCGTACGGGACGGACTGGGAACCTCTAGACCTGCATGCCGCCATGGACATGGTGGCCGACCGGGTCCTGGCAGCTCGCAGGCAAGGATGGCAGTGGGAGGAGGACGGTAAGCGAGTCAGAAGAACCATGGGACTCGCAAGCCTCGGTGGGGCAACTTTGGACAACGAGGAGAACTACCTCATCAAGAAGCTCTTCACGGCCCTCGGCGTGATCCAGGTGGAGAACCAGGCGCGAATCTGCCACAGCTCGACTGTGGTTGGTCTCGGAACTTCGTTCGGGCGCGGCGGTGCGACCACATTCCCTGGCGACCTGCAGAACTCGGACTGCATCATCATCCAAGGATCCAACATGGCCGAAGCCCACCCGGTCGCATTCCAGTGGGTGATGGAAGCGAAACTCAAGGGCGCGACGATTATCCACGTCGACCCTCGATTCAGCCGAACGAGCGCGTTGGCGGACGTCTTCGTCCCCGTCCGCGCCGGCGCCGACATCGCGTTTCTTGGGGGAATCATCAACTACGTGCTAACAAACGACAAATGGTTCCATGAGTACGTCGTCGCCTACACGAACGCCGCAACCCTTGTCGAAGAGGGTTTCCGAGACACCGACGATCTCGACGGATTGTTCTCCGGTTTCAACGAGGAGACCCGTCACTACCGCCAAACAACCTGGCAGTACAAAGGGATGGCCGTCGCAGCTGCGTCCGGCTCGCGCGACCAGTTCGACCATATGCACGACAAGGCCCGGTCCGAGTCGTCGCACGGGGAGTCTCACGGCTCTGGAGGTCCGGCCCTACGAGGCGAGCCGACACGGGACGAGACCCTGCAGGACCCGCATTGCGTCTTCCAGCTACTCAAACGCCACTACGCCCGCTACACGCCCGAGATGGTCGAGGAAATATGCGGAGTCCCCAAGGAGCAGTTCCTTCGGGTCTGCGAGTTGCTCAGCGAGAACTCGGGGCGCGACCGGACTTCCGCCTTCGTCTACGCGGTGGGCTGGACTCAGCACTCAGTCGGAGTCCAGTACATCCGCGCCGCCAGCATCCTGCAGCTTCTGCTCGGCAACATCGGACGTCCAGGCGGAGGAATCATGGCCATGAGGGGCCACGCCAGCATCCAAGGATCGAGCGACATCCCGACGCTGTTCGACCTTCTCCCCGGATATCTGCCAATGCCGCACGCCCACGAGCACCTGGACCTCTGCTCCTACATCGAGGCGGACTCGGCCGAAAAAGGTTACTGGTCCAAGATGGGCGCGTACACGATCAGCCTCCTCAAGGCTTACTGGGGAGACGCAGCACACGCCGACAACGACTTCTGCTTCGACTATATCCCGCGCATCACAGGAAGCCACTCGACATACGATACGGTCGCCGAGCAGATAGCAGGGCGTTGCAAAGGCTATTTCCTAATGGGCGAAAACCCTGCCGTGGGCTCCGCGAACGCGAAGATGCAGCGGCTCGGCATGGCGAACCTGGACTGGCTGGTCGTCCGCGACTTCTCACTCATCGAAAGCGCCACATGGTGGAAGGACGGACCGGAGATCGAGTCCGGCGAGATGCGCACAGCCGAGCTCGCTACGGAAGTGTTCTTCTTTCCGGCGGCTGCGCACACCGAGAAAGACGGCAGTTTCACCAACACCCAGCGGATGCTGCAGTGGCATCATGCGGCAGTCGAGCCTGAGGGGGACGCCCGGAGCGACCTTTGGTTCAACTTCCATCTGGGTCGAATCTTGCGCTCGAAACTCGCTGGCTCGACTGACGAAGCGGACCGGCCACTCCTGGACCTGACGTGGGATTATCCCACCCACGGGCCGCTCGCCGAACCAAGCTCAGAGGCCGTGTTAGCTGAGATCAACGGCTGGGGAGCTGATCGAAAGCCGTTGTCGTCTTACGAGCAACTGAAAGACGACGGATCGACCACGTGTGGATGCTGGATCTACTGCGGGGTCTTTGCCGGCGGCGTCAACCAGGCGGACCGTCGCAAACCACACACTGAGCAGAACTGGACCGGTAGCGAGTGGGGATGGGCTTGGCCGGCAAACCGGCGCGTGCTGTACAACCGGGCCTCCGCCGACCTCGAAGGTCGCCCCTGGAGCGATCGTAAGGCGCTCGTGTGGTGGGACCCGAAAATGAGGCGCTGGGTAGGTCACGACATCCCGGACTTCCCACCGACGAAGGAGCCGGGATACCGCCCAAAAGACGGCGCCAAAGGGATTGACGCCCTGTCAGGCACCGAACCTTTCATCATGCAAGCGGACGGCCGAGGTTGGCTATACGCGCCGGCAGGGGTCGTCGACGGACCAATGCCCACGCACTACGAACCTCAAGAATCTCCTTTCGTCAACGCTCTGTATCCCCAACAACGCAATCCGGCTCGAACGCTGCTGCCCACCAAATTGAACAACCGGTTCCATCCAAGTGGTGACCAGCCTGGTAGCGAAGTGTTCCCGTATGTCGTGACCACATACAGGCTCACTGAGCATTTCACCGCTGGAGGAATGAGCAGGTGGTCGCCGTACCTCTCCGAGCTGCAGCCGGAACTTTTCTGCGAGGTCTCCCCGACGCTCGCAGCTGAGCGAGGACTCGAACACGCCGGATGGGCGACTGTGGTCACCGCCCGAGGTGCCATCGAGGCTCGCGTGCTGATAACAGAAAGGATGACCCCGCTGGTCGTATCGGGCAGAACGGTGCACCACATTGGGATGCCGTATCACTGGGGACCAAACGGCTACGCGAGAGGTGACGCATTCAACGAGCTGTCGTCGGTCGTCTTGGACCCTAACGCCCACATACAAGAGGTAAAGGCATTGACCGCAGACATCCGGCCAGGACGCCGACCCCGGGGCGCGGAACGTTTGAGAATGGTCGCTGAATACCAGTCGCGGGCCGGCATCACCCCGGCGACAGGAACGGAGCGTTAGCCATGGGCATCTCAGCGCTGTTCGACAGTTTCGTCGGTGGCGGCGACCCTGCGTCGGCTACCGGTTACGCCGATCATCCGCCTCGGGTGGGATTCTTCACGGATACGTCGGTCTGTATCGGCTGCAAAGCCTGCGAGGTGGCGTGCAAGGAATGGAACCACGTTCCCGAAGATGGCCTCACATTCACCGGGATGTCCTTTGACAATACACTCGGGCTGAGCGCTGACAGCTGGCGACACGTAGCCTTCATTGAGCCGCCACGACAACCGACCGTGCCAAGTGTCAGCGAGCAACCCGGTCGCCGCGACCGGGACGTCAGCCCCAACATCACGGGTGGCTCTGAGCTGCGATGGCTGATGTCGTCAGACGTGTGCAAGCATTGCACCCACGCAGCGTGCCTCGACGTCTGCCCGACCGGCGCACTTTTTCGCACCGAGTTTGGGACCGTGGTCGTCCAAGAAGACGTGTGCAACGGCTGCGGCTATTGCGTGCCTGCCTGCCCCTACGGCGTGATTGATCAGCGCAAGGACGACGGTCGGGTGTGGAAGTGCACTTTGTGTTACGACCGGCTGGGTGACGGGATGGAGCCGGCGTGCGCGAAGGCGTGCCCGACAGCCTCTATACAGTTCGGTCCTCTCGACGAGCTGCGCGATCGGGCGTCGTTGCGCCTCGAGCAACTCCAGGCTGGCGGTGACACGGAGGCCCGACTGTACGGCCACGACCCAAACGATGGCGTCGGTGGAGGCGGGGCCTTCTTCCTCCTGTTGGGCGAGCCGGAGGTTTACGGGCTGCCACCGGACCCGGTCGTCACCACCTCGGACCTGCCAGCAATGTGGGGGCGGGCAGCTTTGGCCGCAGCCGGGCTCCTGGCAGGAGTCGCAGCAATGTTCGTCGGTGCTCACCGGTGAGCGAGTCCTACTACGGGCGTCCGATCATCAAGTCGCCGGTCTGGGAACCGCTCGATATCGCTGGGTATCTATTCCTCGGAGGATTGGCGGGCGCCTCGTCAACGCTCGCCGCTGCTGCGGAGTTCACCGGTCGACCCGGTCTGGCCCGACCGAGCAAGCTCGGAGCGGCGATCGCAGTGGGTGCGTCCCTCGTAGCGCTAGTACACGATCTGGGCCGCCCTGGTCGATTCTTCAACATGCTGCGGGTCTTGAAGCCGACGTCGCCGATGAGTGTCGGGTCATGGTTGTTGGCCGGCTATGCGCCGGCGGCCTTCGCTGCTGCAGCCAGCGACTTGACGGGCTTCGCCCCCGCGTTCGGTACGGCAGCGACTGCCATCGCCGCGCTCACCGGTCCGGCGGTCGCGTCCTACACCGCTGTCCTGATCGCTGACACAGCGGTACCAGCGTGGCACTCGGCCCACCGGCAACTGCCGTTCATCTTCGCCAGTTCTGCTGCTTCAGCGGCCAGCGGCTTGGCGCTTATGGCAGCTCCACTAAAGGAATGCGGCCCAGCCCGACGCCTTGCAGTTGCTGCCGCAACCATCGAGATCACGACCTCGCGACAGATGAAGGCACGCATCGGCCTGCCTGCCGAAGCATATACGCAAGGTAACGCAGGTGTACTCACCAAAGCAGCCGAAGCTCTGACGGTCGCCGGTGCCGCTGCCGCGCTGCTAGGTCGGCGCAGCCGAGTCGCTTCCGCCGCTGGAGGCGTCGCGCTGGTAGCTGGATCCGCATTGACCCGCTTCGCAATCTTCGAAGCGGGCGTCGCGTCGGCTCGCGATCCCAAATATACGGTGATCCCGCAGCAGGAACGACTGCAAACCCGGGCGGTGCCAAAAGACCCGTCGTAGCCTGAATGACGCCCTGCATACCAGCGCAGCCGACGATAAGGGCGACGTTCAACGGGGTATAACGACTGCGTGACCAATTTTGAGATCGCTGACGCTTCTCTAAGCGAGGCGGACCATTTCGTCATCGGAAGCGACGTGGCCTGCACGGACGGCATCTGCGGGGAACTTCGCAGAGTTGTCGTCAATCCGATTGCACGCAAGCTAACACATCTCGTCGTCGAAGAAAAGCACCGCAAGGGCTTGGGGCGACTCGTGCCGATCCAACTTGTCTCGTCCTCCCAGGCAACGATATCGCTGACGTGCACAACAGCCCAGTTCAACGCTCTCGAGTGGGCAGAAGAAACTCACTTCCTGGCCGGTCCGGGCAGCCCGTGGGGTTACGACGACGGTCAGGTCCTCTCGCAGCCCTACTCCGCATTGGGTCTTAGCGGATTCGGAGGCTTAGGCGGTCTCGGGGGTCTTGGATCTGCTATTGCCGGAACTAGGTCGCCTGTGGTCGTAGATAGGGTGCCTGCAGGCGAAGTGGAGGTTCGTCGCGGCGAATCAGTTATCGCAACAGACGGACCGATCGGACAAGTCGCCGGACTTGCCGTCGACCCGGCTGACCACTACGTGACGCACGTGCTCCTAGACGAGGGACATCTTTGGGGAAAAAAGACGGTGGCAATCCCGATAGGCGCCGTCCGAGGTATCGAGGGAGGGGTGCATCTCGACCTTTCCAAAGACGACGTTCGCGATCTCCCATCAATCCAGCTCGCCGAGCGTTAAGTTGCGGACCTCCGCCATGGGAGTCTCCGATGTTTACCTTTCCCACGAACGCCGGTGCTGTTTGGCTTCGCGGGCCACTGAGGTGAGGGTTATATTCAAACAGCCGCGATGCTTGTCGTTTCTCCGCGACGCAAAGGGGGCTACATTCGACCAGTTGCTGATAAGAATCCAGCCCGAGAAAGTCGCAGCCCTTGCGCCAACCCGTAACGAACCGGACTCAGATCCGGAAAAGCTGGCAGCTGTTCTCGAGCCGCAATCTGCTCGGATGCCTCGCGGAGGTGCCCGGCGCGGGTCCAGACTTCGAAGGCGGCAGCGACTACACTCGACGGAGGAACTTTTCCTTTTAAGGTGGCCGCGGCCGATATCAGGACGAGGGCAAGAACGGCGCTCACCCAGATAGCAGCGGACGCCCTCGGCGTGCCACTTGAGCGGGTCTCCGTCGCCTTGGGTGACAGGCTGCTCCCGGAGGCTCCGATCGCCGGCGGGTCCATGGGGACCGGATCGTGGGGTTGGTCGATATGCAAGGCCGCCGAAGCGCTAAGTGAACGCTTCGGCACGGCTCCCCGCTGATCGGAGGGATGACCATAGGACTATCCCATGGCACTGCTCGAAGAAAGGATCGTCGATCCTCGAGTCGGCGGGGGGTGAACACCGATTTGGCAGACTGCCACGTCGCAAGTTACTCAGACATCGGCGAAATCGACGTTTCGTGGCTCGACGAGGACGATCCAGACCTCAAACCCGTCGGCACCAAAGGTATTGAGGAGATCGGCATAGTCGGCACCGCGGCAGCAGTTGCCAAAGCGGTACATCACGCCGTGGGTATTCGAGTGCGCGACCTACCCATTCGTCTCGACAAGCTGCTCACGCATTCGCTGTCAAGCGTTTGCGAAGATACGCAGAGCGTCTAAGAACGGCACCGCCAAAAGGATCGTCCCGGGCACGAGTGCTGCAACTGTTACCGGAATCCAGACCTGCTCGGCCCGCCGGTCAATCTGCGCGATAGTCCGAGTGTGAAGTTCGCGACGGGCCTGGCGGGCCTCGACAGAAACAAGACGCGCAAGGTCTGAGGCGTCCGAATGGAGCGTCAGAACTCTCACCAGCCTCGTCACGCCGTCACAGCCGGCAAGGTCGGCCCACTCGGAAAGCGCGTCTGCTTGGGATAGTCCCTGAGCCACACGGTTCATCGCGACCCGCAGATCGACTGCGACGCATCCCGCTCCGCGCGATGCACTCCTCGCCAAAGCTGCGTTCAGCGAAAATCCTGCATTCAGCAACATCGCCAACTGTTCCTCGACGACAGGAAGCTCCAGTGACGTCGTGGCCTGCCAATGCTTCGATCGGCGTTCGAGATCATGCTCGATCAGCAAAAACACGAGCAACGGCAAGCCCCCTAGCACAAGGACGGCAAGCGGCAACGTGAAGCGTGCGGAACCAGCGATGACCGCAGCCGCCACGAGAGTCAGGGTGCTCCACACCATCTGGTGTGTACGGAAAGCCCTCCCCGTCGTGCGAGAGTGGATCCTCCTCAAACGCTCGTCCGGACTCGCGACGATGCCAAACATCCGCGAGACGCGGTCGCCGAGATTCCCCGCCAATGGGACCAGCACCCCGGCGACCGACCCCTTCGAGATGGCGTGGCCTGCGGGTCGCAGTTGCGAGCCTGGATGGAACGGTCCGAGTCGCTCAGCCAGGGACTCGGCTCCGACTCGGCGAAGCTGCGAAAATAGCAGCGAACACCCAGCCCACAGGAGTACACCCACCACCACCTCGATCCGTGTCATCCGAACACCCGCGGTGGGCGCCCAACGCGAAGGAGACGACCCGACCACACCCAGCATGCAGCTAATGCGAGCAATCCGGCAACGACCGCTAGCTGGCCCCCAGGGCTCGAATACGCAGCGCGGCCGGAACCGATCGACAGCCCTGCCAACGCCATTCCCAGAGGGACGAGCAGGACAAACCGGCGAGCAAAACGGACACCGGCCTGCTTGGCAGAAGCTTCCTTGCGCGCCTGCAGATCCGCTAAACGGTCCTCGATCAAGTCACCGATGCGATCTTCAAGGTCGGAACCACCCAGTTCATGTGCGACGAGGAGTGTCTCACACACGGCGTCGGCCGTAGAATCTACAAGTGCCTCTTTGAGCGTGGCTGTGGTTGCGGCAAAGTCAGTAGTCAACTGCCAGTCTCGTTCAGCAACCGCAAACGCTGGCGTCCACTGGGCAGGCGCCCCCCGGCCCGCCTCGAAGAGAGCTTGGGGCACCGATTGACCGAGGGAGCCAGCCCTCATCCTGATCTCCTCGAGTATCGACGGCCACGCATCCATGGCAGCTTCGATGCCGGCCTGACGCCGACGCCGGTAGCTCGCCAACGGGAACCCTGCAGCCAGGATCCCAGCGACCACCGATGACACAACTGAGTCGAAGATTAGGTAGCCCCCGAGCGCACCGACCAGCCCGGCTGCAGCGAGCGCTGCGCTGAAGGTACCGGAAGATACGTCTGCCAAGCCGGCCTGCACCATCCAGGTCCGAATGCTACGGCGCAGTCGCTTTCCTTTCGGCTCGGCCGCCATCGATCCCATCCGTGCCTCTGCGCCGAAGGCACTAAGGATTAAGTAGACCCCATATCCAGCAAGAACTGCTGCGACTGCTGCCACGTCCGGCGCGCTCACCGGGCTCCTTGCGACGCCAGCAACGACCTCACGTCAAGCCCGCGCAGCTCGAAGGCTCTCGTCAGCCGTACCGGTATGTTTCCCGACCAGCACAGTTCCTCCCCGAATCGGCTCCTGGCGAACACCGTCGTGGTGGTAAAGGCCACGGTTCCCTCCGACACCTGCAGATCCTCCACGGCGAGAACCTCGCTCACACGGATCTCCCCTCCGAGCCGAACGCAGTGGACGACCACGTCGACCGCTTCGCTGACCAGTGCCGACAGGGCTGACGTTGTGAGCTCCGAGCCAACATCTGCGAGTTGACAGACGAAGCGCAGCCGGGACAGAGCCTGACGAGCAGAACCTGCGTGTATAGTCGTGAACCCTTGCACCCCCGACGAGAGGGCCAAAAGCAGCGGCAGCGCTTCTTTGTCGCGAACTTCGCCAACTACCGCCACGTCAGGCGCCATTCGCAGGAAGCCAGCCACCAAACGTCGCAGGTCGACTTCTTTCCTGTCGGAGCGGGCAGGCCGTGTCTGCAT
>JAKBBS010000087.1:0-6925 GCA_021808425.1 Actinomycetes bacterium
TACCGGATCGACGCGGACGTCGCGAAGCTCGGCGGCGACGTACCCGTGGCGCGCAAAGCGCACGGCCTGGCCGACCGGCGCTGGGTTGCGAGCGGCCTGCTAGCTAACCCTGCACCCGACGCCGCCCGCAATCAACCGGTCGGACAGTTGGCCCTCGGACGAGAACACGCGGCGGCCCAAGCCGCCTACCCCCGCCGCGACCGCACATGGTTCGCCGGTGACTCCTTGGTCGGGCCGTCCACGGTCGTCGAGGCGATGACTCAGGGAAAAATAGCCGCCCAGGCAATTCTTGCGTCCCTGACACAGCACATGCCGGGGTCCGAGTCACACGACGGGTAGATACGAATCCTCCACGCTCGGCGACGACCTCCGCGCTAGACGCCGAGGAGGTACTCTACGACGTCTCGGGCCGTGTATGTCGTACCGCCGGCGTTTGCCGTAACCTTCGCCAGGAACGTGAGATCCTTGCCGATTGTCACCAATGGCGGCTCGACTTTCCCGCCCCCCCGTCGCTGGCCGAGGCCGATCGCAGCAATCAAACCGTTACACAAGCATCGACGTCCCTCTACCTCCTCAGCCCTCCCGCCTTTGCGCACGAACGCTCCTGGTCGTTCCGCTGCGCAACGGTACCCGATGCCGCCGGAAGCCGTTCGATACGGCACCCTCAGATATCCGACGTCGCAAGATCTCCGCCGGGCAGCGTAGAGCGCAGGATCTGAGACCGTGCCGGGCAGTCGGGCGACCTTGAAAGGAAAGCCGGTGGGTGACGCCGCCAGGTCGGTGTGCACTTCGAGGGCACCCTCAAACCATCGATCGATCAACTCCTGCTTCAAGGACGAGTCGAGGTCCGACTCTCGGCAGAGAGCGAAGGCCGACCCGACCTGGATGCCCTGCGCTCCCCCGGCGTGCGCCTCTCGGAGTCGCTCGGGACTCGCGTAGCCACCCGCAAGCCAGAACGGAACTCCCAGGTCGCTCATTTTGTCGAGATCGACTTCGTCGCGCGGACCATATACCGGCTGGCCGTCCAGGTCGAGCGCTGCACGGCCTCGCGGCGGTGCATTATGTCCGCCGGCGTTTGGACCCTCGACGACGAAACCGTCCGGGCAGGTCCTCGGATCCCGGGCGAGGTATGCGGCGAGCATATTCGACGAGACTATGGCTAGAAACTGGGGGCGCCCCAGCGGCCGGCAGTCCCCGAAGAGCGTTACAGGGTCGATGACGACGCTGGAGGCAGCGTCCCCGTCGCCATGGACATTAACGTGAAGGCCGCCTGACTTTCCGGCTGCGAGCGCATCGAGGTAGGCCGGGATCTCCGCCGGAATTCCTGCGCCCATCAATACGTAGTCCACACCAGCGAGGACGGCGCCATACAACACTGCAGGAACCGACATCTGCAGCTTCTCGAGGCAGTTGACTCCGACGAGACCACTATGCCCGTCCTTGGCGAGAAACACCTCGACGAAACCGGCGGCTACAGCCAGATGCGTCGCCGCCATGCTCGGCCGCAGCGAGGGCAAGGGCGGTGACCGAAAAGGACTACTTGGGTCGAGCCCGCCGGGCACGAAGTAGCGCTCCAGGATCTGCTCGACGACGTCGGGATATTGGAGGTGTTCGAGCGCTCGGAGAATGCGGCCACCCGGATCGCCCAGCTGTAGGCGACGGGCCAGTAGCGTGTCGAGGCCGACTCCGGAGACGACCCCGAGCTGCCCTGCCATCGATACCGCTCGCGCGAGGCGCCAACCCGACACACCGACACCCATGCCACCTTGGATGATCGCGGGTTGCTTCGCGGCGCCCTCGCGGGCGATTGCCGTCAGCGAGACCTTGCCGAGACTTTCCGACGTCACTGACGCGACTTTCGAGCCGCTGCGCTCAGTCTTTCAGGGGGTGCTATCTGGCGCATGACGACGTTAGAATAACTCACTTGACCTATGGTAGACTGCTGAACGTTGATTTATCCACTACAGTTTAGTCCGGTCGGCCACAGAAAGGCGGACACGCGTGTTCGACACCCTTGGAGATGAGACTGCCTTGCCGACTCATGTGCCGGCAACGCTTTTCACGCCCGTCGGAAAAGCTCGCATCTCTGACATGATCGCAGCGCAAATACGTCAAGCCATTCGCGATGGCCGCCTACAGACCGGCGACAGGCTCCCATCGGAGCGCGAACTTGGGTTTAGCTTCGCCGTTAGCCGGGTCAGTATCCGCAATGCCCTGCGAATTCTCGAAGGTGCCGGCCTGGTCGAAGTCAGGGTGGGTGCCGGTGGCGGTGCCATAGTGACTTCGCCGGCGGATACCGAGTAGTCAGTGCAGCCGTGAGCGCGACTCCAATCGGATCCGATCCGTCACAGGATCGTATTTCTGCATCGGAACCTCGCCAAGTGGCTCTCCGACTTACCGTCGCCCGCTCCACGACAAAACCGGCTTATCAGGCGCTAGAGGGTCCGCTATCGCAGCGTCTCGAGGATCTCGATGACCTCCTCGGCTTTCGTGTCGGGATTGACGAATGCGAGGCGGAAGGCTATTTGTTCCTGCCACCTGGTTGGCAGACAGAGGATCACGCCTTCGGTGGCCTTGCGGTGGGACCACTCTCGGTAGTCGGAGCCGGTCCATCCGCAGCGCTCGAATAGAAGCACTGAGAGTTCCGGGTCTTTGATCAGCCGCAAGTGCGAGGATCCGCGAATCGCCTTCGCCACGGTCGCGGCCGTCGCCAAGGTCTGTTCGATCGCCGCCGCGTATCGATCAGTACCGTGCGTGGCAAGACTGAACCAGAACGGCAGTCCCCGAGCTCGTCGGGACAAATGGATCGCCAGATCGGCCGGGTTCCACGCCTCCCGGTCGATCTCGTCCAAGTACCCTGCGCGCTGAGCATGCGTAGCCTTGGCAAGCTCGGGCCTCCTGTACAAAAGTGCGCAGCAGTCGTAGGGCGCGAAAAGCCATTTGTGGGGGTCAACGATAAAGCTGTCCGCTCGTTCTACCCCAGCGAATCGACCCCGGACACTTGGTGCGGCAAGCCCGGCACCCCCGTAGGCCCCGTCAACATGCAGCCACAATTCGTGTTTGCTGCACACATCGGCGACGTCGTCGAGGTCGTCGATGACACCGGCGTTGGTTGTTCCGGCCGTTGCGACGACAGCGAACACGCCGTCTGCGCCGGCCACGGCTCGCTGCAATGCGTCGCCGGTCAGATGTCCCCTGTGATCAACCTCAACTTCAAGGACATCTACGTCGAGGATCCGGGCAGCCGCACGGATGGATGAGTGCGCCTCGGACGTGCACGCCACACGCCACCCGCCGGCCGGTCGACCGACCCGGCCTCGGGCGGACTCGCGAGCCGTTGCAAGCGCGGAAAGGTTTCCTAAAGTACCGCCCGCGACGAAGCAGCCGCCCGCGGTGGCAGGCCACCCGAGGAGCCCGACTATCCACGCCAGCGCTTCGTTCTCGGCAAATATTGCACCAGCGCCCGCCTCCCATGTACCGCCGAAAATGTTAGCTGCGCTCGTGACCAGATCGAACGCTACAGCAGCGGCGGTCGGCGCCGAAGGAATGTAAGCCAGGTTGAGTGCGCCGTCCTGCGCTCGGGTCGCAGGCTCCAAAACCCGGTCGAACAATTCGAGAGCGGCAGCTCCCCCAATCCCCTTCGCAGTGACGGTCCTGCCGGTCGCCGCAGCCAGCTCCGATGCAGGGCGAGCGGTCGCTCGCGGATCGCTCGGGCGAACCACTCGTCGTGCCGCCCAATCAACAGCGGCCACCACGACGTCGCTCTCGTCACCCCAAACTTTGGTCGAGGAGTTTCCTGGGGCGCCTGTCATTTGATTTTTCCCTTTGACTACTTGTAGACGTTCGGCTCGGGCGACTCCCACCACACCGAGGGTGCTCCGACGGCGACGTTCAGCCGTTCACTCAGGTCGACAGCGAGGTCATTGCGACCAGTGGAGCGCAAATGCTCCATGTAGACGCCTGGGTCAGCGTAGTAGGTAGGGCCGGTTTGCAGTGTGGTCAGCATCGGATCCGGGGGTGAGCCGGGCACGCCTGCATTTCGATGCCACCATTCGCTCAGATTGCAGCGCATCTCGGCCGCCAGGTTGGGGAGTTCTGGGAGCAAATCCCGTGTCAGGTAGGGGTCGTCGGTCACGTTGAAAAGCTGCTCCCACTCGGCTCGGAAGGAGCCGGGATGGTAGGTGCGGATGTAGAGATGGTCCTCAGTACGGACCGATCGCTGATAGGTGTGCGCACCCTGGCCGAGTACTAGGTATCGACGCGTCTCGGCATTCTCCCCTCGGATGGCGGGAGCGAAGGACCGGCCCTGCCAGCCCGGCGGTACCGGGATGCCGAGCAGATCGCAAAGAGTCGGAGCGAAGTCGATGTTGTAGACCAGTTCGGATCGGTGACGGCTACCGGCCTCCACAGCGTCGGTCACGCCCGGCCAGTAGACGACCAGCGGGACTCTCAGGGTCGCTTCGTTGGCTAGGCCATGTTCCGCATAGGAACCGTTCTCCCCCAGAGATTCACCATGATCTCCACTTACGATGATGGCAGTATCATCAGCGATTCCCAGCTCGTCGAGCAGGTCCAGGAGCTGCCCGAAGTACCGGTCCCAGTAAAGGATAGTGGCGTCGTAGCCGTTGATCAAAAGCTCGAAGTCGTCACGGGAACGGATAGCATCGGGCATCGCGTGGGGCACGGCCGACTTACGAGGCCCGGACCTCGTATAGTGCAGGTCAAGCGCCGAGCGAGGTCCGTAGATCCGCGCTCCGTGATCCGCGATGGTCTCGTCGTCGGGCCACGCCTGCACCGGCCCGGTAGCGGCGGCCTGTTCCACCCATTCCGGGCCGATCAGGTAGTCGGTATGAGGTTCCCAATAGTGGACGTGCAGGAACCAGCTGTCTCTGTCACGGTTACGCCGAATCCAGTCCAATGCGACCGGGTTGATCTGGTGGGCTTGCTCGTCGTTTAGTTCGCTGCTAGCCCGAATAACTTCCCGGTAGTTGCCACAGAACCAGTAGGCGCGGTGGCGCTCCGCAAACATGGAAACTGCCGCGGTGTACCAGCCGTGCTGCTGAAGCCGCTGTCCGAACAATGGCCTGCCGGGTGCTGGGCCGTGCCCCGGGTCGAGGCGGAACTGTCCTGCTCGACCGAAATGGCCGATCACACCGTTGGTTATGCCAAACTGGCCACTCGACAGGGCCGCCCGCGAGGGCAGGCACGGAGAATCCGAACAGTAGTAGCGGTCGAAGATCACACTGCGTTCTGCGAGGCGCTCCAGGTTCGGGGCGGTTGAGCGGTGGTATCCGTAGGGTGCGAGATGGTCCGGGCGAAGGGTGTCGACGTCAACGTAAAGAATCCGCATTTCAATGGCTCCTGTGAGCGACGCTCAGGTGGAACGGGCTGGCTGCATTCATGGGTTACCCGATTATCGCCTACGAGAATAGATCCCATAGCAAGGTAGGCCCCGGCGGTTTAGCGGTCGCCGGGTCGGCTGCGATACGAGCGCAGTCCAATCGTTCGTGACGGCTGTCTTGCTAGACGAAGCTTTGGTCGCTTGAAGGCACACCTTTATGATGTATTCTTACATCATGTTACGCACGCAGATCTCCCTCACGGAAGAGGAACGTCGTTCCCTCGATGCGGCTGCGCACCGGACGGGCCGGTCTATTTCTGCCCTGATCCGGGAGGCGGTCGAGACCGTCTACGGCACGCAGCGATCCAGCGGAGAGGATCTCGCCATCATGCGCCGGGCGTTCGGATCCTGGAAGGACCACGGCAGTGACGGAGCCGACTTCGTTGATCAACTTCGCTCAGGATCTCGATCCTTGCCCACGGCATGACGGTCCTCGTCGATACTTCGGTGCTGGTCGACTTCCTGCGCGGGCGCCAGCCCGCCGCAGTAGTTCTCGAGCGGGAGCGCGCGACTGGACCCTTGCAGGCCAGCGAGATCACCCGTTTGGAGGTCCTGGCGGGTATGCGACCCGACGAGGAGGACGCGACCCGCTCGCTGCTGTCGACCTTCGTCTGGCATCCGGTTGACGCCGAAGTCGCCGAGGCAGCTGGAAAGCTCGGCCGGCGGTGGCTCCGCAGTCACCACACGATCGACAGCGCCGATCTCGCCATTGCCGCTACCGCCGTCCGCACTGGCACCCGCTTACTGACGCGCAACGTCCGGCATTTTCCCATGTTCGCTGACCTGCGTGCGCCGTACTAATCGTTTCCGGCTCACTGCGACTGGCGGCTGCTGGCGGAGGCTTGGTGCTCGCTCATCCGTGGGTGACGGGCGAACTGGCCCTTGGCGACTTTTCCCAGCACAACGTTAGCCTGCGTCTGCTGGCCGGCCTCCCATCGGCTGAGGTCGCGACCGATGCCGAGGTCCTCGGCTTGATCGAGCCAGAGGGACTCTATGGGCTCGGCATCGGCTATGTCGACGCCCACCATCTCGCAGAGAGGGCAGCCAACCCGGCCAATTTTGAACGCTCGACCGTGGAGGGCGGATAACCGCTTCGCCACAGGCACGCTCCGTCTCGATCTGCTCGCTGATGCCGAGATCTAGCAACGATGCCTGACGGTCCCTGGCGACGCGTCTTCGGCCGAATGTGACTCGACAGCGACGTGCGATTCGCGCCGGATCGGGCGAGCTGGACGCCCGCCGCGCAACTGTTCATCCGAACAATCACCCTCCTCGAGCTGGAACAGGGTTTCCTGCCGGCCGAGCGCATCTTACGGCCCTCGTCACCAGCGACACGAAGGACTTCGAAAGGTTCACCGACTTCGACGTCCTCAACGACTGGCGTTCGACCGACCCCCGTAACGTCACAAAAACCGGAGAGCCAGCAACGATTGATACTTTGTACAGGCTATGGCTGTATAAAGTATCAATCGTTTCCGAGGCAGGCAGTGCAGAATCGCACGAAGCACCCTGGTGGTGGGCGAT
>JAKBBS010000087.1:7025-13052 GCA_021808425.1 Actinomycetes bacterium
CGGCGCCTCCGAAGTCGAAGAACATCGACCGGTGCCCCCCGCCACCCAACCGGTCGATACCGTCGTTACGCCAGGACAGCCGCCGCCTCTTGGTAGACGACTGGCTGTGCCCTCCCCACCACCTGGAGGTGCTTGGAGATGGCAGGCTGTTTCAGCGCAGGCCGGCGAAGAGGTCGTCTACGACTTCTCTAGGCGCGTCGTGCGAGTGGAGGGTGAAATGCTCCCTCGACAGGACCAGGTCGAGGATGTCGGGCGGGAGCTGGGCGAGGAAGAAGTTCTCGGTTTGGCTGGAGTGGGCGTTCAGTGCCTGGACCTTGGCGTCTACTTGAGCCGACACGTCCACCACGGCGTTGACGAGCTCGTCGGGAACGCCGAAGTCGTCGGGGAGCCCGAACTCGGCGACGTCCACACCGGCGGCTTCGAGCTGTTCGCGCATGACCTGGATGGCGGAGCGGGGGACGGCCGAGTAGTACAGCTTCGTCGGGATGCCGGTCGACTCGGCGGCGGCGACGGCGGCCCGGTGGGCCTGGATGTGGTCGGGGTGACCGTAGTTGCCGTTGCTGTCGTAGGTGACCACGACCTGCGGCCGGTAACGCCGCATCAGTCTCGCGACCCGCCCTGCCGCCTCCTCCAGCGCCACGTTGCAGAACACGCCCGGGTCCCCGTTGGCCCCCCACCCTGCCATCCCGGAGTCCCGGTAGCCGACCATCTCCAGCGCGCTGACGCCGAGGTAGCCGGCAGACTTGCGCAGCTCGTCGGCGCGAGTAGCTGCCACCTGGGCAGGGTCGTGGCCCGGGTCACCCGGTTTGACACCCCCCGGTCCGTCTCCCTGCTCCCCGTTGGTGCACGTGACGAGCACGGTGCGGATGCCTTCGGCCGAGTAGCGGGCCAGGATACCGCCAGTCCCTATGGCCTCGTCGTCGGGGTGGGCGTGCACGGCCATGAGCACGAGTGGTTGAGGCACCATACCAGTCTGGCTTACCGGCCGGCCTACCAGTACGCACCGCCGGCGTCTAGCACCCCGGTGTCGCGCAGGACTGGATGGAGACGACCGGACGCGCTAGCCGCCCGGGCCTCCAGCGCTGGGACGAAGAGTGCCGCGGCGTCGGATACAGAATAGATCGGCCTGCCACTGGCCGGTGATCGCCGGCGCGGCAAGGACCCTGGGGATACCCGTAGGGTCGGCTTGGCGAAGTAGAGCTCCTAGCTCCCTAACCGCTCCACAGGGCCGAGATGGTCCAGCGATCCGCCATGGCAGTGGCCAACGAGCAGGAGCCGCGAACGGCTGAGGACACTTTCGACTCGGGACGATCCCATGGCCCGGGGCGCCCGCCACGACTTCCCAGCGCTATGGGTCGCTCCGACGGTCACACGAGCCGCAAGCGGCTGCAGACCGGCTGCAGAGCGGCTGGTCGGGTCACAGGACCGTGCTACCCGCACCCTAAATTCGGGTGGCCGCACGGTGGATCGCTGGTTCGGACGGGGAGAAGATTGGAGAGGTGGGCGACCACGGTGGTCGGCACTGAAGATGAGACGGAGGCAGCGCTATGAACACCCAGACTGAGCATCAGCGATCGAGCGGAGTGGCTGCAGCACCCGGAAGGGGCATCTTCCTTGCGTTCGGGGCGCGTCATCTGAAGGGCGTGGCGATCACCCGATGGGTCGTGGCGGTCTGTTCCGTGATCGCTGCGGTGGTGCTCTTGGCGCTCGGTCAGTGGTGGGGGGTGGTGTTCTTCTTGGTGGCCGGACTCAACGGCTCACTCGCCTACCTGGTCCCTCGCTGGAACCTGCTCCGGGATGCCCCGAAGAACGTCGAGCGAGTGCGCGAGCTGCAACGGTCCCGGGCCGTGGTGGTCGACGACGCGGCGGCCCGGCTGCGCCGCATCGAGCAGGACTTGCACGACGGAGCCCAAGCCCAGATGGTCGCGGTGGTCATGAAGCTGGGACTCGCTCGGGACCATCTCAGCATCTCGGCCGACAGGCCCGAGGGCGCCGACGCGGCCCGGGCCTTGGAGCTGGTCGACGCCGCCCACAGCGCAGCGATGGAGGCGATCACCGAACTGCGCGACCTGGCCCGGGGCATCCACCCTGCGGCCCTGCGCGAAGGCCTCGGTGCCGCTCTCGCCGGCCTTGCGACACGAAGCGACCTGGCGGTCGAAGTGATCGTCGACCTGCCCGAGCGCCCGTCGCCTGCCGTCGAGGCGATCGCGTACTTTTGCGCCGCTGAGCTGCTCACCAACGCGGCCAAGCACAGCCGTGCCGGGCGCGCCAGGTTGGAGGTGCTCGATCAGCCCGGCCTCGTGATTATGCGACTCAGCGACGACGGCGCTGGCGGCGCGCGGCTTGAGCCTGGCGGGGGACTGGCTGGCCTCGCAGAGCGGGTTAGGGCCGTTGATGGCAGCCTGCACGTCGAGAGTCCTGCCGGTGGCCCCACCATGGTCACCGTCGAACTGCCATCTCAGGTCTAACCGAGAAGAGGAGTCACGAATGCGGATCGTCATCGCCGAGGATGCCGCCGTCATCCGGGCCGGGCTGGTCGAGATCCTGGCCGACCGGGGACACGAGACGGTAGCCGCCGTGGACAATGCCGAGGCTCTACGAGCGGCCGTGGACGACTACGAGCCGGACGTTGCCGTTGTGGACGTGCGAATGCCGCCCAGCTACAGCGACGAGGGTATTCGGGCGGCGATCGCCATCCGCCGCGTCCACCCCGGCATCGGCGTGCTGGTCTTCTCCCAGTACATCGAGACCCGCCACGCCGGCGAGCTGCTCGGAGCAGCATCAAGGCGCGGCGCTGCCGGCATCGGATACCTGCTGAAGGACCGCGTCGGCAATGTCGGCGAGTTCGTCGAAGCCCTGACCCGGGTGGCGTCTGGCGGCACCGCCCTCGACCCCGAGGTCGTCACGCAACTCCTCCGGGCCGCGCGGCGCACCGACGACCTCGACGCTCTCACCCCAAGAGAGCACGACGTCCTCTCCCTGATGGCGGAAGGCAGGACAAACGGCGCCATTGCCGGCACCCTCGTAATCTCCGAGCGGGCGGTCGAAAAGAACATTGCCAACATCTTCACCAAGCTCGGTCTGGCGCCCTCAGACGTTGACCACCGGCGGGTGCTCGCCGTCCTGCGCTATTTGGAGTCATGACTGCGTGCTCGTGTCGCCCGGGTGGCGATCTCCGCGCCAGCCGCCGAGTGGGATGGGCTCCCCTTCGTCGACCAGGCTCTCGTCGAGCGACCCTCTGCACCGGCTCCTGGTGATGAAGGACGCCCGCTCGCTGCTCGGTCCCTGGCGGGCAGCCCCAACGGGATTCGAACCCGTGCCTCCACCTTGAGAGGGTGGTGTCCTAGGCCACTAGACGATGGGGCCGTAAGTGACGCGGGGATCGACTATAGCCGAGAAGCAAGAAACCCGGCAGCGGCCAGGTGCCGGCTCCTTCGGTGTCCACTCCTACACCCTCCCCCACTCGCTACACCTTCTCTGGCAGCTACACCCTCCCCGGCAGTGACGGCGTCCGCCGGGTCGGTCAGTCGGACGAGGGCAGCGGTTTCGCGTCCTTGAGCGCAAGCGGCGTCGCGTCTACTGCCACGGTTCCCACCCCCGCCTTAGTGCAAAGAACCTCGAGCCCGCTTTCGTGCGCGAAGCGCTTCCCGATCGCCGTACCACCAGCCGACGAAGGGTCGACCTCCAACCCTGCGGGCTTGGCCGTACCCGAAGGGACCATCGGGTGGCCACCACACTCGAGCGTAAGACCCGCCACGCCAGGCGGTTTGACGACTATCACCTCTGTGTCGTCGGCAGCAGACGCCCACCGTGACCCTGCTTTCAGTTCTTGTGTCATCTTCTAACTCCCATGTTGTCGGTGACTCGGATGGCGATGCCGTCCTAGCGGGCAGGGTCCTCGCGAAGCACAGCTACGTCGCCGGGCGCCAAAGCAAGCCGTCCTGAAGCCTGAGCGCCGCTGAGCAAGTCGAAGCCGGTCACGGCGACGTTTTGCTCTTGATCGGTGTGGTTCGCCAGAAAGAGATATCTCGCCTTCTCAGACGATCGCCGCACTGCTTCCACGCCTCGCGGCGCTCGCACGACAGGCTCCACTCCCGATTCGTCTAGCAGCCGAGAAACGAGTGAATGGAGGTGCTCCCCGCGCAGGTGCGTCGCGAGGTAGAAGGCGCTCCCCGCTCCCACCTGCCTGCGAGTCAGCGCAGGCGATCCGCTGACAGCACCCTCGGCGAAACAAACAAGGACCTCGGCGTCGTCTGAGCGTCCGAGCTCGCTCCACAAAGACCCGGCGCTCGAATCGCTCAGTTGGACAGTAGCGCCAGGGGCTAACGGGTAGAACTCCTCCACCGACACTCCGAGCAGTTCGCGAAGAGCGCCAGGGTAACCACCGAGGCGGACCTGGTCATGGCCGTCGACGATGCCAGAGAAGTATGTTACCAGCAACGTCCCGCCCCGCTCGACATAAGTTGTCAGCTTCGCTGCCTGTTCGTCGTGCATCAGGTACAGATTTGGAACTATCAAGAGCCGGTACCGACCCAAGTCGTCGTCTGGGGAAACCACGTCTGTCGTCACGTTGAGGTCCCACAGCGCAGAATGCCAGGACCGAATGTGGCTTGCGACGTCGAGGGCAGTGCTCGGATGCGCGCCCAGCTCGGCCGCCCACCACGACTCCCACGAGTGCACGATCCCCGCCTGTGCCTCCACCTCGGTGCCTGCCACCTCGGAGAGTGCTTCGAGATGGCCGCCGAGGGCAGTCACCTCACGCCAGATCTTCGTATCGGCCCCGGCGTGGGGCACCATCCCCGAATGATATTTCTCAGCTCCGGCCTTGCTCGCCCGCCACTGAAAGAATCCGATGGCGTCAGCGCCTCGGGCGACATGGACGATGCTGTCCCTGACAAGTTGACCCGGGGCCTTCGCCAGGTTGTACGGCTGCCAGTTGACGGCGCTCGGCGAGTGCTCCATCAGCCACCACGGGCCGCCAGCAAGCGAACGCATGAGATCCCCTGACAGTGAGAGGTCGGTGTCGGGGCGCTCCAGGAAATTGAGACGGTAATGGTCGTTTGAGATCACGTCGAGATGACGGGCCCAACGGTGATAGTCGAGTGGTTTGAACAGTGACATCATGTTCGTCGTCACCGGGACGTCAGGCGTCACACGTCGAAGCACAGCTATCTCCGCCAGGCAGCAAGCCAAAAGTTCGTCCGAGCAAAAGCGAGCCCAGTCGAGTTGCTGGCCGGGATTCGAAATAGCCCCCGTGGTCCGGGGCGGTATGATCTGCGCCCACGAGCTGTAGCGCTGACTCCAAAAGGCCGTCCCCCACACTTCGTTCAGCGAAGCGAGGTCGCCGTAGCGATCTTCCAGCCAGGCCCTGAACGCAGCCGCGGAGGTGTCACAAAAGCAGGCCGCGTTGTGGCACCCGTACTCGTTGTGCACGTGCCACATCGCCAAGGCGGGATGCGCCGCGTAGCGGTTCGCGATTGCCTCCACCAAGCGCACGGCCGCCTCCCGGTACACAGGCGACGACGGACAGAACGCCTGGCGCGAGCCCCACCACAGCTTCGTCCCGTCCGCGCGGACTGGCAGGGTCTCGGGGTTCGAACTGCTGAACCACGGTGGCGGTGAGGCGGTGGCAGTCGCAAGGTCGGCGGCGATCCCAGCTTCTGCCAGGTCGTCCATTACGCGGTCGAGCCAGCCCCAGTCGAAGACGCCGGGCGCCGGTTCGAGGAGCGCCCAGGAGAAGACCGCTACCGTCAGGAAGTTGACGCGTGCCTCCGCCATGAGACGCAGATCTTCTTTGCGAAGCTCCTCCGGCCACTGCTCGGGGTTGTAATCCCCGCCGAACGCGATCCCAGCGGGTCTGGCCGGCCAACGCCTGCCGTCGGTTTGGTCGGCCACTTCGCAGTTTCCTCAAATTGCTTTCAGCTTGACGATGAGCACTTAGCGTTTGCTCGGGGGGGAGGACTCGAACCCCCAACAACAGGGCCAGAACCTGTCGTGTTGCCGATTACACCACCCCCGAAGGCGGTG
>JAKBBS010000088.1 GCA_021808425.1 Actinomycetes bacterium
GGCTTGACGGGCGCATCAGGATGGTCCACGCTGCTATCGGTTACGCCGCCGGCGGTTTGGACAGCCCCCCGGACACATACGCGAACGTCGCCCAGATCGCTTTCGACGCGCTCGGCGAGTACGCCTGCGATGTCCGAGCCGGACGCCAGATCAAAGGCCAGCCTCGCTGAGACCGCATCTGCGCGGCGGTTTCGCGCATTGGTTCAGCGCGGCGGCGGGGGGCTTGGTACTTCGTGGCGGCAGCGTCTCATGCCGCTTCCAGCGGCGCTTCTCGTCGCGTCGTGTCTAGAGCCTGGGGGGCTGGCGGGACTCGATCTCGTCTATCATCGCCAATCGGTCTGCGTGGCGGCCGCCTTTGAACGGTGTCGTTAGCCACTTGCCGACGACAGCCAACGCTTCGGGCGTATTCATCAGCTTCGAGCCGAGCACCAAGACGTTGGCATCGTTGTGACCGCGGGAAATCTCGGCTGTGAGAAGGTTATGGCAACCACCGGCACGGATGCCCCGGATCTTGTTGCAGGCGATGACCTCGCCCTGGCCTGTGCCGCCAACGAATATCCCGAACCTCGAGCGACCACTGGTCACTTCCCGGCACAGCTCGACGCAAAGTGGCGGGTAGTCCACTGTCGCCGAGGGGTCATGCACGCCCAGGTCTGTCACGGTGACCCCCGCTGCTGTCAGCCAGTCAACAATTGCCGATTTGACTCGGACGCCGTTGTGGTCGCCGGCGACTGCGACGACATTTGCGATGTCGATTCCTTCTGCAGTCTCAAAGGTATTGTTGTAGGACATTACTGTCGACGATAGTAGTGGCGGAAAGGAAATGACATGACCGAGCCGTTGATCCTTCGAACAGTGACACGCACGCAGGGCGCGAACGCAGCCCTCAAGGACGGCTCGGTGACACCCGAGGGCATTTCACTCCGCTTCGAAGAGGTCCCCGTGTTGGTCCAGGCGTTCCGGCGGATGGTTCGCACGCTCGAGTTCGACGTCTGCGAGATGGCCGTGACGACATACCTTTGCGCCAAGTCCTTCGGCGTAGCGTTCAGTGCGTTGCCCGTGTTTGTGGTGAGGGGATTCCACCATTCGGCGATCCAGGTCGCCGTCGACTCCGGCGTCCAGTCACCTGCAGACCTCGTGGGGCGGCGCGTGGGCGTGAACCGTGGCTACACCGTCACAACCGGAGTGTGGGCGAGGGGAATCCTTGCCGAGTTCTACGGCGTCGACCCCGACACGGTGACATGGGTCCGTTCGGGCGACGAGCACGTGGAGCAGTACCGGCCACCGGCGAACGTAGTCAACGCGGAGCCCGGAAGAAGCCTGGAAGAGATGTTGCTCAGCGGTGAGTTGGCAGCTGTGATCGGCGCCGACATAGCCGATCCGCGGGTGACGACACTCCTAGGCGACCCCGAGGGCACCGCTCTCGACGTCCTACGCGACAGCGGCGTCTACCCTGCGAACCACCTCATGGTGGTCAAGGACGAGATCCTGCGCTCCCGGGCCGACGTCGGGCCTGCGCTGTTCAAGGCTTTCGTGGACGCGAAGCGGCCGTACATCGACCGGCTGGCAAAAGCTGATCCGGAATCGCTCGCTGGCGCGGACCGCACCAACTGGCTGGTCGCTCAGGCCACCGGATCCGACCCCCTTCCCTACGGTTTGGACGCAAACCGGCCGATGCTGGACAAGCTCGTCGAGTACGCGATCGGCCAAGGGATCCTTCCGGAGGCACCTGATCTCGAGACGCTCTTCGATGCGGCGACGTTGGGGGTGAGCGGCTGAGATACGTCTTTATTCTCAAAAAATCCTGTACTAACCGTCGCTCTGGAAACGCACGTTTTGGTACAAAAGATTTCCAACTTCAAGATCCTGACCATTTCTGACGGTCAGGAGCGAGAGTGACCCTCGGCCCGTGCCCTCCTCAGCTGCTCAGTTGAGACGGGGCGGGCCGGTGCAAAGCCTCAAGACGGTCTCGGGCGGCAACAACATCGCAAGACTCGTCGAGGAGGCGCCGGCATTCCGCAAGTGCCCGTGGCCAGTTGACCGTGACCGCAGCGCTCAACGCGTTGCGGTCGTCGGCGAACAGGGCGGCGAATCGAGGCGGCAAAGCTGAACGCTCCCCGATGACGCAGTGCAGGGTCGAAAGAGCCGGCCACCCGACTACCTGTAACTTGAGGTCGTATTGATCGCTCCACATGTAGTCGGTCGGCTTATTGGCGACGGGGCTGTCTTGGTGGACGATGTTGTACGCGACTGTCGACGCCTGCTCGACGGCGTTCGTCCAGTGCTCGACGCGCTGGGGCATGCCGAGAGGGGGGCGCGGCCAACGTGCGACGTCGCCAGCGGCATAGACGCCCGCCAGGCCCACGACGCGCCCGTAGGCGTCGCACTCGACGCCCTGCCCGGTCTCGGCGCCGGAGCTTGCAAGCCAGGCGTCGTTTGTTGACACGCCTATACCGACTACTGCGAGGTCCGCTTCGATTTCCTCCCCTGTGGTGAGGCGAACTGTTACAGATCGTGACTCGTCGGCCAGGCTCGCGACGCCGACCCCGAAGAGCGGCCGGACCCCGTGACGGGCGTGGGCGGACTCGATGACGCTGGCGAGGTCCTCGCCGGCAAGCTTGGCCATCGGGGACTGGAGGGCGTCGATGACCGTGACTTGCGCCCCGAGCTTCGCCGAGGTCGAAGCCACCTCGGATCCGATAAGGCCCGCCCCGATGACGACGACTCTGGCATCAGGAGTCAGGGCGGTTTTGAGCCGGGTGCTGTCGCCGAGCGTACGAAGCAGGTGCACACGCGGTCCGCCGCCCCAAGGCGAAGGGCGCGCTGACGCACCGGTCGCGACGACGCACACGTCGTAAGCGAGCTCTCTACCTGCGTCGTCAACGACTACGCGGTCATGAGCCGACAGCGCCACAGCCTTCGCTCCGAGGCGCAGGTCGAGTCGGAGGGCTTCCACCTCGGCTTGGTCGATAAGCGAGATCCGTGCGGCGTCGAAGTTGCCAGCGAGGTACTGCTTGGACAGCGGCGGCTTGTCATAGGGGAGGGATTCCTCGGCGCCGGCGATAGTTATGCGCCCATCGAAGCCGTGGCGGCGCAGGTCACGCGCTACGCGGACCCCCGCTACGGAGGCGCCGACGATGAGAACTCCCCTCGATCCGAGCTTTACCGCCTGCTCAGTCACCAGATCTTTCGCCGGCCTCTAGCGACTCCTTGTAGGCGTCGAGAAGTCGCCGGGCGTCATCCATGCTCAACTGTAGCGAATGCTGCTCGATCTGGTGCAACCGCATCGTCCTGACAAGCCCGGTGTCCTGGATCGCCAGATAGCGAGACGTGTCGGAGGGGTCGAGGTTGAAGTGCTGGTGCCACGCCCAGCGCGGCGGCGCGAAGAGGGTCCCCTCCGACCATTCGACAACCTGCTCGGGCTCACCGTCGTAGTTGATCACCGAGAAGCCGAAACCCTTGACCACGTACAGGTATGCCTCGGTCGTGTGACGGTGGCGCTTCGAGGCGCCACCCGGCTTGAGTTCGGCAATATGGGCTGACAGCACCTCGTAGTCGGCCAGGTCGAACCACTGCCCCCGATTGTTACGCCACGGGCGCTCCGGGAGTTCCATCTTGCGAAGGTCGTCGCCGGAGGATAGTCCGGTGATCGGGGGATGGTCCTTGTTGAACTGGTCGCGTGCGGTTAGCTCGGACTGGGCTTTGGCTGAAGGGGCTAGGACACCCTTCGCGTACTCTCTGGCCACAATGCCTCCATATAGAAGTGAAGACCATATGGTATTACCTTTAGGGGGTCGATGGCAAGGGGCTCGGCGGCGCAACCTCGTCCGACTCCGCCCGCAGCCAGTTGCGCGCCCCGGCTGCGACGACTAGTGGAAGGGCGATCAGGACACCGGCGACGCCAAGGGCAGCGGGGAGGGAAACCACATCGAGAAGACCCGCGGTCCCGATCGGGGATACAAACAGCGCAGCCGCTCGGAAGCTCCCTGCTACGGCGACGGCGTCGCCGCGGCGGGCAAGTTCCACCGACATGGCGGCGGTCGCCGGCCCGAGAGTTTGAAGGAGGCCAGCACCGAAGCCGCTGGCGGCGATGAACAAGGCAACGAGGACCGGCGATGTTGCCGCAATCCCCGTAGCTGTGATCCCCGCTCCGGCAAGCGCCACACCTACCCCGAAGGCCAACCGGGTGCGCCGCGATCCCACGATCCCCATGGCGACAGTCCCAAGGATGCTCGCTCCGTTCGCCACGCCGACGATCACGCCGACGAGGGTCGACGACTGCGATGCGGCTCGAAGGGCGACAGGGATGTATGACCCGATCAGGCCTCTCCAAGCGCCGGCCGTCGTGCCGGCCCAACTACCGACGCGCACGCCGGCCAATGACCAGACTCGCTGGCGACGGCCTTTGGGTGGGGGAGCGAACACGTCGAGGCTGGACATGGTCCCTTGTGCCACTACGGCTGCCATAACACCTGCCCCCGCAGAAGCCCACAGGGCGGTAGCAAATGACCGGCCTGCGAGCAGGCCTGCCACGGGCGGCCCGGCGAGCAGTCCGAAGCTCGAAACGAGGTTGACGGTGGCGAGCTTTCCGACGGCCTTCTTTCTGCTGCGGACGACGTGCGCCTGCGTGCTCGTCCAGAACATTCCCCGCGCAACCCCCTGGATCAGCTCGGCCGCTGCGAACACCACCACCCGGTGGGACCAGACGACCACGACTGCCGACAAAGCGATGGTGACGCAGGCAGCCGCCGCAAGGTCGCGGTCCTTGACGTAGCGCATGGCTCTCGCAGAGCCGAGACGCGCGATCAGTTGCGTAACCGCTGATAGAGCCGTCAGGATCCCTATAAGCGGACGTGAGTAATGCGCGGCGAGAGCCAGCAGTGGCAGCGTTATCGACAGCATTCCGAGCGCCGCCGAGTACACGAACGACATTGCGGCGGTCCCAATCAGGTCGCGGTCGGCGCCACCAACCCGACGCAGGGCGACCACTTAGAGTCGCAAGGCGCTGGCGAGTCTCGATGCGATCGCCTTCTGGCGTTCGCTTCCGCCGATCGAGGATCCGACGCCGAGATACTTCTCGACCACCGCCGGGTCACCGAGAAGTTTCCTTCCCGTCCCCGACATCGTCAGATGTCCCTGCTCCAGTAGGCATCCCTCGTCGGCGTTGGCGAGGGCCATCCTGCCGTTCTGCTCGACGAGTAGGATCCCGACCCCTCGCTGGCGAAGCGACAGAAGCGCTACGAAGATCTTGTCGACGACCTGTGGGGCGAGGCCGAGCGACGGCTCGTCTAGGAGAAGGTAGCGGGGGCCTGCCATGAGGCCGCGTGCGATGGCGAGCATCTGCTGCTGGCCGCCCGATAGCGAACCTGCGTAGGAGCGGAACCTGGATCCGAGCTCGGGGAACAGGTCGATCAGGTCTGACTGTCGTGCGCTCAGATCGCCGCGCCTGCGTGTCGTGTATCCGCCTAGGCGGAGGTTCTCCGCCACGGTGAGGTTCGCGAAGACCTGCCTTCCTTCGGGCACGTGCGAGATCCCCGCCTGGACCACTTCGCGCTCGGAGCGGTACTTGACGCTGTGGCCGTCGACGCTGACCGTTCCGCCGGACGGTTTGATTAGTCCGGACACGGCACGAAGCAGCGTCGATTTGCCGGCGCCGTTTGCCCCTATGACGGCGACCATGCTCGCAGGACGGACCGTTATCGACACAGAATGCAGCACCGGTGTCCGGTCGTATCCGGCGTCGAGAGAGTCGATGACAAGCACTGGCCGCGCTACCTATACGGTCTGGGGTTGGCCGAAGTAGGCGTCGATAACAGCGGGGTCCGATTGCACCGCCGTGGCGGATCCGCTTGCTATCACCGACCCACGGTCCATGACGGTCACCTGGTCGGCGATGCCCATCACCAAAGCCATGTTGTGGTCGACGACGAGAAGCGAGTGCCCCGCGTCGCGCACGGCGAGGAGAAGCGCACCGAGAGCCATGGTCTCCGTGTCGTTCATCCCGGCTCCGGGCTCGTCGAATAGCAGCAGACGCGCTTTCGACATGAGCGCCCGCGCGATGTCGAGGTGCTTCTGAGCTGCGAGGGGGAGTACGCTGCCAGGCTGGTCCGCCCAACGGTCCAGCTCCAGGGCCTCCATGATCGCCTGGGCACGCCGGACCATCTCAGCTTCCTCCCGTCGCGCCCTGCGCGCCCAGACGAGCAGCTCCGGATAGGTGGCCTTCTCGAAGCGGCAGGCGCCGACGAGGACGTTCTCCAAGACGTTCAGCCCGCTGAATACCCGAGAAGTCTGGAACGTCCGGAAAAGTCCACGCTTGGCGATGTTGCTAGGCGAAAGCCCGGATATCGCCTCCCCGTAAAGCTCGACCCGTCCCCTGTCGGGGCGGTACAGGTTGGAGACGAGATTGAACAGGGTCGACTTGCCGGCCCCGTTAGGTCCTATCACGGCTGTGATAGAACCCTCAGGGACAGCAAGCGTGACGTCTGAAACAGCAGTCAAACCCCCGAAGGTCTTCGTCAGCTCCCGAACCGCCAAAGCTGTACTGCCCTTCGTCGAAGCGACGCCGGCAAACGAAGGTTCACGATCCTCCGACGTCTTGCGGCCTTCGGGTTCGTCGTCCGTTTGGTGATCAGCGCCTGCCGCCACGCCGGGCGTCCCTACTGCCACGCCGGGCGTACCTGCCGCCTCCCCTGCCGAAGCTGCATCCGAAGCTGCACCACTGCGGTTTTCGAGGGTGGAATCCACCCGCCGGGCGGCGGCGCGGATGGCAGTGACAGCCCCGCCGTAGAGCCCGGAAGGCAAGAACCTCAAGAACACGACAAGGGCAAGACCGTCGATCAAGGCCGAGTAGGTCTGGAAGCTCTGGGAGACCTGAGGGATGAAGGTGAGTATCGCCACCCCGATCAGCGGCCCGATCTGAGTTCCGGCGCCGCCGACCACGAGCATCGTGATCAGCTCGAGCGAAGTAGCGGAGCCGACCATGTCCGGCGAGTAGTAGTGGAAAAAGGTGGCGTACAAGGTGCCGGCGACCGACGCGATCACGGCGCTAAGCACGAAGACGGCGATCTTCGTCGCGAAAAGGTTCAGCCCCAGGCTCCGGGCGCCTACCTCGTCGGCGTGCATTGTACGAAGGAGACGTCCCCGGTTGGAGCGAATCAGGTTCCCGGTCAAAATGAGGCTCACTCCAACTAGCCCCCAGATCAGGTAGTAGAAGCGGTCGTTGGTTGCGAACGAGTACCCGGCGACGCTGAAACTCGGAATCCCAGCGAGCCCCGACGGGCCACCGGTCACAGTCAGCCCGCTCGCAATCGACTGGGTCAGGATTCCAAAGCTCAACGTGACGATCGCCAGGTACATGCCGGTCACGCGGGTGCCGGCGAGCGCCAGCACCGCTGCCGTCAGGGCGGAAGCGACAACCCCCGCCAGCATCGCAAGCAGCGGCGGCCAACCATGCGAGACGATCAGGATCGACGACGTGTAGCCGCCGACGGCCATGAAACCGGCCTGACCTAGGCTTACCTGGCCTGCCACTCCGGTAAGCAACTCAAGCCCGACGATCGTCAGACAGAAGATCCCGGTTATGTCGATCGCATGCATGTTGCCCGACTTGGCCAGCAGCAGCGGAAGTACCGCCATCACCGCGACAAGCGCCAACCCCCCGGCTCGCGACGTCTTCCGGGTCAACCGAGGAGGGTCGGCAACCTTGCCCGCCCTTGACACCGCGACGTCGAGACGGCCACCACGCGCCCGGCCGAGCAGCCCTTGCGGCCTGAAAATGAGGATCGCTACGAGCAGTATCAGGCTTATCGCAGTGCCGAACAGCGACGATACGTACCCGGCAACGAGCGCTTCGACGACGCCGAAGACGATGCCGCCGGCTGCAGCCCCGACGATCGTGCCGAGGCCACCGAGAGTAACTGCTATCAGCCCGAGATTGGTGTAGGTGGCCATCGACGCAAAGTCGAGCGACGTGAGCGGCATGATCACCGCTCCGGCTATCACGCCGAGAACCGCGCTCAACGCGAACGCCAAGAGTATTGTCCGGTCGACGCTGATACCCATCAGTCGGGCCGCGTTTCGCTGCTCGGCGACCGCTCTGAACGCGGAGCCGACCTCTGTGCGGGTGAGGAACAACCACACGGCGGTAATGACAACCGCCGTCGTTGCTAGCACCCAGATGTCCTGGGTGGCTATGTACACGCCTTTTACGTCAATAGGGTTAGCCCCGCTGAACGGAGAGAGCGTGTAGGGGTTGTTGCCCCAAATGAGCAGAGCCGCCCCCTGGAACGCCGTGAGAAGGCCCCCCATCAGCATGAGCAGGTTCGTGTGCGAGATCTTGTGCACGGCAGGGCGGATGATCAGCCACTCGACGATGATCATGACAGCGGTCATGACGACAAGAGCCGCCACGAACGCCAACGCCAACGGCAGGCGGACGTCCACCTTGAAGTCGTACATCACGAGGGCGCCCATCGCGACGAATGAACCCTGCGCGAGGTTGAGAACGCCGGTCACGTTGAACACGAGCGAGAAGCCGACCGCCAGCAACGCGTACACGGCGCCGGTGACCAGGCCTCCGACAAGAATGTTCAGAAACTCGGTCATGGCTAGCCGAGTGGGGTCCCTCCGCCGCCTGACACTGCCGTGAACGAGCTGCCATTCCAGGTTGTCATGTAGATGCTGTTAACACCCACACCCCGGTGGTTGCTGACGCTCATGTTGTAAGTGCCATAGACGCCGGCGACGCCCTGCAGGTTCTGCATGTAGTTGAGGATCTGCTTGGCGGTGGCGTTGACGCCGAGCTTGCGCAGCGCACCGACGAGGAGCGTGCCCGGATCCCAGGCGAGACCCCACGGGTCGCCTCCGTGACCGTTTGCGGCGCTCACCGCCTTGTCGAATGAGCTTACGGCGGCTCCGATCGAGGCCGGAAGCACTGACGGTGACAGGTAGAGCGGGCCGGTCGGGAAATAGATGCTCTTCGGCAGGATCGAAGCGAACGACGTGAGCTCGGCGTGTGCTGCGTTGCCGGCAGTGGTGACCGTCGGGATCGAATCCATTCCGAGCGACTGCATGGCCTTGAGCACAGTGCCGAGCGGGGTACCAGTCGTCCAGACGACTATCGCCTGAGGGTTCGCTGCCTTGATCGCAGCCATCTGCGTGTTGACGCTCACTGATGTCGGGTCGAATGTCTGGTGGCTAACGAGCTTGAACGACGAGAAGGCGCTCGTCGCGAGCTGAGTCGACAGCTGCGTGTAGCCGTCGGTGCCGCTCGCGTCGGTCGAGTTGATGACGGCGATGTTCGTGAGGCCTTTGGACTTGAGAAACGTGAGATATGCCTCCGCGTCGGCTGTCGTCGAGAGGCCAGCGGAGAAGATCATGCTCCCAGCCTTCGGGTGCGTGCCCGGCGACAGGTCGTAGATGAAAGGTCCGTTCGCCGTGGCGAGGGCGTCGACCGCCTTGTCGGTCCCGACGATGCTCCCGTTCAAGATGAACGGCACTCCCTGGCTCACCCAGGGGCTCGCCAGTTGGACCGCTGTCGCCGGGTTCGACTGGTTGTCGACGACGTCGACCTGCATCGGGTGGCCGTCGATGCCTCCGGTCGAGTTCACTTGGGAGGCTAGAGCTTTGAGCGCTTTCGCCTCGCGGCTGCCGAGAGCGGCCGCCGCGCCGGTCTCGCCGACGACAGCGTGGAAGACCACCGGCGTACCCGAAGGCGCGCCAGACCCGCTCGTGCTGGCGCTCGACGTCGACGCTGGCCCGGTGCTCGTGGTAGCGGAGCTCGAACTGGTGGTCGACGAGCTGCAACTCGCAGCGACTAGGGCTGCCGACGCTCCGAGGGCGACCATGCCGGCCCGGCGCGTAGTCGAACGTTTCCTCCGATTGATGGTCAACGTTTCTTCCTCCCTAGTTCGATGCCGACGAGCGCCTAAGGCTCACCGAGGTGAATGGACGAATGGTAGAACATTTTGCAAATGTTTGCACGTCTCCTTTCTCCCGCAGCGCGCGGTGTCCAATTCGCGGCTTCAGGCCCCCTACCGCGACTATTCCTACAGCCGCTCAGCGTCGGCTTATGTGGGCAAAAGTGGCATTTGTGAGCGCTGCGAGAGCGTCGGGGGCGAGCTCCAACTCCAGGCCTCGCCGCCCGGCGCTCACATACACCGTCGCCCATTTCGTGGCCGAGTCGTCGATGACAGTTGGAAGCTTGCGTTTCTGGCCTACCGGGCTGATCCCCCCCAGGACATAGCCGGTGGAGCGCTCAGCGACGGAGTGCTCGGCCATCTGAGCGGTTTTGGTGCCAAGCGCCCCGGCCAGTCCCCGAAAGTCGAGCTGGTACGCGACCGGCACGACGGCGCAGACCAGGCGTGCGCCGACGTCGACGATCAGAGTCTTAAGCACCCTCGTCGGGTCGACGCCGAGAGCAGTGGCCGCCTCCTCGCCGAACGAGGTCGCGTCCGGGTCGTGGCGGTAGCTATGTAGCTCGTAGTCGACGCGCGCGCCGACTACCGCCCGAACTGCGGGCGTCGGACCGCTCGGCATGAGTCGGGGCGCCTACCCGCCTGCGGCGCCACGAACCGTCAGGTCCTGCTCGCGGGCCGTCTCGGCAAGGCGTTCAGCGTGCCCTTCCAATCGTTTCGCCAAGTCGGCGTCGGAGAGGGCGAGGATTCGTGCGGCGAGCAGTCCGGCGTTTCGCGCGTTGGCGACCCCGACGGTCGCCACCGGCACACCTGCAGGCATCTGGACTATCGACAGCAGCGAGTCCATTCCGTCGAGGTAGCGAAGCGGCACCGGCACGCCGATAACAGGCAGGCTCGTCACTGACGCCAGCATCCCTGGCAGGTGCGCTGCACCGCCGGCGCCAGCGATGATCACCTGGACGCCCCGGCCGGCCGCCTCGCGGCCGTAGGCGATCATGTCTATCGGCGTCCTGTGAGCGGATACGACCCGCAGCGCCACCGAAACCCCGAGCTCGTCGAGGACCGTCGAAGCGTGCCGCATCACCTCCAGGTCGGAGGCGCTGCCCATCACGACTTCAACCCGCGTTGATCTTCCCGCAGGTGTGGTCTCGTCGGAACCGGCTGTATTTGACACCGCAGCAATGTTACGGGGAACATCGATGCCGTGTCGGGCGTCGAGACGGCGAGTGCCTTTCGGGCGCCGGTGGTGGGTATGGTCGGCGCAGGCCAGCTCGCACGTATGACCCACCAAGCGTCCGTCGATCTCGGCGTCGACCTGGTCGTGTTGGCGAAGTCGCCCGGGGATCCTGCCGTCCTCGCCGGCGCGAGAGCGCTATACGGCTCGCCGGACGACCCCGAGGCACTGGCGCGCCTCGCGGGTCTCGCGGACGTGGTCACATTCGACCACGAGCAGGTGCCCAACGACCTGGTGGTATCCCTCGAGGAGTCCGGTGTTGCGGTCGCGCCCGGCTCGCGGGCCCTGAATTCGGCCCAGGACAAGCTGGCCGCCAGACGTCTGTTCTGCGAAGCTGGCCTCGACGTGCCCGCCTTCGCCCAGGTAGGGCCCGACGCCGGGTCGGACATCGATAGCTTCGCAGCTGCCCACGGTTGGCCGGTGGTCCTCAAGGCCCGCACCGGCGGCTACGACGGCCGAGGCGTCGCATTCGTGGCCGGACCATCGGGTGTAGACGCCGCGCTGTCGAGCCTCCGAGGCGCCGACCTGCTAGTCGAGGCGCACGTCGAGCTCGCCTGCGAGGTCGCGGTCTTAGCGGCCCGCTCGACCAACGGCGAATATGCGGCCTACCCGACGGTCGCCACGCTCCAGGAGGACGGGATCTGCACGCAGCTGTCGATGCCCGCTTCGCTCGATCCACAGGTCAGGTTACGTGCGCACGATCTGGCACGGTCGGTTGCCGATCTGGTGGGCGCGACAGGGATCATCGCTGTAGAGCTGTTCGTCGAGCCGTCTGGGACGGTGCTGATCAACGAGATAGCCGTGCGTCCGCACAACTCCGGGCACGCCACGATCGAAGGTTGCGTGACATCGCAGTTCCACAACCATCTGCGCGCCGTGCTCGGCTGGCCGCTAGGCGACACTTCCCTCGTCAAGGGCGCTGCGGCGATGGTCAACGTTCTTGGAGGCGCGGACGGAGTCGACCCCCGGTCACGTCTCCTCGACGCCCTTACGGTTCGAGGTGCGAGCGTGCATTTCTACGCGAAGGCGGCCTTGCCTGGGCGCAAGGTCGGCCATGTGACCGCTCTCGGCGAGGACCCTTCCGAGGCCGTAGCGACAGCCCGGCGGTGCGCTTGGATACTCGGGGGCGCCTAGATTTTTCCTTTTGGACACATCTCGCATGGCGCTAGCCTTGAGGCAAACCAGGGAGGTGCCGAGATGGCGATGTCGACGGTAACGGAATCTGCTCAGCGTGACCTTGAGGTGCCGGAGGCGCCTGGGGCGGGATCGGTCGAGGCGGAACGCCGCCATCGCAAGGAACGCCTCGCGGGGGCGCTTCGCATCTTCGGCCGTTTCGGTTTCTCCGAGGGGGTCGCTGGCCACATCACCGCCCGGGACCCCGAGTTGACGGATCACTTCTGGGTGAACCCGTTCGGGATGAACTTCCGCCACGTGAAGGTTTCGGACTTGATCCTCGTCAACCACCACGGCGACGTGGTGGAGGGCGGCCGGCCGGTCAACCGAGCCGCGTTTGTCATTCATTCGGCGGTACACCAGGCCCGGCCGGATGTGATCGCCGCCGCGCACGCCCATTCCATCTACGGCAAGGCGTGGTCGGCGCTCGGCCGTACCTTGGATCCGATCACCCAGGACGCGTGTGTCTTCTACGAAGACCATGTGGTGGTGACCGAGGGTGGGGGAGCGATCGTGCTCGACGAGAGCGCTGGCAAGGCCCTCGCTGCGGGCTTGGGGCCGCACAAGGCGGCGATCCACCGCAATCACGGCCTTTTCACGGTGGGACACTCCGTCGACGAGGCCGCCTGGTGGTTTATCACTATGGAGCGATCCTGCCAGGCGCAGATCCTCGCCG
>JAKBBS010000089.1 GCA_021808425.1 Actinomycetes bacterium
AGCGGGTTCGTGACGGGCCAGGTGCTCGGAGTGGACGGGGGCATGTCGCTTCGCTAGACACCTACCAAGCTGGTGCACACACTTCGAGAAAGGTGCTTGAGTTGGCAGAATTCCAGTTGATTACCGAAGGGCTTCTTTTTCCCGAAGGTCCGGTCGCGACCTCGGACTCCAAGGTGGTCCTCGTCGAGATCTACAGCGGTCATTTGACCCGGGTCGACGTAGATAGTGGAACGCTGGATCGCTTCGCAGTATGCGGTGGGGGACCTAACGGAATCGCCGTCGGGCCCGACTCGATGCTCTACGTCTGCAACAACGGGGGGTTCGAGTGGCATGACCTGGGCGGCCTACTCGCGCCGGGTCACCAGCCCGGCGACTACAGCGGGGGGAGGATCCAGCGGGTCGACCCAGCCGGCGCGACGGTCAAGGACATCTACACCCACGTTGGAGCGAACCAGCTACGGGGACCTAACGACATCGTGTTTGATCAGACCGGCGGCTTTTGGTTTACCGACCTCGGCAAGACCCGTCGGAGGGAGAACGACCTCGGAGGTCTGTACTACGCGAAGCCCGACGGAAGCTCCGTGGAGGAGGTCGTCTACCCTCTCATCCAGCCAAACGGCGTCGGGCTGTCCCCAGATGCCAGCCGCGTATACGTGGCCGAGACCGGGCCGGGCCGCGTGTGGGCGTGGGACGTCGAAAGCCCAGGGAAGCTGGCCCGCGCCGGGATAGGACCGGGCGGGGCGCAGTTGCTGTGGGGCTTCGACGGCTACCAGCTGCTCGATTCTCTGGCGGTCGACTCGGAGGGCAACGTGTGCGTTGCGACGCTGATCACCGGCGCTATAAGTGTCATTAGCCCCGGTGGCACACTCCTGGAGCAGGTCGCGGTGCCCGAACCGGACCCGTTCGTGACGAATATCTGCTTCGGCGGACCGGACATGCGCACTGCCTACATAACGTCCTCGGGCAGAGGGCGCCTTTACGCGACGCAATGGCCGGTTCCTGGCCTCAAGTTGGCTTTCAATCACTGAGCTGTCGACCGTTTGCCGAGCGTAGACGGCGACGGGAGCTCCTTGTTTTCCGCAGCCCGCAAAGAATTGATCAGAATTGTGATATCACAATGCTATATTGTGGGTGGAGCACGATTCAAGGAGAATTCTCATGGCGACTGTCGAACCTGGCCTTCTCGGCGAACAGGCAGCTTGGTCTCTGAACGGCGTCAAAGTGCTTGCCGGCGGGATATCGACCACCGCTCTCGCCGGAGTGCTTATTGGCCTCGGAGCATCACAGGGGAGCTGGGGTAACGCCGGATCAGCCACGATGCTCTCGGTCGGCATCGCTTCGTTTCTGGCAGCGCAATTCACGATGCGGGGGCTCACCTCAATCGTCCCAGGAGAGGCGAGAGTCGTGCAGCTGTTCGGTAGCTACAAAGGGACGATCCGTTCGGCGGGCCTGCACTGGGTAAACCCGATCTCGCAGAGGAGACGGCTCGTCACAAGGGTCCGCAACCACGAGACCGCGATCGCCAAAGTCAACGACGCAGACGGAAACCCGATCGAGATCGCGGCCGTCGTCGTCTGGCAGGTTGACGACACCGCGAAAGCGATGTACTCGGTGGAGAACTTCTCACAGTTCGTCGCCACCCAAACGGAGACGGCAGTCCGCCACATCGCCTCGAGCTACCCCTACGACAGCCGAGGCAGGGGCGGCCTTTCACTTCGCGACAACGCCGAGGAGATCACCCATCGCCTATCAGAGGAGATCACCGCCCGGGTCGCCCCGGCCGGAGTCCGAATCGCCGAGTCGCGCCTCACGAGACTTGCCTATGCGTCGGAGATCGCCCAGGGGATGCTGCGCGTACAGCAGGCGAGCGCCGTCGTCGCTGCCCGCCGCCAGATCGTCGACGGTGCCGTCGGAATGGTCGAACTTGCGCTGCAGCGCCTCGAAGAGAACAACGTCGTCGAACTAGACGAAGAACGCAAAGCGGCAATGGTCTCGAACCTGCTGGTAGTCCTTTGCAGCGAACAGGCAACCCAGCAGGTCGTAAACACCGGCACCCTCTACCAATAGAAGGTGCCTGCCCCTTCGTGACCGAACGCAAAAGCCTCCTTTTGCGATTGGACCCCGCCGTCCACGACGCCCTCGCAAAATGGGCGCAGGACGACCTGCGCAGCACGAACGCCCAGATCGAGTTCCTCCTTCGCCGGGCGCTTGCCACGGCCGGGCGGATGCCCAAAGGGGTCGGCGACGTGCGTGCTCCCGGCCGCCCGCGCTCTGAGCGATAGTGCGGAGGAGTAGTAAGCGCTACTGGCGGTAGTGCTCGACCGTATCCTCGCTTCGAAGGGTGGCGTCGTCTGGATCAGCGCCGGCGCTCCGTCTCGCCCTTCGCTGGCGGAGAAGGTCCCAGCACTGGTCCAAGGCCACCTCGACCGAACGCAGACGCTCGAGCTCGTCGCCGGTCAGGGGTTCACCCACATGGGCCTGCTGGAGGAGGTGCTCCTCCTCGGTCAGATCGTTGATGCGGGCTACTACTTCAAGGTCGTCCACCGGTCGAGCTCCTTTTGTCGCTTAGCGCATCGTAGCGGTGGCGACCATCTTCCCCGACGGGTCCACCAACCGGACGATCGTGGCGCCATCAGCTGCGGACGGGATGTATGTCGCCCAGTACCCTCCCTCGGCGGAAACCTCGAAAGTTCCGAGCGTCACGACTTTCCCGGAAGGGCTCACCAGCTCGCAACGCAGGGTGCCCCGATTGGATCCCGATATGCCCATCGACATCCACGGGTGGCCGTCGAAGTCTACGAACACCTTTCCGACCGGCCCGGAAGGCCCGACCAGAAGCGTGGCGTACCACCCTCCGCCGCTGACGCCCGCAGCCACAGGATTGGTGCTCGAAGTGCTCCCTGCCGCCATACCTATAGCCGTGCCGGCTCCCAGCACGATCGACGCCGCCGCAGCGGCTGCGACCACCTGCCTCCATGTAAAGCGCCGCTTATCGCCGCGCTTGGCCGCCGCACGAGACCCCCCGCGGACATTGGAGTCGGCGAGTCCCTGTGGCCTCAACGGACGAAGACTTCCGACCCCGTCGAGGCGGGCAAGCACCCTGTCCTCGAAACCCGCCTGCGGCTCCACCGGCGGGGCCTGCGCCGCCACCCGGTCAGCGACCGCGCTCAACTCGAGCAGTTCCTCCCGACAGGTTGCGCAATGGGAGAGGTGGGCGAGCATGGAGGTGCGTTCTTCTGCATCGAGGACACCCAAGGCGAAATCGGCCAGCGCGTCGGGGTGCGCCCCCGGCTGGAAGACGTCAGTCACTCGCCGGCTCCACGACTCGCACGTCGACGACGGTGTCACGAAGATTGTCGCGAAGGCGTCTCATTGCGGCACGGATGCGGGTCTTCGCCGTACCGAGGGGTATCCCCTCCGCTGCTGCGACCTGCGACGCGGACATTCCCACCATCGCCGCCAACACCACGGCGCGGGCCTGCTCGGGGGGAAGCTGGCGCAACGCCCGGCTCACCTCGCGACGCGACTCTGCTTCGAGAGCCTTGTCCTCAGGGTCGTTGGGGCCCGCCGATATCGCCGCCAGGAGAGCGCCCACCTCTACCGGGTACGCCCTTCGTACACGAGTGGAGTCGATCGCCAGATTCCGGGTGATCGCGGCGAGCCATGTGCCGACCGCGCCGCGCCGTGCGTCGTAGACCGACCCGTGACGCCAGGCCCGCTCGAATGCTTGTTGGGCGACGTCCTCCGCGCCAGCCTGGTCACCGAGGACGGCCAAGGCGACTCCGTAGACCCTCGACTGGAAGCGTCGAATGAATGCAACCGAGAGTTCCCTGTCCCCGCTCGCGAAGCCGCTCAGGAGCGCTTCGTCGGAGAGGCTTGATACAGGAATACCCATGTGCCTCACATCCTATCTACGGCCCACCGAGCCGATCGGATTGGAGACCAGCGACGCAACGCTTCTCCTTGCGTCGAAATTTCAGCAATCCGTTCGAAGTTCCCAAGTCGTAGTTAGAGATGCGAGTCGTGGTTAGAGATGCGAGTCGACCTCCTGCGTCCAAGCCGTACCAACCCATCAATCCCTCGCCGGGCACGCTCGGCCGTCACATCCGAAAGGCACATTTCATGAGGAGAACGACCGGTGCTGTGGTAGCTGTAGGCATGGCCTTGGTGGCCGCCGCTTGTGGCTCTTCGACCAAAACCTCCAGCGCTTCTGCGCCTTCCAGCACAGCGGCGAGCACGGCATACCCGAGCACGACCATGTCCGCGAGTCCCACGACCTCCGCCGGTTCGACGGCCGGCGCCGGAACCTCGACCCCGACTATCGGGGTGGTGGCCGACTCCATGTACGGGAGCATCCTCGAGAGCAACGGCAAGACGTTGTACTCGTTCTCCACGGACACCTCGACGTCGAGCTCCTGCTCGGGAGGATGCGCCGTGGCGTGGCCACCGCTAGTGACGACCGGCACGCCGAGCGCCGCTACCGGTGTCAACGCGTCGATGGTCGGCCACATCATGGACTCGAACGGAAAGATGCAAGTCACCTACAACGGTCACCCGCTCTACTGGTTCATCAAGGATATGAAGGCGACAGCACCGAACACCACGCTCGGGGAGAACGTCCACGCGTTCGGGGGTGTCTGGACAGTCGTCTCGGCGTCTACGGGAAACCCTGTTACCGCTGCAGTTTCCTCGTCAGCCACGTCGGCTACGACGGCCGGCTCGGGGTACTAGCCCGAGCCTAGGTTGACAAACCGCTCGATCGCCTAGGCGTGGCGAAACCAGGACTAACCTTCGCCTCGTGTACCACGTCGCGACACCGATGTCCGGGTCGGGTGCCTGATGGCGGCACTGTCGCCCACCGACGAGCTTTTCGTGCATCAGATCCCACTGCCGCTCGGCGAGGTCGTCGAGTCGAGTCGGTGGTGGCGTGAGAGCTACTTTTTCGAGTTACACCGGCCGGACGCAGCCGGTGACGTCGTTTTCATGACGATGGCCCACTACCCGGCGACGGCGGCAATGGACTCGCTGCAGATGGGTCGCGTCGAAGGGCGGAGGATCCTCGGCCGCCTTGAACGCCCGGATGCCGGGGATCCGCACACACCGCGCGTCCACGGGGCGAGCGTCGAGGTGATCGAACCGTTCGAGCTGATCAAGCTGTCCGCTGATCCTGACATAGCGGCGATCGGGCTCGACGTCACGTTCCGGGCCCGGACAAAGCCGTACGGTCTTCGGCGGGGCACGTTGCGCGCCGGGGACGAACTCGTATGGGACCAGAGTCACATCCTGCAGTCCGGAATCTACGAAGGCACCTACAGCGTCGACGGGCGCACATTCGCCGTTGACGGCTGGGTGGGCCAGCGCGACCACTCGTGGGGAATACGCGACCACGGAAGATGCCCGCTATGGATGTGGCTGCAGATCCAGCTCGACGACGGCTTCCTCGGCGTGTGGCATTGGGAGCTGGCCAACGGGACCCAGATCTTCACCGACGGCTGCTGGGCCGGGAGCGACCGCTCCGATCCGGTCCCGATCGTGGACTTCCGCCACGACCTCACCTGGACCGCAGGCGGCGCAATCCCGGTGAGATACGGCGAGAACGGCGAAGCGGTTGCCGGCCTCAGCGGACACTGCGAGTTTGCCCTCGAAGATGGCAGGGTGATAGCCGTCGAAGCGAGAGGAACTTTCGATCGCCCCTACGAGCCGTTCCACCGCGGTGGACTATCCCAGGTAAGGGTTAGAACGGGCGACGGCAGGTCCGGCAGCGCCATATACGAAATCACCGGGGCACGACACCACAAGTACTTCCCGGACACCGTCGTAGAGCGACCCCTCCCGCAGTGAACGCCGACACCGAACCCCGAGCACCCGGCGAGATACCGTCGACGCTCAGCCCGGGCGGCCTCGCAAGGGCCATGGCCGGAGTCGTCGGGGGGGCAACCGTGACCAGCGTGCGCGCCGAGGCGGTCGGAACCGGCCAGATGGCCGACTGCTGGAGATGCCACCTCGAATACGACAGGCGGCAAGCCGGTCCGAGATCGGTGATCGTCAAGCTTCCCTCCTCGGATCCGAAGAGCGTCGAGACGGCGGTCGCTCTTCGTAACTACGAGATAGAGGTCAGCTTCTACGTCCAGCTCAGCGGCGAGCTGGACGTGAAGACCCCCGCGTTCTACCACGCGTCTTTGGACCCGGGCGGGGCGAATTTCATCCTGGTCTTGGAGGACGTGGCTCCTTCACGCCAAGGCGACCAGCTCGCCGGCTGCAGCGCGGACGAAGCCTTCCTCGCCGTATCCGAACTGCCAGGTCTCCACGCCCCGCTGTGGGGCGCCGACAGGCTCCGGACGCTCGACTGGCTGCATCGCAGCAGCCCTGGAACTGAAGGCGTCATGCCGGCCCTCGTCCGGGCCCTGCACGCCGGATTCGTCGAGCGATACCACGAACGCGTTGACCCCGAAGTTCTCGCTACCGCCGAGCGGCTGATGGAACGCCTCGACATTTTCGACTCGGTCAAGCCCGGCCCGTGGACCGTCACGCACGGCGATTTTCGCCTCGACAACCTGCTCTTTCCGCCCGCCGGAACGCCGCAGCGAGTCAACGTCGTCGACTGGCAGACCGCTTCGCACGGCCCCGGCGTTGCCGACCTCAGCTACTTCATCGGTGCGTCGTTGGATCCGTCCCGGCGGGCCGAGGTCGAAAGCGACCTTGTCCGCTCGTACCAAGAGCGGATGCGGGCAGCCGGGATAGACCTCAGATGGAACGACCTGTGGGAAAGCTACCGCCGCTACAGCCTCGGAGGTCTGGTCATGGCAATCGCAGCGTCGATGCTGGTCAGGCGCACCCCTCGCGGCGACGACATGTTCATGGCGATGGCCAACCGTCACGGCCGCCACGCGATCGACCTCGAGGCCCTTGAGCTGCTGACCTAGGCCGGTGGGGTTACGAGGCCTCCGGGGCGAGCAGCAGTTGCGTCGAGACCTTCGCGCCGTCAAGTGCAGCCGAGATCGCCATACCGGACTGTTCGGCTACCTTTCGAAGCTCGGCCAGGTGAGGTAGCTGGTCCTGGGACTGCGAGACGACGATCCCTTCGTCGGTGACCTCCACCGACATTTCGTCGCCGGACCGGGCGAGACAGCGCAGGAACTCGCACGCGACCCGCAGGGCTATCGGGTCGTAGCGCGGTCGGGTGGATGCCGTCGACAACTCGCTCGGAGTGCCTGTCACCTCGCGGATGATCGCCAGTTCCATTGCGACCCCTACGGCCAAGGATCCATCCCATAGGAACGGAAGCTCTACTCCGGGGCCTGCAACCTCGAGCCACTCGCGCTCTACGCGAACCCCTTCGAGTGCGAGCGCGACATCCACAGAAACGTTAGGGCGGTTGGATCCGCTCGCCGCTGGCCCTCCCTCGGCTTCTCGGACGCGCTCCTCGGCTCTAGATGCGCGTTCGTCGGCTTCTCGGACGCGCTCCTCGGCTCTAGATGCGCGTTCGTCGGCTTCTCGGGCGCGCTCCTCCGCTTTGGCGACCAGCTCGTCCGCGTCTCGAAGGCGGCTCGACTGGCGCAGGAGACGGGCCTGGTCGCGACGGCGTGCGACGGAGCCACGCCGGGCCGTCCAGCCAAACACGGCAGCTGCGACCGCGGCGACGGCGAGGACAACGGATAGAGCTAACGTCACGCCCCGCTACGGTAGCGACCCCGGGACACCTCGTTTGACGCCCGGGCCGCATCAGCGGTACGGGCGGCCGGTCGTCGCCTACGACGGGGGGGCTCAGATCCGCACGTCGAATATCGCTTTGCGCGCCACGTCGAGCTCGGCAGCCGCAGAACTTCGATACCAGTCGACCCCCGAGGGCCTTTGGGTCGAAGGCGAAGACGAGCCTGGTGCGGGAAAACTGCGGCGTCGGTCCTGTAGGAGCCTCCGCTCACGTTTGCGTGGACCCGGCACGGCGGCGTCGACCATGTCCTCGTAGTCGTTGATGTGCTCTGCCAGAAGCCGGTAGCACTTCTGCGCCAGCGCAACGGCCTCCTCGCTCGACTTAGTGCTTCCCGCCTTGGCGAGCAGCGCCGAGGCCACGTCAAGTCTACAGCGATCCAGATCGGCCGGCATGTCAGTGACTCTACGGCCGACTCAAAGCCTCGTAAAGGCCTGCCGGCGCGATCCGGGAAATGCAGGAAAAATGATGCCGGTCAGCCGGGGGCCTCCCCGCGAGAACACGAAAGTGGTGCAGCTCGCAGGCGTGGCATCCCAACGAAAGGTCAGGCGACGACCTCGCTCGTCTGCATAACGGGGGTAATGTTAGTGTAGTTCGGTACGTCCGCCATCACGTCGGCAGTGCCTGGCGCGGCCATAGCAGCGTTCAGCTCGTCGAGTGAGTCGAAGCGGAAGTGCACGGCAGCCACGTACGGACCGTTGATCCCCTTCTCGATCTCGGAGTCGGCCAGACCCCAGGTCTTCATTGCGAGAGGAACGTGCTTGGCACGGTAGTACTCGTGGTCGAAGGTTGACCCCTCGCCGCTCGGGTAGTAGACGCTGACTTTTATCATGCTCTATTAGTACATCATCCGTGGGTCTCGGTAATGCTTGAACTCGATCAAGTTCCCCGACGGGTCCCGGAGGACGAAGGTGACGTGCTCTTCGACCATGTCCTTGAACCTGGGTTCGCAGGCTTTGAAGAACGGGACGTCCCTGGTGACTGCGCAGAAGAGGACCGCTTCGAACTCGCTTCGATCTACGAAAGTGACCCCGAAGTGGCGTGGGTAGAGCTCGGGGTTGCGGTCCCACTCGTCGGAGACGTGGCAGACCACCTGGTCGCCGAAGAAGTCGAGCGTTATCCGGTCCTCGTAGCGCCGCGCGAGGTGGCAGCCGAGCTTGCCGACGTAGAAGTCCTGGGCCTCGTCCAGGTCTCGGACGGGTATTGCCAGATGGAAGACGTTGCTTGAGTTACGCATCGATTCGTTCCTTGCTGAAGCTTGCGAATGTGTCCGACCTCAGACCGAGACGTAAAGTCTCGAGGCCGATGACGTCCCCCGGAGCGACGTTGCCCACGTTGACGTTGGGTCCCGCCATCCCCACGAAGTAGACCTGCAGCCGCTTCGTGGGTGCCTCGAAGAGCAGCTGCGACCAATCGATGCCCGTCAACGCGAACGCATCGAGGATGTCCTCGCGGGCGGTTCCGTCCGGTCGGCATATGCCGCTCTGGCCGCTCTCGCGGGCCTCTGCCGTCACGAGCCACGCCCCGCTTTGGAGGTCCTGCCTCGCCTGGACGGCAAGATCGGCGGCTGCGGAGGCGCCTGCCCGGGTCTGGTCTTTGTATCCGACCTCGGTTATGACCGTGAAGTCCCTGGCCGCCCGGCGGATGTATCCGGCCCGGTCCTCGGGGGAGATCTCGATCGTCCCGTCCGAGATCTCGACATGGCTCACGCCGAGATGCCCGCAGAAACTCAGGTAATCCTCGAAGCGTCCCGCAGCCACGAACTTCTCGAAGAGCGTCCCGCCGAAGTAGGCGTCGATACCCTCGTCGCGCAACACATGCAGCTTGGCCTCGATGAACGGGGTCACCAGAGCGGTTCCCCAGCCGAACTTCACCAGGTCGATGTGCGTGCCGGCGCTGGAGATCGCGTCGGTGAAGCCAACCAGTGGCATCCCAGAGTCGATCATCATTGTGAGGCCGCTCTGGCGAGGCTTCACGGTCCGCAAGGGAAGCTCGAGCGCTGCGGCTGCCAGGGACACGGCGCTGCGCCGGGGCGCGGGTGCACGGTTACCCCCCGCGGGGTGCATGCCGCGACTCGCAGCGAAGTCCCTCAATGGGTCCTGGCCGCTGTCGGGCTTCACGTACCCTTCTAGAGGTGAACCGTCGGACGGGTCGACGCCGTTGGCGACGAGGTTGGCGACCTCCCCTCGGCGGATCTTGCCGGTCGGCCCCGCCGGAAGCGAGCTCGTGACGTGAATCTCCACCGGGCGCTTGTAGCGGCTCAGGGCCTCCTCGCAGCGCTGCGACAGCTGCAGAGCCAACGCTTCGGGTGACTGGGCCGCCGCTTCGGCCGCGATGACGAAGGCCACCGGCTCCGCGCCTACCGTTGGGTGGGGGCGCCCGACGACTACCGCCGCCGTCACGTCTGGGTGGGCCAAAAGGACTTCTTCGACCTCGCGGGGGACGATCTTCTCGCCGCCCCGGTTGATCACGTCCCCGTCGCGGCCGACCAGGTAGAGATAGCCGGCCTCGTCGAGGTATCCGATGTCGCCGGTATCGAGCCAGCCGTCGCCGCGAACAGCCGCCCGCGACGTCCACTCGCGTGACACTCCGTCGCCGGGAAGCTTCGCGCTGGCGGGGTCGCCCACGGGACAGCACGCCCAATAATGTGACGTAACGCGGTCGCCTTTGATCTGAACTCTCCCCGCAGCCAAGCTCGAAGCGGCTTCACCGTTCTCGGCGATCACACGTAGAGCCACGTCGACAGGCAGGCCGACGGATCCGGGCCGCACGTTGCTGGTCGGATTCGCCGTTATCTGGCTCGCCGCTTCCGTCATGCCGTACGTCTCTATGACGGGGATGAAGCTGAACGCTTCGAAACGCTCCCGCACGCCGGCGGGGAGGGGTGCGGACGCGGAACGTGCCAGTCGAGGCCGCGAAGTCGTGAAACCGGGGCGGTTACCCGGAAATTCCGACGAGGCCGGCCCGGGCGACGAGGACAGGATCGCCAACATGGCCGGAACCAGGTTGAGCCACGTGGCTCGAAGCGAGTCGACAGTCGACCAGAAGTTGCGTCGCGAGAACTGGCGTTCGACGACTATCGTCGAATCCGCTACCAGGGCTGACAGGACGCCGACGACGAGTCCGTTGATGTGGAACAGCGGAAGAGGCGAGTAACCGATGTCCGACGACGTCAATGCAAGCTCCGACGCAACCCCTGCGGCGGTGGCCAGAAGTTGGGCTTCGCTAAGCGGAACGATCTTCGGCTCGCCGGTCGTGCCCGAGCTGGACATTAGAAGCGACAGCCGGGAGGGGGTTTCGGGGAAGTCCGCCGCCGGCATGCGCTCGCCGCCGAGGGCCAGGAGCGTCTCGCTGTCAGCCCACCAGGTTTCGATCGACATGGCCGGCTGCGCAGCGGACGGCCACAGGGACGGGATCCCCTCGGCGCTCGGGTACATCCCGAGGCCGCTTCGATCTGTCACCAGAGACCTCACCCCGAGTTGGCGGATCCGGGCGTCGAGATCCGCCTGCGGCGCCGCCGGGTCCAACGGAACCACCACTACGCCGCTCGCGAGAGCCGATACGAAGTTAGCTGCCATCGCAACCGGATCGGCTACGGCGAGCCCGACCGGGCCTTCGAGACCACTCGAGCGCCAGCGGTCTGAGAGCTCCGCCACTTCGCGCCACGTGACGCCTTGACCGGTGGCTCCCTCCACGATGGCAGGCCGATCCTGTGAGGATCTCGCGTCCAGGTAACCGCGTACGTTCAGCATGAAACTAGTACTCCTGTCGTTTGGTTCTGCAACTGGTTCGTCTCGGCTTTGCGCTGGATCACAGACGTCCGGGGTCGGCGTGTAACGGCGGCTCGCCACGGCCTACCGGTGAGCGCCAGTGAGAGGGGGGTCTTACGCGCGACCAGTGTCAGCGCGGTCGCACCGGAGACGGTTATTAGATACGAGACAATCGTCGCCACCACTGCCGGCATCGCCTGGTGGCCGTTGCCGAAGCCTGCGTAATCGAGCAGCAATGCGAGCACCAAAGGATGCGCGAGGTAGATGCCAAACGACGCGTCCGACAGAAGCTCGATCGCGTGCTGGCCGCGGCGCGGCCCGGTTGCCCAGCGACGGCCGATCATGTAGACGACGAGAACCGCCGCGAGACACGACAGCGCCATCGCCGGCTGGAGAACGCCGTTTGCACGCCTCGGGGCCATGCTCGAAAGCTGTCCGGCGTACGCGGCGAGTGAGCCTGCGACCGCGAGCACTGCTACGCCGAGCAGCCACCGCGACCGGCGGGCCACTACCGCCTCTATCTTGTCGAGGTGCACGGCGGCGTACGCGCCACCGAGTACGTACATCGCATAGGTGGGCAGCAGCTCGTAGGCGTGTGCGTAGCCCCAGCCGGCTGTGCCGGCAGGCGCGCTCGAGTACTGCAGAAGTGCGAGCCATGCGAGGTTCGCCACCACGATTGCGGCAAACACCACCGCAGCCCGGTCGGCGGTTGCGCGGACGAAGCGGAGTATGAGCGGGAAACACAGGTAGAGTTGGATCGTCACGACCAGGAAGTACAGGTGGTACATGGCTCCCCCGTCCAGGAGATCCACAAGGAAACCGCGAAGTGACGGGTGAAGGTGCGCATGCCCGAAGACGCCGTAGGCGTAGTAGACGGCGCTCCAGGTGACGTAGGGCACCACGACGAAGCCGATCCGCTTCCTCCAAAACAAGCCAGCCTTCATCGGCCTGCCCCACGCCGAGAAGACCAGGACGAAACCTGTTATGGCGAAGAACACCTCCCGCCCATACTGCAGGAGCATCATCATCCCTGCGGCAACCCGGTTACTCGGCAGCTCCGTAAATGCCAGCGAATGCACCGATATGACCGCCGCGAAAGTGAGGAGCCGCACCACATCTATCTGCCATAGATGTCCTTTGGTTACTTCACGTGTCGCCCCGTTGCTGTTCCCTCGCGGGAGACCGCCCACCGCGGCGTCAAAGGCCTGCGCGGTGGCGACTCCGTTCGACATTTCTTCATCCTCGGAGCGCTAGCTGAGAGCGCGACTCAGCGCCCGCTGAGAGGTTGCTGAAAATGCAGCCGGTGGAGACGCCTCAGGCGGCGGACGCCATAACCACCTGCGCGACGTCCAGGTAACCGGAACGGAAGCCGGCCTCCGAGTAAGCGAGGTAGAACTCCCACATCCGTCTGAACGTACCGTCGAATCC
>JAKBBS010000090.1:0-7741 GCA_021808425.1 Actinomycetes bacterium
CAGTCGGTTTCGACGGGGCGGTGATAGTGGCCGATATCGCCAGTGATCGCAGCACCCCGGAACAGAGTGCACACCCTCACATGATCCGGGTGCGAGTCGATGATGTAGAAGCTGCGTTTGCCCGAGCCCGCGACGCCGGCGCCGTGGTTGTCGAAGCGCCCGTCGACCGGGAATACGGCGAACGCGACTGCACCCTCGTGGACCCCGGCGAACAGGGGTCGGAGCTATGCGGTGAACCCCGGCGGTGTGGCGACCGGCCTGCAACGGAACTTCACGGTGCAGGAGAGGAAGTCGTTGGATGCCGCCAAGACCGCTGGTGTTTTTTCGTACAAGACCGTCGAGCAAGGGGCAGCCACCACGATCGTCGCCGCCGTAGCTCCGCAGTTTGCCCCAACCGGAGGGCACTTCTTAGACGACGGGAACGAGGCCTACACCGTGCGTAACGACGCAGAACTCGCACGCCGTCCGCACGGAGTGAAGCAATGGGCACTCGATCCGGAATCCGCGACGCGCCTCTGGCTGGTATCGGCACACCTCACGGGTCGGCTCGCGTACCGAGGGACGGCGGGCAGATGAGGCTCAATCCGACCCGCCTGAGACGACCGTTCGGCCCGCTGCCGCCGAACGACAGCGACGGCCACCTCAGCCGCTTGCTGGGAGGTGGTCCAAGGAGCCGGGGTCGATGGAGCCTTGGGCGATTCGTGCGGCGAGGTCGCCGAGTCGCTGGTTGTGGTTGCGGGCGTGGTGTCGCAGCCGGCGGAATGCGTGGTCCATGTCGGTGTCGGTGGCCTGGGCGATCTTGCCTTTGGCTTGTTCGATGACGATGCGTGTGTTGAGCGCTGCGCTGAGCTGGCTGTTGAGGGTCTGGGCGTCGATGACAATCTGGTGCTGGACGATTGCGATGGTGGCTATGTCGGCGAGGGCCTGGGCGGCGGCGATGTCCGCCTCGTCGAGGGCGCCGGGCTCGCTGCGCAACAGGTTGAGAGCGCCGAGGGTTCGCCGGCGGAGGCGCAGGGGAAATGAGTGGGCTGACCCGAACCCCTCGGCGGTGGCGTGCGCAGCGAAGGTCGGCCAGCGGCTCCCAACAGCGGCAAGGTCCATGTTCACTACCTGCCTGCCGGTGCGGTAGGCCTCCAGGCATGGGCCCTCGTCGGATTGTAGCTGGAACATCTCCAAGGTCCGCATGGTGTCACTGGATGAGGCGATGACCTCGAGCGTCCCGCTTGGTGCGGCCAGCATGACTCCCGCTGCGGTGACGCCGAGAGCGTGGACGCAGCGATCGCTGAGAAGGCTGAGAACGTCGACGACGTCGAAATCGTCGACGAGGTTGTCGGCGAGATCGACGAGGCTTTGCACGAGCAGCGCCTGGTTGGGCATCATGACACCTGTCTTCGAGAGGCGGCCGGTGGTGGCGTGGTCTGGGCTACCGTCAGGCCAGAAGTGTTTCTTTCTTCGCGACGATAGCGCCCAGACGAGATCTCACTCATCTGCGTCGAGGCGCAGGCGCCGCTCGACCACGTCGCGGGCGACGCTTGCGACGAGCCGGTCCGCGACGAAGGCGTGAGCCCGGAGGCGTACGAGGGCGTCGGAGACCGGGATCGCAAGCTGGACCGAGACCATGCCGGCTGCCTGATGGACGACGGCCCACAGGTTCATGTCCCCGTCGACGCCGACACCGAGGTGGTCGGAGGCGGCCTCCGCCTGAGCGGTCAGGATCGCTCGTGCGACGACATCAGCCATGACGAGGGCATCGATGTGCTGGTCGTCGCTGAGCGCCCCGGGCTGGTCCCGGTAGAGATTGAGAGCGCCGAGGCGGGCGGCGCCGAGGCGGATTGGGTAACCGAACACGGCCCGGGCGCCTGCGTCGAACGCTTGGCGAGAGAAGGCCGCCCAGCGTGCACCGTTCGCTCCTCCGAGATCGGGCTCGGAGATGACCTGCCCCAAGCGGTGGGCATCCACGCAAGGTCCTTCGCCTAAACTGTATTGGGCTTCCTCGATGAGCAACGACACATCGTCGGTGCTACACAGGGAGGCCTGCGGCCTGCCGTCAGCGAGCAGCATGACCCCGGCGCCGCTCACCGCGGTTACCTGCGCTGCGACGTCGCACAACCGGGGGGCGCCCGTACCGTCTCGTTCAGCGAGGAGGCCCAGTATCCGTAGGAGCCGCTCAGCAGCCATCGGTGTCGCGCCGGGCGTCCTTGCGCCTGCGCTCAGCCGGCGGTGACCTGTGTTCCATGCGCGGGTGTCCTTCGAGAAGAGGCCAGACGCTCAACGAGGACCAGATCCAGCGTAACCGGGTCAGCGGCCAAGCATGGCCAAGTGGACCCTAGCCCATCCGAGCACGCAAGCGTGCGACCTCGGGGATTCCCACCGGCGCTGGGGGCGTCCGCCAGCCCTGGCGCACTGTGATACGTTCGCTGCAGGCCGCGAGGCCCTTTCTATTTCCCGTCGCTCCAGACCTCGGTGACCACACCACCGGAGGTCCGTCGTGAACGACTTGAATGCGCTGTCCGGCTCGTCACTCCTACGGGCCGGTTATGCAGACGGAATTGTTACCGTGCACGGCGAAATCGACATCGCAACGTGCGATCGCTTCAGGACGATCTTGGAAGCCGCCATCGATAACGGCGTTCGAAGCGAAGAAAGAGGACCGCCGAAGGAGGCCCATATCGACCTGGCAGGCGTCGGGTTCATCGGCGTCGCAGGCACCCGCGAGCTCGTGAGTGCTGCCACGAACCGACGCCATGACCTCGAACTGGTCGTACATAACGGCCCGGAGATGCTTGAGCGGCTCCTCCGTCTGGTGTGGGGACGCGTGCCCGGCCTCCGACTCGAGCAGACTCGCCGTCCGCGCCGTCGCCAGGGTCCACATCCCGAGCGGAGCGAACCGCCGGGCGAACGCCGGCTGGGAGCGGCGGGTTGAGGAGGCATCTGTGGGGTGGGCTCGGTCGAGCGGTCATGCGCGGCGCCTCCGGCGACGCGAACCGCGGCGTAAGGGACCGCAGCACCACAGCTGTTGGCAACGCTGTCAACACGGACCGGCTTCTCGGCGACGCGACGGGGGGCCTGGCAGAGACCTACATGCTTCATGGCGAAGCGGTCTACGGCGTGGCCCGCCAAGTCGCAGGAGCGGCCGAAGCCGAGAACGTGACCACAGCGGCGTTCCTTGAACTGGGCAGGGCAGGGCGAAACGTGTGTGACGACGCAGGATCGCTTCGCGCGTCGCTGCTGGCGTTCGCTCACCGCAGGGCCGTGTACGTCTTGCGATCCGACCCCGAGCGCCGCTCCCGCCTGGCGACGATGACCGCGTTCGACGTCGAAGAAGAGTCGTCGGCGCGAGCCGCCGGCAACGCCGCCGACATGCTCTCGACTCTCTCGTTAGCCGAGCGCCGGGTGATCGTCCTCGCCTACTTCGGAGGGCACAACTACCGAGAGATCGCAGCAACACTCGGCGACACAGAAGACGACGTCAAGACGCTCGTTCGCAACGGAATAGCACGGCTGCGAGCGATCGGCGAACAGGCGGCATAACGCTAAATCTGCGAGCAAAGCAGTGACCCGAACCGCGGCACCGCCCCCGCCGGTTAGCCGCATCACAACTCAGATGCCAGCTTGAGCGCGAGCATTTGCTCGGCTATCGCCTTGCGGTAGATTGCCGCTCGCTCGACTTTGAGTCTTTCGAAGCCGCGGACCCGCTCTGGGAGATGGGCTATCTCGACTGCTGGCGCAAGGTTAGAGGCGCTCCAGTGTGGGGGGATCGAGTCGATCGCCGCTTCGTAGTCGGCTGGAAGCTGCCGTTCGAGGACCCGCACCGGGGCTCGCCTAAAAGGATCGAACGCGCTACCTCGAAGTCGCTTGGCGCGAGCGAGTGCCGCGAACGCCGGGCGCGACCACGAAGCGAAGCGGATCCTCTTCACACCTGCGCCAGACAGGGCGGGCGGGTGCAGGTGCCACGTGACGGCGGCCTGATCGCCTCCGACAGCTCGTGCGGCTGCGAGCCCGTTTTCGCTCAAACATCAAGCGGGCGACCTCGTATTCGCTAACGATGTCGCCCGGGAACGATTTCAGCCTGGAGCGACGCAATGACGACGACTGCGAACCCTGCGCTCATGACTGCTTGCCCTAGGAAGAGGAGGTGAATGAACCCGAGCAGGGTTACGACCGCCATGACTGCACCGACCAACCAGCTCAAAGCGGCTAGCCGGCCCAGCCAGACTACGACCCGCCACGGGTGCGAACTCACAAAAGACGCAAGCCAGGCAACGAGCGGGAGTTCCGCACAGAACAACCCGATCGCTGCGCCGAGATGCACGTCCGCTAATGTCCCGTCGATCTTGTACGGGTACGTCGAGACGAGGACGACGACGAGCATCAAGGCGACGACCTCGAATCCGAGCGCGGCGCACTGTAGACCATTCGTGTAGCGCAGACGTCGGCCGGCGAGAAACAGAAAGCTTGCGGAACTCACGAATGCGACCGTGTAAGGGATGACAGTCGCGACGTGCACCCCGTAATTGCTGACACCTCCCTCGCGAGCACCGAACGCGAACCTGGGCATCAGCAGCACGCAAACGGCGAGAAAGACTCCGAGCGTGAGCTGGCTCAAAACAGCAAAGCGCAACGAAGGACCTATCGGGGAACCAGACATTTGTGATCCCAATTCTGTGGTTGACGACAACTCAAGTGCGTGAGAACCGCTACGGGCTCGACCCAGCCGCACCCCGGCTTCTCGACCCAGGCGGCTGTCGACCGACTTGACGTCTACACAGCGAAGGAAGCGTGCGAGGTCGGCTTGGCGTCCGCTGGGGTCCCGCCACACCTGGGCCACGACTGCTGCATTGCTTCGCAGATCAATGCCACCTCTCTCAGCTATTCGCAGACGCGCTGCCATCCGACGATCGCCCCGATCCACATCCACAAGGCATCCTGCATCGAGCACATGCGCGCTCACAGCGCTTGCTCCCCCTTCGACACGGCGCGCAGCCCCAGATCGTCCGAGACGCGTGCGAGTTCTTCAGGGGTCAACTCACCGTGTTCGGCCTCCCAACCGTCTAGATAGTCGCCCAATGCTTCGGCACGCAAGCGGGCCGCCGCCTCAGCCAATCGATCGGGGTCGAAGGAGACACTCAGCTTGTCCACCTTCACTCGCAAAACATACTGTAGTCGGCGATACCTCGGTAGGAACACAAATGGACGCTTCTCTGTCTACCTGCTCATTGAGCGTCGTCCCGCCGGGTTGCCCTGTCGAAGACGCTCGCAATTTCGGCCGCGTAGTGGTCGATGTCGAACTTCGGGTCGAGCACGAGCCGGTGCGGCACCACGTCGATGGCGGCTCGGATCGCTACCGCTAGCGCAGCCGGGTCAAAGTCGCCCCGGAGCTCCCCGGACACCTGAAAACGAGCGAGCTGCTCTTGAAGCAGGCGCGTCGCCACATCGACTTCCCGCCCGTCCAAGCGGCGGCCGCCATCGGTCTTGAAAGCGCCGCTTCGAAGGATCTCGACCACAGCAACCATAAAATTGCGATGGTCACGCATGAACGAAAGGTTCGACTCGATATAGGCCCGGAGCATCCCCGCTCCGGTGATCTCCGCAGAGACTCGAGGCAGGATGTAGTTCCTCCCGGCATCGACGACATCGACGACGACCTGCTTGATGAGGTCGTCCTTGCCAGTGAAGTGGTAGCTGATGACTCCCTTGCTGATACCGATGCGCGCCGCGATGCGCGCAAGTGACGCCTGGGCGTAGCCGACCTCGGCGATTGTATCGATCGCAGCACCCACGATTTGTCGGCGGCGCGCGATCTCGGTAAACGTCTTTTGTTCGGCTTCGGGCTCGGTCGCCATCGAACAGAATCTATGGCACCTGGCCGCCTGGCCAGAACATCGTACATTCGGTCAGCACGCCTGTTATCATGACACACATGGAGGCCGCCATAGTCGTCGAGCACTTGACGAAGCGCTTCGGAGACCGCGTGGCCTTCGACGACGTGTCGTTCGAGGTCGGCCGCGGGGAGGTGTTCGGTTTCCTCGGTCCAAACGGGGCTGGAAAGACGACTACCGTGCGGACCCTCGGGACGCTGCTCGCTCAGAGCTCAGGTTCGGCGACCGTCGCCGGGATACCGCTGAGCAAAGAAAACGGTTCTGCGATCCGCTCGCGGATCTCCCTGATGCCCGAGTCCCCCGGTCTCTATCTGCGCTTGACCGTGACAGAAAACCTGCAGTGCTTCGCCGGCCTTTACGAGCTTGATGACACGCACGGGCGCATCGAGCGGGCTCTTCGGGCGGTCAACCTCGAAGGCCGCGCCCGCGACCTGTGCGGTTCGCTGTCCAAAGGGCTCCGCCAGCGCGTAGCGCTCGCCCGGGCGTTGCTCAACGACCCGACCGTGCTGTTCCTCGACGAGCCCACCTCGGGCCTCGACCCGGTCGCTACCCGTGAGGTCCACGACCTCATCGCCTCGCTTCGCGAGCGGGGGGTGACCATCTTCCTGACCACCCACCGTCTGGAGGAGGCCGAGCGCCTTTGCGACAGGGTGGCGATCATGAACACTACCTTGCGAATGATCGGCCGACCCGACGAGCTACGCACTCAGCTGTTCAGGCGATCCCTCGAGGTTAGACTACAGGCACCACTCGCGAACCCCGGAGCCGTGTTTCGTTCGGTAGCCGATGTCGAAGGGTGGGAGCAGACGCCATCGGGCTACATCCTAGCCGTCACCGATCCCGATCGCGCGGCTCCCGTCCTCGCCCGCGCACTTGTCAGCGCCGGCGCCGATATCCTTTCGCTCGGCGAGTCCCACCACTCACTTGAAGACGTCTACCTTGAGCTCATCGACGAAGACGTGGAAGCGAAGCCCAAATGAACTTCAGCTGGATCAGGGTCGGCGCGATCGTCCGAAAAGAACTGCAGGACTATCGGCGCAACCGCTTCGTCATCGCCACGATGGCTGCGGTTCCCGTCGTGTTCATCACTCTGCCGACGATTCAATTGATTGCAGCCAACACGACGAACAAGGCCGTCACCCTTCATATCGGCCTCTCCCTCCTCTATCTGTTGGTGATCCCGGTGACAATGCCCTCTGTCGTCTGCGCCTACTCTGTGGTCGGCGAACGAGAACAGGGCACGCTGGAGCCGCTGCTATCCACCCCGGTGCGCAGCGAGGAGTTCGTCATAGCGAAGGCGCTCGCCGCTTTCACGCCAACGATCCTCATCGCCTATAGCGTCTTCGGGATCTTCCTCGCGATCGCTGGACTGTTCGCTCATGCCGTCATCGTTTCGGCGATCTTCACGGGCTCGCACGTCCTGGTCCAGTTGCTGTTCACGCCCCTGCTGGCAGGCTGGGCGATCTGGGTCGGTATCGCGGTGTCGACGAGGTCCACCGACGTTCGCGTCGCTCAACAACTGGGTGTCCTCGGGAGCCTTCCACCTCTGGCGATTGTCGCTTTGATGTCGCTCAACGTGATCTCAGAGTCGGTCAGACTCGCAATCGGTCTCGCTGCAGCACTGCTCGTGTTCGACCTGCTCGCCTGGCGCGTCGTGGCCCGGATGTTCGACCGCGAACGGCTCATAGTGAACAAGCGCTCATGAGGGTCTGATTGACCACACCGATAGGGGAGCAGTGCTACTGAGCGACGGCGAGGAGAGGCAGTTCGATTCGGCTTTGCGGGAGCGGCTTGCACGACCACAGGCTTTCGGGCCGGCCCACGAAAACGATTGATACCTTATGCAGCTATAGCCGGCATAA
>JAKBBS010000090.1:7841-12877 GCA_021808425.1 Actinomycetes bacterium
GGGCCCACCAACGTCGCATGTCCGCTAGCCCAGCTAGGTGGATGCACGGAGTCGAGTGGCTTTTGGTCACACGGGCAACGCGGCGGCGATGCCGTGAAGGATCCCACGAAGGTTCACGTCGATCATTGCGTCCCAGTCGTCGACTCGAAGGTCGCCGATCGGTGAAATCGGTCCGATACCAGCGTTGCTGACCAGCACGTCAAGTCGCCCGAAGTCCGATGTTGCGCGTTCGACCAGCCCGTACAAGTCCGTACAAGTCCGCTCGCCGCCGGACGTCGGGCGGCCGGGGTGGGGTCTCGGCGAGATCGACATGGTGCACCTCTACGTCGCGGAGATGACGAACGACTACTCCTGTCATCTGGAACTGACCCCACCGGCGCAGCCGTCACCAAACTGGCAACGCCCGCGCCGGCCACCCTGAACGTGTTACTTCTTGGTCTCCCAGAAGATCTTGTCGATCTCTGCTATCTGAGCGAGGAGGCCGTCGGCAACCGCCGTGTCATTGGTCTTCTTCGCGTCGCCCGCCGCCTTGGTCGCCTTCCAGAACAGGTCATGCAGGCCTGGATGCGCCTCTAGGTGGTTCGGCTTGAAGTAGTCAGTCCACAGCACCCACAGGTGGTGCTTGACGAGGTCGGCCCGCTCCTCCTTGATCGTCACCGCCCGTGTCTTGAACACGTTGTCGTCAGAGCCGTTGAACTTCTCCATGCAGGCCTTCACGGACTCTGCTTCGATGCGCGCCTGCGCCGGGTCATACACCCCGCAAGGAAGATCGCAGTGGGCGCTGGCTACGCCTGGTGAGCGAAGCGAGTCGACAAAGGTGAGCAAGCGGGCGAACGAAGCCATGTGGGCGCTCCTTGATTCGAATGGGATTGATAGCACCCATACCCTACCCTGACGTTCGTGGTTCCCGGGAAGCTCCGTCTCCCCATCCGGCGGATGGCAGTAACCGGCCGGAGCATGCAGCCGTCCTTCGACGAGGGTGACCGGGTCGTTGCTGTCGCAGCGTGGCTAGCGAGACCTTTCTCGGCAGGGCGCGGCCATCTGGAAAAAGGTGACGTCGTGCTCCTCGCCGACCCGCGCCACACTAGAAGCGGCCGCAACGCCCTGACGCTCCTCAAGCGCCTGCATGCCGTCCATCCCCACGGGATCGACGTTCGCGGCGACAACCCGCCTGCGAGCACCGACAGCCGCCAGTTTGGCTTGGTCCCCTGGCAGGACGTGATGGGGCTCGTCGTTTACCGCTACTTCCCGCCCGAGCGGGTGGGTTGGTGGCCGGGGAGGGATCTGGCCACGCCTGACACGACAGGCCAACCAAGCCCTGACGACCTATAAAGTCACGCTCCCCCGAGAATCCACTGTCTCATCAACTCCTGGCGACGCTCAGCCCAATCCTCCGCGGTCATGGCGTAGCGGACGTGGTCCTCCCATCGGCCGTCGATCTCCAGGTAGCGCAAGGCGGTTCCCTCGTTTCTCATTCCGACTTTCGCGACGACTCGATGGCTCGGGGCGTTGCGGGGGATGATCGACGCTTGGACTCGGTGAAGTCCGAGATCCTCGAAGGCGAACCGGCAGAGCACCACCAGGGCTTCGGGGGTGTAGGAGTTACCGGCGAGCGCCTCGTCCATCCAGTAGCCGACGTACGCGTTCTGGTAGGGCCCGCGTTGCACCGACGACAGGTTGATCTCCCCGGCGAAGCGATCCCTGCGCGCCCCTACGAAGACACCGAAGCCGTATCCGGTGCCAAGCTGGCGCTCCCTCTCTCTCGCTCCGCAGCGGAAGGCGAAAACCCGCCGATCCTCTGTCGCATCGGGCTGACCCGGCGCCGGCAAGGGCTCCCACTTGACCAGCCAATCCCTTGCTCGTACTCGCACTTCTCGCCAGGCTTCGAAGTCGTCGGCGACGAGGGGGCGCAGCATCACTCTCCGCCCCGACATCGCAAGCGGGTGCCGGCTCGAAGACGGCCAGCTCACCTGCCTAGGAGCTGCGCCAGGGCGCTCAGCAGCAGGGTTACGTTGCTCATCCTCGCGGTGTGACCCATGCAACCGATACGCCATATCCGTCCGGCCCACTCGCCGACTCCCCCGCCGATCTCGATTCCGTATTCTCCGAGCAGCGACCGCCGCATTGCAGCATCGTCGACTCCCTCGGGGACCACCACCGTCGTCAGCTCGGGAAGGCGGTGGCCTTCCGGCGCCCAAAGTTCGAGGCCGAGCTCCTGGAGCCCGCTTTGAAGCGCTGTTCCGCAGCGCTCGTGGCGCTCCCACGCGTTCGTCAGTCCTTCGTCGAGGAGCGCCCCGAGACCTGCGTGCAACGAGAAAACCATAGCGATCGGCGCAGTGTGGTGGTACTTGCGGGTTGCGCCGGACGTGTAGTCGCCGATCATCCCGAGATCTAGGTACCAGCTTTGCGGGACAGGAACCCTGCGCTGGCGGGCCCGTTCGTTCATCGTAAAAGGCGACAGTCCCGGAGATACGCCCAGGCATTTCTGTGTTCCGCTGTAGGCCACGTCGACACCCCACCCGTCGATGTCCACCGGTATACCTCCGAGGGAGGTGACGCAGTCGGCTAGGAGGAGTGCATCGCCTTTCCCCGCAGCGACGGACCCGACGTCGTTGCGCACTCCTGTGCTCGTCTCGGCGTGGACGAGGGCAATGAGCTTGGGGTTCGGGTGCGCATTGATGAGGGCTTCGGCGTCGAGGGGTGTACCCCACGGGGCGTCGACGCGCGTGACCTGCGCGCCACAGCGCCTTGCCACGTCGCACATCCTTTCACCGAAGAGTCCGTTCACTCCGATGACGACAGCGTCCCCCGCTTCGACTGTGTTGACGAAGGCGGCCTCCATGCCCGCCGAGCCGGTGCCCGACACTGGGAGGGTCAGCTGGTTCGAGGTTTGCCACACGGCACGGAGTCTCTCGATCGTCTCGTCGAGTACGGAGATGAATTCCGGGTCGAGGTGGCCGAGCATCGGTCTAACGAAGGCCGCCGTGGCCTCAGGATAGGGATTGGAGGGGCCCGGGCCCATGAGGAGGCGGTCAGTAAGCACCATGGTCAGATCGTAGGCAAAGTCTCCGGCCTCCGCCGCATTCGTGAGCCGCGGCGACCCGCAGGCCAGTCCCCTGGCCGCTTTACGTCGAGCGTTCGAGCAAGCTCGCCGCGAGCCCGTCCAGGATGTCGCTCTCGCTTGTGAGGAAGTCCTCGAAGCCGAAGCGGGCCATGACCTCTACGAGCACAATCGCCCCTCCGACGATCACGTCAGCACGACCCTCCTCGACGCCCGGAACGAGAAGGCGCTCACGAGCAGGGAGCGCTGCGAGGCGGGCGCACATCTCCTCCGCCCGGTGCCTGGTGATCCGGCGATGGTGCAACAGGCTACGTTCCGACCCGTCGATTTCCTGGTCCACTGCAGCGAGGCACGCCACTGTCCCGGCCACCCCTACCATCGCCGTTCCGGTCTCGAGTTGCGGTACCTGGTCGAGGGCTTTCGTGAGTTCGAATCGCACCATGAGCTTCGCCTCGTCGATCTGGGTTGAGGTCGGCGGGTCCGACGCCAAGAAACGCTCTGTCACCCTGACGCAGCCCACGTCCATCGAGATGACTCCGGTCGGGCCGGCGGCGAGATCACTTCCGACGATCAGCTCGGTCGAACCACCTCCGATGTCGACCACCAGCCACGGGCCGCCCGATTCGGGTAGGCCTGATAAGGCGCCCGTGAAAGAAAGTTGCCCTTCCGCCGTCCCGTCGAGGAGCTCAGGTCTGACCCCGATGGCAGCCTCGGCCGCGTCGAAGAACTCGTCCTTGTTGGAAGCGTCGCGTGCGGCCGACGTTGCAGTCATCCGGATTTTGAGCACTCCGTGAGCGTCGAGGACGACACGGTAGTCCTCGAGAACCGAAATCGTGCGGGCTATGGCTTCACGTCCGAGGCGTCCAGTCCTGTCTACGTTCTCACCGAGGCGGGTTATCCGGTTGATCCGCTCGAGCGACGTTCCGTCCGCTCTGACCACGAGGAGGCGGGTCGAGTTGGTTCCACAGTCGATCGACGCGACCGCATCGCCCGGGGTGGCGCCGCTCTCGGTGGCACCGCTCTCGGTGGCACCGGTCATCCGGATAGCACCCTCGCATCGAGTTCTTCGGAGAGTTGTCTCGATACCCAGCTTCCTACGGGGTCGGGGCCGCCGGCGAGATACCAGGCGTAGTGGGCGTGGAGGCATTTCACCCCGCGGCGAGTTCCGCCGACGCCGCCTGACGGACAAGGCCCAGCCCAGTTGTCCGGAATCTCCTTTTCGCGTTCCGCCGCGTACAGGTGGTGCGCCTCTCCTATCGCTTCCGCCCCGACGCACTGTTGGGCCAGGCGAACGCCGCCGGCCGCCTCCAGTCGATCGACCGCGCGGCGCTCCGAGAAGCCGATAAGCCAGAACCTGGTCGGCATCGGCGTTCCGTCGCGCAGGACCGGTGCGTTGTGTATCACCACGGGGTCCCCGCCAGAATCTCGCACCACGACGCGGAACTCCCCGAGAGGGTCACGCCCGAGTAGGCGGCTTACTGCCTCCCTGTCAGCCTGGCTCGCCGAAGTGAACGTCAGGAGCGTGAGCCGCCACCAGACCCACGGCGGCGCGAGAGGCGAAGAACGAAGGCGACAACAGCCGCGACTGCAACGATGATCGGGGCGAACCGCTTCATCGTCGAACCGCCGGCGACTGACAGGAGATCGAGCGGCTCCACCTCGGGAGAATCGATCTTTCGTGCGCCGGTCGAATCCCCAGACGCGGGTCCGGTACGCGCCGCGCTGTCCTCACTCGACGGCGAACCAGCTGTCGACCCTGCGCCTGCGGATCCGTCTCCGTCAACGACGGCACCCCCTGAGGCGTCGCTACCGGCATCTCGGCTACCGGCATCTCCAGCGCCGTCAGCGTCGCCAGCCGATGCGCCCGGGCCGGTGTCACCCGACACAAGGTCGGCTTCGAGAGCGTCCACGAACTGGCCGATCAGCTTAGAGCTGACGTCAGCGAGGACTCCCCTGCCGAACTGCGCAACTTTTC
>JAKBBS010000002.1 GCA_021808425.1 Actinomycetes bacterium
ACGGCTGATGGTGGGGGGTATTGGTTGGTGGGGTCGGATGGGGGGGTTTTCGCTTTTGGTGATGCGGGGTTTTTTGGGTCGTTGGGTGGGCGGGTGTTGGTCGCCCGAGTCGTCGGCGCAGCGAGTGAGTCTGTGAAGACGCCCGGCCCGCTGCAGGTCGTAACCTCGAGCCTGCCCCCGGCGCTGTCAGGTGAGGCGTACAGCGCGACCCTATTGGCGGCGGGCGGTAGTCCTCCCTACACTTGGTCGATCAAGTCCGGCACGCTGCCCAGCGGTTTGTCGCTCGGCGGCGCCACCGGAGTGATCAGTGGCATCCCAGCCGGATCCACAGTCGCGCCGCTGACCATCGCGGTAACAGACGAGCATGGCGGGTTGGCGACGACGATCCTGACGCTCATGGTCGGCCTGACACCAGGTCAGGTGGGCCCGGGCCAAGGGACCCTTGACGTCATTGTCGGTCAGCTTCCCCCGGGGCTCCCAACATCGGTGAGCATCGCTGGGCCAGGGGGGTTCGCGACCCAGCTCACTGCCGGCGGTGACATGGAGGTATCGCCCGGGGTGTACACGGTATCGGCTTCCCCGGTTACCGACGGGGCCTCCACCTACTACCCGACTGTCACAGGCAGCCCCGCGACTGTTGTGGCCGGCCAGCCGACGGTGGTGGGTGTGAGCTACCTGATCACCGTGCCTGCCACAACCAAAGTTCTGAGCGCTTCCGACGTCGCCGACCTGACCTCGGCCTCGTCGGACCAGTCGTCCTTGACCTTCTCGTGGACGGGAGACGAGCCTGCGGACTTGGCCGCCCTGCAGGATGGAGATGTATTAACCGCGGCACCCACCACGAGCCTGCCAGCGGGCTTGCTCGTGAAGATCACCAGCATGGCCGTCGAGGGCAGCACGCTTGTTGTGACTACAGCCCACGCCGGTCTGGTGCAAGCGGTCAGCCAAGGCGAATTCGATGTGACCGGCTCCACTGAACCACTGACCAGCGCCCAGCTAGGAGCGCTCGTGTCGCACCATGTCCTGCGACCAAACGGCAGTAGTAGCGCGGGGTGCCTGGCGGATGGATCGGTCAGCCTCCAGCTCACCTCACCTCAGTTCTCGATCACCCCGCACTTCGACGCGTCGTGGAGCCTCAACTCGGGTTTCCAAGCGGACGCCTACATCACCGTTGTCGAGAGCGTCGCCTACCAAGCGAAGATCAATGGCGGGATCGCGTGCCAGTACACGTACGCGATCGTGCCGAAATCCCCTCTCACCGATATTCCCATTCCCCTCGGCCCCGTCACCATCGTAATCACCCCGGTCATCGAGGTCGACCTCACGGCCAAGGCCGAGGCAGACGCCACTTTCACCGAGTCGGGAACGCAGGGCTTTACCTGGCAGGTAGGCGCATCCTACGCCGGTGGCCAGTTAGCCGGTATCAGCAACCTGACCCCGCAAAACAACCCCAACCCCACTACCAGCCAGGCCACCGGCTATTTCAAGGTCGCGCTGGGTCCCAAGCTGACCTTCAATATCGGGTTGACCCCCTGGATTCCGAAAATGCCGCTGATCGGTCCCTATATCGGTATCGATGGGTTCCTCAAGCTGCAGGTAGGCCAGAGCGCACCGAGCTGGGCGGTTGCGTTCGGGCTGGAAGCCACCCTCGGGTTCCAGGCCAGCTGGTCCTTCGGGGTTTTCAGCATCGGCCTCAATGCGCAGCTGACCATCCCGATCGTCACCGTCACGATCGCCGCGTCGGCGCCTGTGGCGAAAGACCCACCATCGTGCCCGGCCTCGCAGCCCGGCTGCTCAGGTTTCGTGCTGCCGACGATCGAGACTGGAACGTTGCTCCAGCCCTATAACTACCAACTGCAGGCTCAAGGCTACACTGGCAGCGGCTCCTCCATCACCTCGGGCTTTAATCTGCCGAGCGGGTCGATCAAAGCGGCGATCGGCGGAAACGCCTGTTCGGCCAACGCACCCGCCGGTACTAGCATCTCGCTCACCTCCGGGGGCCAGCCTCCCAACGACGCCCTGCTGACGGTCAGCGGCCTACCACTTGACTTCGCGGCCGGCTACCTGTACATCCCTATCACGCTGACCGACGTGCTGGGCAACGTCTCCGACCTTTGCCTCAGCGCTCCCGTCGTCCCAGGCGTGCACTCTGCCAGCTTCCCCCTTCCCCCGACGGAAGCCGACACGCCCTACAACTACCAGCAGATCGTGTCCCACGGTCTACCAGTGGGCGCCACCTACGGCTACGACATCCCGATGACCGCCGGGAACCAGGGCGGGAATGGAAAGACCTATGTCTGTCCGAACTACCCTCTCAGCACTTCAGAGCAGCCGGAGAGCCCCTACACACTGCAGCCGGTGGGCAGCGGGCCGCAGTACCTCTGGGCTGCCCCGACGCTGCAGATCTCCACGGTCACCCAGGGCTCCGCCAGCGTCTGCCAGGTCAACGGATGGGTGGAGCAGAACTACGTGCCAGGCGAGACAGCCGACCCGTCGGTCTTCGTCGGCGCGACGACCCAACAGTTACAGGTCAACGACGGGACCACCACAACTGATTGTTGGGGATCGGGGAACCCCTGTGACCTGTTGGTTCTCCCCCCAGTCGCCCAACACGTCTTTCCACTTCTCTCCTCGACCCTCGTCGGCGAGCAGGGCGTACCGTTCTACTTTGCGCCCCAAGTCCAAGGGGGCCAAGCCCCGTATACGTGGTCGCCAACGGCTCCGAACACCTCGCAGGCGTTCGAGCCGCCCAACAATGTGCAAGCCTCGTTCGACGGCTGCTATTTTTCCATCACGGGAGAAGGTCTGCCCCCCGGGGTCGCAATGAGCGACACCAGCACCGGCACCTTGAGCGGCACGCCGACTTCGGCGGGTACCTACAACGTGCCGATAACGATCAGCGACGGTTTCAGCGGCACGAGCTGTGAATACCAGCAGATCAAGGTATTGCCGGCCTTGTCGCTATCGCCCGGCGCTTTGCCGGCGGCTGAGGTACGGGGCGCTTATTCGACAGGGCTGATCTCCACCTTCGTCACCGGCGGTCAAGGCCCCTACCACTACAGCGTCGGCGGTGCCATCCCTGGCGCGCCACTCCCGGGCAACTCCTTCGAGGAGTTGCCTCCGGGTCTCAGCCTCGACGCCAACACCGGTTTTATTACCGGCTCCGTGGCATCTGGCACACCCCCCGGCACCTACGATGTTCCGGTTGTAGTGAGCGACGATTTCGACGTCCGTGCAGCGGCCACCGTTCAGGTAACCGTGACGCCGTCGCCGCAGATCACGAGCCCTGACATCCTCTCCCCGGCTGCAGCCGGCAAGATCTACTCCGGCGTTCAGCTCGCCGCCAGCGGTGGCACCCCTGGCTACACCTGGAGCATCGTCTCGGGGGGGCTGCCGGCCGGCATCGGCCTGCTGGGTGACGGCTCGCTGATCGGCGTCCCCTGCTCGGGGCTAGGCGCTCCAGCGTCTTCGTGCCCCGGCGCTGCGCATACGTCCTCTGCTCTGGTAGAGGCAACTGACACGGTCGGGGGATCTGTCACGAAGTACGTCACGATCCCGGTCGGACCGGCGATAACGACCAGATCCCTCCCAAGAGGCGAGCTCGGGGTGCAGTACCAGGCGGCGTTGGACGCCCAGGGCGGAACCGCTCCCTACACATGGCGGATCCTCGGCACTCACGTCCTGGTGTCGAGCAGCCTGGGCACTCTCCATTGGGTCACGCTTCCCGTGCCGCTACCACCCGGGCTGGCGCTCGCTACGACCTCGTCCAACGCGGCGCGAAGCCTACAAGGCCGACCGCTACGGGCAGGGACCTACGACATCGTGGTCCAGCTGCGGGATTCGTCGGGCGCCTCGTGGAATGCCTTCCTCCTATTGGTCGTGCAGGTGCGGCCAGCCGTCATCGCGCAGCTGCCGACGGCCGACGTCGGTGTGTCTTACTCGGCGATCCTCCAGGCCACCGGGGGAGTTATACCCTTCGGCTGGACACCTGCCAGTGTTGACGGCCTCTCACTGGCTAACGACGGCACGCTTTCGGGGACACCCCTTCGCAGCGGCCAGTACAGCTTGTCGGCTGGCTTCACCGACCACAACGGCGTGAGCGCCCAGGCGAGCATCCCCCTGACAGTCGTCGCAGGGCCGTCCGTCGTCACCACATCCCTTCCTGTGGCAGCCTACGACGTGCCCTACGCGGTCACCTTGAAGGCCACCGGGGGCACCCAAAGGACAGGTGCGGCGAACAGCCTCGGCACCTGCGCGGTAGCCGCCTCGTCCGGCCCGGTGACCGGTTCCCCGGGGACAGCGACGTCTGGTTGCACTGCCGCTGGCTCGTCGCTTGCCGGACCGTACCTGTGGTCCCTGGCACCGGGCGACAACCTGCCGGCCGGACTCAGCTTCGATCCGGAGACCGGAACTATCAGCGGTACCCCGGTCCAGTCCGTTGCTGGCACCTCGACCCCATTGCATGTGACCGCCACCGACTCTTGGAACGCCCAGGCCGCGGTGACGCTCACTCTGAGCGTTGCGTTGCCGCTAGTGCTCAGCACCTCCGACCTGCCCGAGGGTGAGGAGAAGGTGCCCTATTCAGTCACGCTCGGAGCAGCTGGCGGTAGCGGCCCATATACGTGGAGCGGCGGCAGCCTGCCCGGTGGGTTGTCGGTGGACTCGTCGAGCGGGACGATTTCGGGTGCGCCGCAACAGTCCGGCCCCTTCAATCAGGTCTCGCTGTGCGTGTCGGACCAGACCGGGGCCCAGGCGTGCAAAACATTCAGCGTGACTGTCGCCGCGGCGCTCGGCGTCTCCACGGCTACGCTGCCCGGGGCGCAAGAGGGTAAAGCTTACACGCCCTTCACGCTGCTCGCCGCTGGCGGCGTTCCTGGCTACACGTGGTCGGTAGCGGAGGCCAGCGCTTCGGGCTATCCCCTGCCAGGGTGGCTCAGCGTTTCTTCGGGCGGCGTCATCACAGGGATGCCCCCGGGATCGGCGATCGGGAAGACCTACTCCGTGCCCGTCCAGGTGACCGACAGCCTCGGTGGCACTGCCAGCGCCAGCCTGACCCTATCGATGGGCGGCCCGATCGAGATCTCGACGTCTACCCTCCCAGCGGGAGAGGTCAACCGTCCCTACCAGGCGACGATCCAACCCGCCGGAGGGGTGCCGTTCTCGTCGCAGGGCCAAGGTCAGTACTACGAATGGTTCCTCCCCGCGGGATCACTCCCGCCCGGGCTCAGCCTTGACTCAACGACCGGCCAGATAACTGGCACGGTCGAGGCCAATGGCACCGCGATCTACAACTTCACCGTTGAAGTGGAAGACAGCCTCTCGGACACAGCTTCTGCCGACCTGTCGATCGCAGTCGATATCGCTCCGTCGGTCGGGACCCAGGGGCTCCCCCCGGCCCCCGTCGGCAGCGCGTACTCAACTCAACTCACTGCAAACGACGGGGTCACCCCCTACATCTGGTCGCTGGCCACGGGGTCGAGCCTGCCGACCTGGCTCACGCTTAGCGGGTCGGGCCTCCTGTCCGGCACGCCGAGCGCGTCTGACGTCGGCCAGACCTCCTTCAGCGTTGAAGTCGCCGACGCCGCCGGAGGGACTGCCATACAGGCATTGTCGGTAAAGGTTACGCCGGCAGGGCTCGTGATCACGACGCCCACTACCCTCCCCGACGCAACGCCCGGCCAGGCATACAGCGATGCGCTGAGTACCAGCGGTGGGTACCCGCCATACGACTGGTACGTCGTCAGTTCGCTGCTGCCAGCCTGGCTGCAGCTGTCCTACACAAGCGGCACCTACTCGTTGACCGGTACACCGCCGCAGTCTGACGCCGGCACCACCGATACCTTCATTCTCGAGGTGGAGGACTCCTATCTCACATTCGTATCTGCCACATTCACCCTGAAGGTCAGTGCCCCGACCCTCGCCATTACCACGGCATCCCCACTGCCGGCGGCTACGGGGAGCCAGTACTACTACCAGACTCTCGCTGCCGGCGGTGGCAACGGTTCCTACACCTGGTTGGTGCCATCCGGAAGCACGCTGCCCGCATGGCTGTCGCTCAGTGCTGGTGGGGTCCTGTCCGGCACTCCACCCGATTCTGTGGCCGGCACGACACTCAACGTCCCGGTAGAGGTTGCCGACACCGAGCCGACCCCCCAGCAAGCCACCCTTACCTTCTCGTTGTCGATAGTCGCGGGCCAGCTCACGATCACCACTACCTCGCCGCTTCCAGGAGCGACGGCCGGCGCTGCATTTTCGTCAACCCTGGCTGCCACCGGTGGAAACGGTTCTTATACCTGGTCGGTTCCGGCCGGGAACACGCTGCCCGCATGGCTGTCGCTCAGTGCTGGTGGGGTACTGTCGGGCACTCCACCCGATTCTGTGGCCGGCACGACGCTCAGCGTGACGGTAGAGGTCGCCGACACCGAGACGCCACCCCAGGACACCACGGCCACGTTGTCGCTTCCTGTCGTAGCGGCCCCGCCCGTCATCACCACGACCTCGCCCCTCCCTGGTGCCACCGTCGAGATGGCGTACTCGGAGACCCTCACCGCTACAGGTGGAACGACTCCCTACACCTGGCTTTACCCGGTCGAGTCGTTCCACCCGTCCTGGCTGGCGCTTTCCTCCGCTGGCGTGTTGTCGGGCACACCGCCGGCGACGGCTGGCGGCAAATCCTTCACCGTCGACGTGCAGGTGACCGACGCAACCGGTGCTTCGACGAAAGGTACCTTCTCGCTAGCCGTCCGCTCGGGTGTCTCGGTGTCGGCGACGACGGTGTCAGGCTCCGAGGGGGCCGCTTTCTCAGGGACGGTGGCAATGTTCACTGATTCCGACACCTCACTCACCAGCGTTGACTTCACGACTGTCATCGACTGGGGGGATGGCACGACAACGCCGGGGAGCGTGACGGGGTCCGCCGGTAGTTTCACCCTCGACGGCAACCATACCTACGCCGACGAGGGCAGCTACTCGGTGACGGTCACAGTCACCGACTCCACCGGCGCATCGGCAAGCTCCATCTCCAGTGCCACTGTGACCGACGAGGCGCTGTCTGGCACTCCCGTGGCGCTCACTGCCATCGCCGGGCAGTCCTTCAGCGGTCCGGTGGCCGGCTTTACCGACGCCAACTTGGGGGCAGCTACCACCGACTTCACCGCGGTCATCGACTGGGGGGACGGGAGCACCACGGCGGGAACCGTCAGCGCTGGTGGCACCGGCGCCTTCGACGTGTCCGGGACCCACTCCTATATCAAGGCCGGCAGCTACACGATAAGTTCCACTATCACCGACGACGGCGGCCAGTCAACGACTGCTACCGAGTCCGTCACCGTGAGCACGCCGGTCTCGTCGGGGACCCCAGTTTGCGGGACCATCTCGACCTCAACGACCTGGAACGCCTCGGGAAGCCCATATGAGATCTGTTCATCAGGGGTCACCATCAGTGGGGCACTCACAATAGACGCCTCCGGCGGTCCGGTGGCCGTCGTTTCGAGCGCAGGAGGGGCCATCAGCGCTACCGGTTCCGGAGCCAGCATTGCGACGCAGGGCACGACCGCCGCTGGCCAGGTCACATTTGGACCGGGGAGCTCGGCTTCCTGGCCGGGCATCGCAGCGGGATCGGGGGCGAGCGTCCGTCTCGACGACGCGACCGTCGCGGATGCTGCAACCGGCGTCTACGCAATCAGCGCATCTAACCTGGCGCTTGTTGATAGCACTATCGATAGTTCTTCGGAGTATGGGGTGTTCGCGTCCTCGACTCCGGTGTCGATTACTGGCGGTGCTATCAGTCATTCGGGTCAAGAAGGTGTCTATGAGGCTTCTTCGGCTTTGACGGTTTCGGGTACGGCTGTGTCGTATTCGGTCGATCAGGGGGTTTATGTTTACGCGCCTAGCTCGGTGAGTGTCATGTCGGTCACGGTGGATCATGCAGGGGCGTCTGGTATTTACGTTTACTACCCGTCGTCGGGGGCTGTGGTGTCGATCAAGAACAATACGGTGACTAACTCTGGTTCAGGGTCGAGTGCTTCGCCGTGCGGTTCCCGGCCTTGTGGCGCGATAGAGCTTGATGGGATCACGGCGGCGATCGGCAGCGATGTTGCAGGTAACACCGGTGATAACAATGCTTATGAGGCTCTGGTTTTCAGCGGGACTGACACGGCTAGCTTCGACTGGCTGACGCCTTCGTTGAACGCGACGTCGACGCCGAGCGCTTTGGGCTATGCCATAGACGGCACTCTTACGTTGTCGGGTCCGGTCACGCTCACTGTGCCTGCAGGGGGGGTCGTGCAGGCGTCGGGGCAGCTCGTTTTCGACGGGGCGTCTCTTGATGGCACAGCGGGCGGGGCGGTCTTCACGTCGTTGAGCGACACGACGGTGGGGATCGGTGTCTGTAGCTACTACGCGTCTTCTGGTTGCAGTTCGCCGCATCCCCAGGCTGGTGACTGGGAGGGCATCGTGATCGAGGCTGATAGCTCGGGTCACAAGGGTTCGGCCGCCTTGAACGGGGCGACTATCCGCTACGCGTTGACCGGGATCAACATCAACTCCGGCGCCACGACCGCCCCTGGTGGGGCCACCACCGGTCTGGCGCTTGTTGATAGCACTATCGATAGTTCTTCGGAGTATGGGGTGTTCGCGTCCTCGACTCCGGTGTCGATTACTGGCGGTGCTATCAGTCATTCGGGTCAAGAAGGTGTCTATGAGGCTTCTTCGGCTTTGACCATGAGCTGCGAGCTCGTCACTGGCAACCACGGTGGGGTCGTAGCCTCCTCTGACGGCAGCAGCGCTCAGAGTGTGTCGATCTCCCAGAGTGATCTCTACGGCAACGTGGTTGTTGCGTCGACCTACGACCTGTCGATCGAAGGGCCGACGGGGTCTGTAGTCGTGGGCCACAACTGGTGGGGCCAGACTGGAGGGCCAACTTCGGCGCAGATCTCGCCAGCGGGCTTCACTGACTCTTCGCCGCTGTCAGCTCCTTCGACATGTGCACCCACTGGGCCCTGATAGAGCCTGGGGCCACGCGGTGCTATTGGACCCCGGAAGGGCAGTGCGATGGCTCCCGGATTGGATTCAAGAGGCACGCTCCGAGTCCGCGGTAGGGCTCTATGTCAGGGACGACTCGCCCACGCGGAACCAACCGGTCCGCGACGAAGGAGGATCCACAATCGAACCAAAGTGGTGGGCAACTCCGATACTTTTATGCGATGCCTGGATCGATTCTTGGAAATGAAGTTCGCCGCGTCGAGGACCCCGACCTGCTTCGGGGGCGAGGGACTTTTATCGCGAACCTGCGTCTTGCTGGCATGGTATACGTCGCTTTCGTTCGTTCACCGGTTGCCCATGCCCGGATCAGCAGGGTCGACATGAAAGCAGCTGCGGACCGTCCGGGGGTTATAGCTGTGCTCGCAGCCTCAGATCTCGGGGTCGATCCCTTTCACGGGTTCATGGTTCTAAACGAGGCGGTCGCCCGCCCCCCGCTCGCCGCCGAAAAGGTGCGCTTCGTCGGGGAGGCGGTCGTAATGGTAGTGGCGGAGAGCGAAGCGCTGGCGCTGGATGCCGCTGAGGCCGTCGAAGTCACCTACGACCCGCTCGGGGTCGCTGCCGATATGGAAGCGGCGGGAGCTGAGGGGGCGCCCCTGCAGTTCGAGGAGCTCGGCACCAACGTGGTAGCGGGTAAGGCAGGCGTCGGCGACCCGCTTTCGGGTGCCGAGACGGTTGTCAGGGCCAGACTCGAGAACCAGCGTGTCGCGGTCGTCCCGATGGAGGGCGACGCCATCGCTGCCGTTCCGGGTGACGGTGGCGAGGACGGCTTCAAGATGACCGTCTACGTCTCTACGCAGATGCCGCACGGCTTTGCCCGCCAGGCCGCCCGCATCCTCGGGTTCAACCGAGGCGAACTGCGGGTCATCACCCCCCATGTCGGCGGCGGTTTCGGAGCCAAAGCAGGAATCGGGGCTGAGCACGCGGCGGTGATCGCAGCGGCACGGCTGCTCGGCAGGCCCCTGCGCTGGATTGCGGGGCGTTCCGAGAACATGGTCGGAATGCCACACGGGCGTGGCCAGCTGCAGTGGGTTGAAGTCGGATTCGACGGCGACGCGCGCATCACTGGCATGCGGCTGCGAGTGCTCGGCGACGCTGGAGCCTACGCGGGTTTCGGCGGGGCCCTTGCGCTCGGCCCAACCCGTAACATGGCGCAGGGCGTCTACGCGATCCCCGAGATTCGCTACGACGTAGCGACGGTCGTAACCAACACCACGCCGATGGGAGCGTTCAGAGGGGCCGGCCGGCCTGAAGCCGCCGAGCTGCTCGAGCGGATAATGGACATCGCAGCTGACGAAATGGGCATCGACCCGGTAGATCTGCGTCGTCGCAACCTGCTCCCGGCCTTCGACAACGACTACACCACCGTCATGGGCACCTCATATGACAACGGCGACTACGCTAAGGCACTCGACGAGGCGCTCCGGATCGCCGGATACGAGGCCTTGCGCGCCGAGCAGTCTCGTCGTCGGGCGGAGGGCGAACGCTGGCAGCTCGGGATCGGGGTTAGCGTATATGTCGAAATCACTGCAGGAGGAGGTGGCGAGGAGTACGGAGCGCTCCAAGTGCATACCGATGGGACCGCGACGATCTCCGTGGGCACCTCCGCGCATGGCCAGGGACATGCCACCTCGTTCGCTATGATTGTTTCTGATCTCCTCGGCATACCGATCGAAGACATACGGTTCGTACAGTCCGACACGGCGCTCGTCCCAAGAGGCGGTGGTACCGGCGGCTCGCGGTCACTTCAGGTCGGCGGAAGCGCAGTGCTCGCGGCGACGGAGGAAGTGCTGCGACAAGCGAAGGAGTCTGCAGCCACCGAATTAGAAGCCAGTTTCGACGACATCGTCGTACACGACGGTGGTCGCCTCGGCGTAGCCGGCGTGCCGGCGCGCACCCTCGGATGGGCAGAGTTGGCGTCTGCGGCGCCGTCGGGTTTAGCGGCTGCCGTCGACTTCAAAGTAGAGGGCCCAACCTTCCCGTTCGGGGCGCACGTCTCGGTCGTGGAGGTCGACGTCGAGACCGGGGCTGTCCGGCCGGTGCGACATATCGCTGTCGACGACTGCGGGCGGATCGTCAACCCCTTGCTGGTCAGGGGCCAGCAGCACGGGGGGATCGCCCAGGGGATGGCGCAAGCGTTGTGGGAGCAGGTTGTCTTCGACCCCGAAGGTAACCCTCTCACGTCGAACCTGGCCGACTACGCGATCCCGAGCGCGGCCGAGCTCCCGAGCTTCGAGACGTCCAACACGGTGACCCCGACACATCGAAACCCGCTCGGTGCCAAGGGGATCGGCGAGTCGGGGACGATCGGAGCGATGCCGGCTGTACACAACGCTGTCGTGGACGCGGTGTCGCATCTCGGGGTCCGCCACATCCCGATGCCGTCGACGCCGCAGGCGGTTTGGACGGCAATCAGGAACGCTGCGGCAGGCGGTCCCCAGGTTCCGTGGAGCGAACCGCCGGCCCTCTTCGAGAGGCTTCCGGGGCCTGACACGGTGGATCCCGAGGCTGCCAGCGTCGACATCTGAGCAAGTCTCGGCGGTTCCAGCTGGCACACGCGGCGCGTGCGCCATCGTCAGGCTCTGGCAAGCGGTGTTCAGATGGGTATCGGACACCATCCAACATCGAACATGTGTTTGGGTATAGGATGTCCCCATACGGACTACAACGGTGCAACTTCGCTTCGAACTCTCAGCGTAACGCTCGGGTCACGAAGCCGTCACACCTCATCTGTAGCTTCTACACCTAACTACAACCGATCCGAGACACCGGGAGGAAGCCGAGATGGAGCGAGACAAGGCGCTGGAAATGGCTATGGGCCAGATCGAGAAGCAGTTCGGCAAGGGCGCCATCATGAAGATGGGCGACAAGCTGGACTTGAACATCGAGGCGATCCCCACTGGCGCCCTCGCCCTCGACATCGCTCTGGGCATTGGGGGTCTTCCACGGGGGCGGGTGGTTGAAATCTATGGACCTGAGTCTTCCGGTAAATCGACGCTGGCTATGCACGTGGTCGCCGAGTCTCAGCGCAATGGTGGCGTTTGCGCCTACATCGACGCCGAGCACGCCATGGACCCGGTATACGCGGCTGCCATTGGCGTCAACGTCGACGACCTGCTGATATCTCAGCCCGACACCGGTGAGCAAGCGCTCGAGATAGCTGACATGCTGATCCGCTCAGGCGCTCTCGACGTGATCGTCATCGACTCGGTAGCAGCGCTGACGCCGCGCGCCGAGATCGAAGGCGACATGGGAGACTCACACGTCGGATTGCAAGCCCGCCTCATGTCCCAGGCGTTGCGCAAGCTAACCGCCACCTTGAACCGCTCCAACACGATTGCGATCTTCATCAACCAGCTCCGCGAGAAGATCGGAGTGATGTTTGGTTGCATGTCGTACTCGACTCGTATCACACTTGCCAATGGCACCCAGGAAAAGATCGGAAAGGTTGTAAACCAACGCTTGCCGGTAGAGGTGCTGTCCTACGACACCGAACTTGGCACAATCGTCCCACGGCGAGTCGTCAACTGGTTCGACAACGGCGTCACCGAGCAGTTCCTGCAAGTGACCGTGGCGAGGCCGGGCGGCAACGGGCGGTCCCAGTTTGGCTGTACGCCTAACCACCAGGTGCGCACACCAGCGGGCTGGCGCGAAGCAGGCTCGCTGCAGGTGGGGGATCGCGTACTGCAGGTCGTGCCACACCGGCTATCAGAATTCCAATGGCAAGTCGTGCTCGGTGGCCTGCTAGGTGACGGCGTGCTGTCGGCCAGTAGAAGTGGCCACGCTGCACGATTCCGGCTGGGCCACGGCGTCGCTCAAGCGGGCTACGCAGACTGGATGGCGTCGCTGTTCGCGAACCTCAGTGTGAGCCGCACGGTGAACGCCAAGGGGAGCGTCTTCCATGACGTGCAGCCTCTTGCCGAACTGGCCGAACTGCGCCGCGCCGTTTACATCGCTGGAAAAAAGGTCATCAGCGAGGAGTACCTAAAGGCTCTGACTCCGCTGTCTCTAGCGATCTGGTACTCGGACGACGGACATTACGCCGAGCGCGCTCTCGGTCTCCAAGATCGCACCAAGGATGGAAGTGGCCGGATCGAGATCTGTGTCGAAGCCATCGAGTCGGCGAGCCGTCGGCGTCTACGGGACTGGCTAGCCGACACCTGGGGGATCGCCGGGCGCCTCCAAGAGCGCGGCTCACGTCGAATCTCGGTACTGAGCTTCCCCAAAGACGAGTCCACTAAGTTTCAGGCGCTTGTGGCGCCGTTCATCCACCCATCGTTGGAGTACAAGTTGGCGCCGCGTTTTAGGGGGCGTTTCGCCGTGGAGCCCGTGTTCGCGTCGACGCGCCACGAACTCATGCCGCTGCCGGTGGTCAAGATTGTGCCGAAGCCTCAAACACCCAACATGCACCGCTACGACATCGAGGTCGAGGGGAGCCACAATTACCTGGTTGACGGAGTAGTGGTGCACAACAGTCCAGAAACCACGCCCGGCGGGCGCGCCCTCAAGTTCTACTCGTCGGTTCGCCTCGACATACGCCGAATCGAGTCGATCAAAGACGGCGCTGAGGTAGTGGGGAACCGAACGAGGGTGAAGGTCGTAAAGAACAAGGTGAGCCCCCCGTTCAAGCAAGCCGAGTTCGACATCATGTACGGCAAGGGGATCAGTCGCGAGGGTTCTCTCCTCGACGTAGGCGTCGAGCTCAACATCGTCAAGAAGTCAGGCGCCTGGTACACCTACGAGGGCGAGCAGCTGGGCCAAGGCCGGGAGAACGCAAAGGCGTTCCTGGCAGCGAATCTGGAAGTGATGATCGAGATCTCCGAGAAGGTTCGCCAGAAGGTCGGTCTTGGGGCCGGAGGTCCGTCAGATGCGGGCGACGAACCGTCACGTGCCAGTAGGGCACGCGATGAGGAGCCGATCAGCCTCGACGACTGACGGCGCGACTCTTCCCGCAGATGCTCATACTGGGTATTCTCAGCAGCGCCTACCGTGACGCCGGCATCCGCCGGAAGGGTCGTGACCGACAAACACTTGGACTGCGGTGTATGAACGGACGAGCAGGCGATCGCTGTATAGGCCGGGGGAGTGATCCGGAATCCCCCGAACGGCGCTCCTCCAGGATCGCCGACGTAGAGGTGACGGCCGACGCCTTAGACTGACCTGACGTGGCCCGCAGCTTTCATGTCCGAACTTTTGGCTGCCAGATGAACGAGCACGATTCGGCGCGGATTGCGTCGATGTTCGAGGCGGACGGCATGGTCGCCTGCGACACGGCCGACGATGCGGACATCGTCGTGCTCAACACCTGCTGCATCAGGGAGAACGCCGACAACAAGTTCTACGGTCACCTCGGGATGCTCAAAGCGCTCAAAGACGAGAGACCTGGGATGCAGATAGCCGTCGCGGGCTGCCTCGCCCAGAAGGACCGGGACATGATCGTCGGTCGAGCCCCATGGGTGGACGCAGTCTGGGGCACTCACAACTCGAATAGGGCCCTCGAGCTGCTCGACCAAGCGCGCAATACAGGACGCCCTGTCTGCGAGATCATCGAGACTCCCGACGCCGGATCGGAGCCACCGCCGGCGCTTCCGGTGAGGCGAGACTCGCAGCACTCGGCGTGGGTCACCATCCAGGTAGGTTGCGACAACAACTGCGCTTTCTGCATAGTGCCTTCCGTGCGCGGCCGCGAGGCGAGCAAACCGTTCGCAGCGATCGTCGACGAGGTCGCCGCGATGGCTGCGACTGGAACTGTCGAGGTCACTCTCCTCGGGCAAAATGTCAACTCATATGGCAGGGACATCACCACGCTGCTCCGGAACGACGACGCCTGGCGTGACAAGGCCGCAGTCGCTGGTTCGGCGTGGGTCTCCGCTGAGCGCCCACGTGCGAGGCCGTTGTTCGCCGACCTCTTGAGGGCTGTCGCCTCCGTGGAGGGGATCAGGCGGGTTCGCTACACAAGCCCCCATCCGAAGGACCTGCGCGAGGACACGATCGGGGTCATGGCGACCGAGAAGGCGGTGTGTTCGCATCTGCACCTTCCACTCCAATCGGGTAGCGACAGAGTGCTGGTCGCGATGCACCGCGGCTACACCTCTGAGCGATACCTCGCGAAACTGGCCTTGGCGAGGTCCACCGTGGACGATCTGGCGGTCACGACCGACATTATCGTCGGATTCCCGGGTGAGACCGATCGGGACTTCGAAGCTACGCTCGAGGTCGTGGCCGAGGCTGCTTTTGACAGCGCCTACACCTTCATCTACTCGCCCCGACCCGGGACAGAGTCGGCGGCGTGGGTCGACCGCTTCGTAGCTGCCGATGTGATCGCCGAGCGGTTCGAGCGTCTCCGAGCCGTCGTGGAGCGCTCCGCTCTCGCACGTCACCAAGCCAGGGTGGGGTTGACCGAAGAGGTTCTCGTCGAAGGAGTGTCCAAGCGACGCTCCGATATGGTCAGTGGGCGCAGCTCGCAGGGCAAGCTCATCCACTTCGCGGCTGATCCCACCGGGCTCCCGGCGGGATCGTGGGCCGACGTCCTGGTGACCAGGGCGGCGCCACACCACCTCGAGGGCGAGCTTGTGCAGGTCACCGGTACTCCGCGCAAACGTCAACTGATACCTGTGGTGGCCGCCTGAGACACCTTGCGCTGGTCGGATGCACCGCCTCGGGCAAGTCCGCTCTCGCGGTCGAGATAGCCAGACGCGTCGGTAGAGTCGAGATCCTGAGCGCCGACTCCATGCAGGTGTACCGGGGGATGGATATAGGCACAGCCAAGGCGACTCCAGCGCAGCGAGCGGGCGTTCCGCACCATCTGATCGACCTCGCCGACCCCGGCGAAGACTTCAGCGTCACTCAGTGGGTAGGCGCCGCGCGTGACGTGCTCGCAGGCATCGAAGCGAGAGGGTCGACAGCTATACTCGTTGGCGGCAGCGGACTCTACGTACAGGCCCTCGTCGACGGGTTCGAGCCTCCGGGGCGCTGGCCGGACATTGCGGCCGAATTGGCGGCCGAAGCCGACACTGTAAGCCTGCACCGCCGTCTAGCGGCGCTGGACGAGCTCGGCGCCTCCCGGATGGAGCCCTCGAACCGCCGGAGGGTGATCAGGGCGCTTGAGGTCACGCTCGGAAGCGGAAGGCGTTTCTCTTCGTTCGGTCCCGGTCTGCGCGGCTATCAGCCGAGCGAGTGGTACCTGGCAGGGATCGACGTCCCTCGACAGGCGCTTGCCGAGCGCATAACGAACCGCTTGCAGAGGATGCTCGACGCCGGCCTCGTGGATGAGGTTCACCGCCTGGCTTCTCGCGAGGGAGGCTGGTCACGCACGGCGCGACAAGCACTCGGATACCGGGAGATCGCCACCCACATCGAAGACGGGGTACCCCTCGCCGAGGCCTCGGAGGCAGCCGACAGGCACACCAGGCGCTTCTCCGTCCGCCAGCGCTCGTGGTGGCGACAGGACCCCCGCATCAAATGGTCCGAGACTTCCGGAGACACTCTGGCGCTAGCCGGCGAGATCCTGAGAGACTGGAGCCAGACATGGCCGTGACCCCCATAACCCTCACCAAGCTTCACGGGCTCGGCAACGACTTCCTCGTAGCTTTGCAGTCCGACGGCGACCCGATCATTGCGCGTCGTCTTTGCGAACGCCACAGCGGGATCGGCGCCGACGGACTCATAACCTCCCGGCTTCTTGGCCCGGGCGGCCCTAGACTCGACTTTCGGCTGTGGAACGCGGACGGCTCCGAAGCTGAGATGAGCGGTAACGGCATGCGCTGCCTCGCTCACGCGGCGCTCGACGCCGGCTGGGTGGGAGAGGACGAGCTTTTCGAAGTGGAGACCCCGGCGGGTGTCCGCCAGGTCACGGTGCAGCGACGGGGGGTGGAGTCCACCTGGGGAAGTGTCGCTATGGGAAGAGTCGGGCTGGGCGCGGACGGAAAAATTTGCGACGTCGGCCGGGGCGAGATGCTCGTCGACGTCGGAAACCCCCACCTCGTGATACTCGGATCCGACCCTTCGCAGATCGACGTCGGCGCGCTCGGACCGGCACTGGAGCGCTCAGTGGAGGGGGGAATCAACGTCGAGTTCGTGGCGCTCGGTCCTGGGACTGACACGGTGACGATGAGGGTGTGGGAGCGTGGAGTCGGAGAGACTCGGGCTTGCGGCACGGGTTCTGTAGCGGTAGCCGCCGCCGTGCGCCACTGGGGCGGGGTAGGCACGGCCGTGACCGTCCGCCAGCCCGGTGGCTCGGTAAGCGTCGAGCTTCACTCGGACGGCACTGCGACGCTCGCAGGGCCAGCCGAACGAATTGCCACATGTCAGGTCGACCTATGGTAGGAATACTCGCTTGAGCCTGATCGAGCGGAGCTTCAGGGAGAAGATCATCCTTGTCGGCGTGACGGTTCCCCCTGGAAACGACCAGGACACCGAGATGCACCTCGACGAGCTCGCCCTACTCGTAGACACCGCCGGAGCCGACGAGGCTGGCCGGGTCCTGCAACGGAGGGATCATCCAGATCCCGCCACGTTCATCGGCCGAGGTAAAGCTGAGGAGCTACGAGAGGTTTCGCACGCACTGGATGCAGATACGGTTGTCTTCGACGACGAGCTTTCACCGGCGCAGTCCCGCAACCTGGAGAAGATCCTTGGGCGCACAGCCATAGATCGCACCGCCGTCATCCTCGACATATTCGCCCAGAACGCTCGAACCCAGGAAGGCAAAGCGCAAGTCGAGCTTGCCCAGCTTCGCTATCGACTGCCGCGACTTCGTGGCCGCGGGCTGCAAATGTCGCAGCAGGCGGGTGGAATCGGAACCCGAGGCCCCGGCGAGACCCAGCTTGAAGTCGACCGCCGGCGCCTTGTCCGTCGCATGAATCGCCTCGAGACCGACCTGGCCCGTCTCACCGAGCAGCGCCGCTTGCAAAGAAAGTCGAGACGAAGGAGCCGGCTCGCCACGGTATCGCTCGTCGGCTACACAAATGCCGGGAAATCCACATTGCTCAACTACCTAACAGATGCTGGGGTCTTGGTGGAGGACCGCCTGTTCGCGACTCTCGACCCTCGTACCCGTAGGCTCGGGCTGCCAGGTGGGGAATCAGTCCTCGTCTCCGACACGGTGGGATTCGTTCGAAAACTTCCCCACCAGCTGGTGGAGGCGTTCCGCTCCACCCTGGAGGTTGTAAGTGAATCGGACTTGCTGGTCCACGTGGTCGACTCGTCGAGCCCTGACCCCGAATCGCAGATCGACGCGGTCCGCTCCGCACTGTCGGAGATAGGTGCAGCGGAAGTGACAGAGCTCTTGGCGTTCAACAAAGCCGACATCGCTGCAGAGCAGGCGACGCGCCTCGTCGATCGCCATCCCGGATCAGTCGCCATCTCGGCGTCGAACGGCGCCGGTATCGACGAGCTGCTGGTTGCTGTCGGAGACAGGCTCCGTGCTCTTGCCGCCGTAGTGGAGATCGAAGTTCCTTACGGTCGCGGCGACGTGCTGGCGGCGGCCCATCGAGAAGGAGAAGTTCTAAGCGAGGTCTTCAACGACGACAGCGTCAGGGTACGCGTCCGGGTGGACCAAGCCGGCGCAGCGCGTTTTCGTGAGTTTCTGGTGGACGCCCCGTCATGAGTCGGTCTCAGTCGGCGGGGATGCCGAGCGCAGCAGAAGCGCCCAGTGCGTTTGAACCGCCGGCCTACCCGTATGACAGGCTCGACGATGCGAAAGCCGCCGCGGTCGCTCGCTTCGGTGCTGTGATCGATCTGTCCATTGGGACTCCGGGTGATCCGCCGCCGCCAGCGGTTATGGCCGCTCTCGGGTCCGCAGGCGACGTCGACGGAAGCGCAAGGGGATACCCTGCGTCGATAGGTGGTACGGAGCTGCGCCGGGCGATCGTAGAATGGACCGCCCGGCGTTTCGATCTTTCGATCAGCGTCGATCATGTAGCGGTCTGTGTCGGGACGAAAGAGTTCGTGGCCACGACGCCGCAGTGGCTCAAGCTTCGCAACCCTCAAAAGGACACGGTTCTCTACCCAGCGGTTTCCTATCCGACCTACGAGATGGGGGCCCGTCTCGCGGGGCTTCGACCGGTGCCGGTAGCCGTCGACGAACGCTGGTCGATCGACGTCGAAAGCATCGACCCCGACGATGCTCGGCGCGCCCTTATGCTGTGGGTCAACACGCCCGGCAATCCCGCCGGAGGGATCGACGACCTCGAATCGGTGGCGAGTTGGGGCAGAGCCTATGGGGTGCCGGTCTTCAGCGACGAGTGCTACGCGGAGTTCACCTGGTCGGGGAAGCTGGCGACGATAGTCGGCCGCGGAGGCGGACCGGACGGCCTTGACGGGGTCGTGGCCGTGCATTCGCTCTCGAAGCGTTCGAACATGGCGGGACTTCGTCTCGGGTGGTACACGGGAGACCCGGACCTCGTCGGTTACCTCCGGGAGGTTCGCAAGCATGCCGGATTCATGGTGCCGGGCCCAGTTCAAAAGGCGGGCGCGGTTGCACTCGGCGACCAGACTCATGTGGACGAGCAGCGCCATCGTTACCGATCTCGCCTCGAGCGAGCCCGCCAGATTCTAAGTGACATCGGTTTGCAGCCCTCGATGCCGCAGGGAGGCTTCTACATGTGGGTGGCGGTACCGGGCGGGGACGAATGGGCCTGGACTGCCGAAGTCGCCGCGCGGGCTGGTGTCCTCGTCTCGCCCGGCAGCTTCTACGGCCCAGGCGGCGCAGGCTACGTGCGCCTCGCGATGGTTTCGCCCCTCGACGACCTAGACGTTATGGCGCAACGCCTCGGTGTGAGCTAGATGAGCGATCTGCTACACGACACGGCTGCGCTTGTCGACATCGCCTCCGTTAGCCACAACGAACGTGCAATTGCCGACGCCATCGAGGAGCGAATTCGGAAGTTCGGAGAGGATCGATTCGAAGTAGTCAGGATCGCTGACAACGTGGTAGCGAGATCCCACTTGGGGCGCCCCATGCGGCTGGCACTCGCCGGCCATCTCGACACGGTTCCTGCCAATGCGAACGACAAGGCTCGAATCAGCGGCGACACTGTGTGGGGGCTCGGGTCGGCCGACATGAAGGGCGGCCTCGCCGTGATGCTCGACCTGGCGCGAGTCAGCGCGCAAAGCATGGACCGCTACGGCGGCGGCCCCGACTTCGACCTGACGTTCGTCTTCTATGCATGCGAGGAATTGGAGAGGCGCCACAGCGGGCTGCTGGAGATCGAAGCAGTAAACGCAACGTTGCTCGAAGCAGACGCAGCGATCCTCGGCGAGCCGACCGGATCGCAAATCGAGGCCGGCTGCCAGGGTGTCCTCAAAGCTGAAGTCATCTTCGCTGGTAGGAGGGCGCACACGGCACGACCCTGGACTGGATCGAATGCGATTCACCGAGCGGGCAACCTGCTCGTACAGCTCGGCTCATACGACGAGCGTCGCCCGACAATCGACGGATGCGAATATCACGAGGCGCTGCAAGCCGTCGCGATCGAAGGCGGAATCGCAGGTAACGTCGTACCCGACCGGGCGAGAATCCTCCTCAACCATCGCTATGCACCCGACCGCGACCGCGCCGACGCAGAGACAAGCCTGCGAGCGTGGCTTGATGCCTCGATCGATTCGGGCTCGGGCGATCACGTCGAGATGATCGACCACAGCCCGGCCGCTGCGCCCAACCTCCGACACCCAGCTCTCGCGAAGCTTCTGGGAGTCACCGGCAAAGCTCCCAGAGCGAAGCTTGGCTGGACCGACGTGGCGTTCTTCGCCGAGCGTTCGATCCCGGCAGTCAACTTCGGCCCGGGCGACCCCGAAGTGGCTCACACGCAGGACGAACGGGTCACAATCGGCGACCTTCTGACGGCTAGGCAAGCACTCGGATCACTCATAGGGGTAGGCCTCTAAGCGGGGGGTTCAGGCCGGCCCGACGTATCGGTCAGAGCCGCCTGAGGACTGTTACAACCTTCCCGTAGATCGTCACCTCGTCGGGGCTGAAGACCATCGGCTCGAAGCGGGCGTTGGCGGGTACGAGGACGACGCTGGCACCCTTTTTTTGGAGGGTCTTAACAGTCGCCTCCTCGCCGGGAATACCCGCGACGACGACGTCGCCCGAGTTCGCTTCCTCCTGCTGGCGGACAACGACGAAATCCCCGTCGAGGATCCCGGCGTCGATCATGGATTCGCCTCGGACACGCAGCATAAAAAGGGTGCCGTCGCCTGTGAAGTCCGCCGGAAGGGGGAGAAGCTCCTCGACGTTGTCCTGCGCGAGGACGCCTGTCCCTGCGGCGACATCACCGATTAGGGGAACGTGGCGCGCTGGGCGTCGATCCACGGGGGTCGCCGACAGAGCGTCGTAGCGAACTTCGATGGCACGTGGCTTCGTTGGGTCGCGGCGAAGGAATCCCTGGCGGTGAAGCGTCTGAAGGTGCGTGTGAACCGTCGAGGATGAAGCAAGCCCCACGGCTTCGCCGATCTCGCGAACGGAGGGGGGGTACCCACGGTCACTCACCTGCGAGGAGATGAAGTCGAGGATCTCTCGGCGCTTTCCTGTTGGCTCAGTCTCTGTCATGTCACGTGATTCTATCATCAGTCGTGAGAGCATGCAAACATGTGTTCGATATTGGTCTTGACAACGAACACGTGTTCGAGGTACTATCGAACGTATGTTTGCAGAGTCTGCAGAGTTTTCAGAGTTTCTGGGGTCATCGGATTGGGCCGAGGCGCCTCGGACGAGGAGGAAGTCGGCTGGTCCCACCGGTATTCGCGGCGTGGGAATGGCGAGCGTCGCGCTCGCCCTTGGGATCGGCGGCGGTGTCGCGCTGCACCTCCTCGGAGCGCCCCCGAGTCGTGGAATCACTACGGGGACGTCGATCGGGGGCGCCGGAGCCGTCGAGCTTCAGTCGGTGAGCGCGGTGATGTACGTGGTCCAGCCGGGCGACACGTTGTGGTCTATCGTTCATTCGATCGATCCGAGCGGTGACGAGCGACCGCTTGTCGACAAGCTCGTTTCGCAATTGCATGGGACAGTCATCTATCCGGGTGAGCAGGTAGAGGTTCCTGTACCGTAGGGCCGGTAAGTCCCTCCTGCTGAGAATCGCAGGAAGCGCAACCTGTAGTCGAGTAGCGGACGCGCTGGCCGTCAAGTTCACCCATGGCGCTTTCGGTGGCGCTACCGTCGTTGCGATGCGCTGCCCACGCTGTACATGCACGGAGGATCGGGTGGTCGACTCGCGCTCGGCGGAGGACGGCTCCGCGATCCGACGCCGGCGTGAGTGCAGTAGCTGCGCCGCCAGGTTCACCACCTACGAGCGCCTCGAGGAGGTTCCGCTCGTAGTTGTAAAGCGGTCCGGTGTCCGGGAGGCTTTCGACCGATCGAAAGTTGCTGCGGGCGTGGCGGCGGCCTCCAAGAACCGGCCGGTAGGCGTCGACGAGATCGAACGACTCGCAACCGCAGTCGAGGAGAAACTGCGTTTCTATGGTAGCGAGGTCTCCTACGAGCAGGTCGGAGTCGCCGTCTTGGAGCAACTCCGAGACCTCGACGAGGTCGCTTACTTACGCTTCGCTAGCGTCTACAAGGGGTTTTCTGGCGCGGGGGACTTCAAGAGGGAGGCCGGCATGTTGGAACGGGCGTCGGGCGTGCATAAGCCGTGATCCGCCTGCATTAAGGTCGTGGAGTTCTAGGTAGGGAGATGGTCATGCGAGTCGGAATGCTTACAGGTGGCGGCGATTGCCCGGGGCTCAACGCGGTGATTCGAGCTGTCGTGCGCAAGGGCGAGGTGGCCTATGGCGACGAGTTCGTGGGTTTCCTCGACGGCTGGCAGGGTGTCATGGACAGCCGGAGCATGCAGCTAGACGTCGAGCGCTGCCGCGGGATACTTCCCAGGGGAGGCACGATCCTCGGCACGTCCAGGACTAACCCTTACAAACTTGACGGTGGCGTGGCGCGCTGCCTCGCAACTCTTCGCTCCGAGAGGATCGACGTTCTTATCGCAATAGGTGGCGACGACACCCTCGGGGTCGCTCATCGTTTGAGCGGTGAAGGCGTGGCTGTGATCGGCGTGCCGAAGACGATCGACAACGACCTGTCGGCGACCGAAGTCACCTTTGGCTTCCATACAGCGGTACAGATAGCGACAGACGCCATCGACAGGCTGCACACAACAGCGGAGTCCCACGACCGGGTGATCGTCTGCGAGGTCATGGGACGCAACGCTGGCTGGATCGCCACCTATGCCGGGATAGCGGGGGGCGCTGCAGAAATCCTCGTTCCTGAGGAACCGTTCGACATAGACGTGATTTGTACGAAACTGAAGAATCGCCATGCCAAAGGCAGGTTTGCTTCGATAGTTGTTGTCGCCGAGGGCGCCGTACCCACAGACGGTAGCTTGTCGACGACTTCTACGGAGCTGGACCAGTTCGGCCATCCGCGCCTCGGAGGCATCGCAAACGTGCTGGCATCCGAGATTGAGAAGCGGACTGGATATGAGACCAGGGTGACCCTGCTAGGTCACGTGCAGCGCGGCGGCAGTCCGACTGCATTCGACCGCGTGCTTGCGACGCGCTTCGGGGTGGCGGCAATCGACGCTGTCCACGACGGTGCGTTCGCCACGATGGTCGCGCTCCAGGCGGGCGAGATCGTGCGGGTTCCGCTGTCGGAGGCGGTCACAGTCGCCAAGCAGGTAGACCCGGCCCTCCTCCACGAGGTCGCCGCAGTGTTCTGGGGATAAGCGCGGCGAGGCGCTTAACCGTCGCTGGATTCGGGGCCGTTGACGCCACCTGCGTCGAGAAGGAGCTCGCAGACGGGATCAAAGAGGATAGGGGTGGCGGCGACGGTCGTGCCGTTTGGAAGCGTCTCGACCTTCGCGCCTGATTCCTTGGCAATGAGGGCGCCGGCCTGCAGATCCCATGCTTTGAGTCCCCACTCGTAGTACGCGTCGAAGCGTCCTCCCCCCAGCCAGGCAAGGTCCAGTGCCGCGGATCCAAGGCGCCTAAGGTCGCGAACGACCGGAAGTACTCGCATCGCAACCTCGCCTTGCCATTGTCTGTGCCGAGATTGGTAGGCGAAGCCGGTCGCGACGAGCGCGGTTGCAAGGTTGTGGCTGCCGTCTCTCACGGAGCAGCGAACGCCGTTGCAGAAGGCCCCGTAACCGGAAGCCGCGGCCCAGATCTCGGGCCGGCAGGGATCCCACACGACTCCGACCACAGGAATTCCGTCTACCTCGGCGGCGACCGACACGGCGTACTGGGGTAGACCGAAAAGAAAGTTCGTCGTACCGTCCAGCGGATCGACAACCCAGCGCACGCCCGTCGTGCCCCCGCGAGTGCTGCCTTCCTCTGCGAGAAGCTCGTCGTCGGGACGGCGTTGTCTAAGGACGTCGTTGATGGCGGCCTCCGAGGAGCGGTCGACGTCCGAGACCATGTCCGTTTCCGACACTTTGGTCGAGATCCCCGTCACCGAGCGCTCGGAGCTTCCGGCCGCCAGCCGGATTACGTCACTGCCGGCCGAGGCGGCTTCGAGAGCCGTGCGCGCAAGCTCCGCGAGGAGCGGCTCGGCCCACCCGTCGCTGACCCCGAAAACCTCGTCGGTGCGAATGTGGCGGGGAAGGTAGCTGGGGTGATCGGATGGTGAGGCCATGAAGTTGCGCATAGCCTACTGTCGCGTTCGTGCCCGCAGCCTTGGTTGACGAGATCCCTAGTGTCGTCCTTGCCATTTTCGCCCATCCCGACGACGCCGAAGTGGCAGCCGGAGGGACGCTGGCCCGTTGGGCCTCCAACGGTTCGGAAGTTTACGTCTGTGTCTGTGCCCTAGGTGACAAAGGTTCACTGGACCCTTCGACCGCCCCGGAGGTGCTCGTCGAGTTGAGGAAAGATGAGTCAGTGGAAGCAGGAAAGATCCTCGGCTTGAAAGGCCGCTACTGGCTCGGCTATCCAGACGGCGAGATCGAGAACTCTGTAGCCCTCCGGGCGCAAATGGTCGGCCTCATCCGCAAGCTCAAACCGGAAGTCGTCCTGGCACCCGATCCGACGGCCGTCTTTTTCGGAAAGACTTACGTGAATCACCGAGATCACCGGGGCGTCGGATGGGCGGTAGTTGATTCGGTGTGCCCGGCGGCTTCGAGTCCCCACTACTTCCCCGAAGAAGGCCCGGCGCACTCGGTGTCAAAGCTTCTGTTGGCAGGAACCCTCGAACCCGACGTCTGGGTGGACATCGGCGTAAGCATCGAAACCAAAGCGGCGGCGGTTGTCTGCCACAAAAGCCAGATAGGAGAGCGCCGTGACCTCGTCGCTGCGTCCGTTCGCCGGCGCGCCAGCGATGCCGGCCAGCGCGCCGGGACCCGCTTCGCGGAGAGCTTTCGAGAGGTTGTGCTCTGGTAGGCCGCCAGGGTGGTAATACACTCTGTTCGGTGGAACCGGAGGCTCGTCGGTGGATACTCCACGTCGACATGGACGCGTTCTTCGCGTCGGTGGAGGCCCTCGACGATCCGTCGCTGCGGGGTAAGCCGGTCATCGTTGGCGGCGACGGACGACGCGGTGTCGTGGCGTCGTGCAGCTACGAAGCCCGTTCGCTTGGTGTCCGCTCCGCGATGCCGTCCCTAGAGGCGCGCCGTCTCTGTCCCGACGCGGTCTTCGTTGCCCCCCGCCACGGGCGTTACAGCGAAGTCAGCGTCGAGCTGCACCGTGTCCTCAACACGTTCACGCCGGCCGTCGAGGGGATCTCGCTCGACGAGGCGTTCCTCGATGTGACGGGAGCTCTCGGTCTGTACGGTGGGCCGGAGAGAATCGCGGGTCTGATCCGCAACGCCGTTCGCGACGAGCTTGCCCTTGCGTGTTCGGTGGGCGGCTCAAGAGTGAAGTTTATTGCGAAAATGGCCTCGAAAGCAGCGAAGCCACAAGTAACGCGTGACCCGCCCGCTGTCCCGCCGACTGAAGGCACCGGTTGCGCTACCGGGACGTTCATCGTCGCCGAGGGGACGGAACTCGAGTTCTTGCATCCCCATCGTGTCGAAGCTCTCTGGGGAGTTGGACCGGCGACCGCTTCTAGGTTGCACCGGCTCGGGATACGGACTATCGGAGATCTCGCGGTGCTTCCCGCCCTGACGCTGGAAGGCATCCTCGGCCGGGCGCAGGGCGCGACGCTTGCCAACCTCTCGCAGGGGATCGATAACCGTCCGGTCGTTTCCGAGCGGCCGACGAAGTCGGTAAGCCAGGAGGAGACTTTTGCGCTCGACCGCTACGATCGCGAAGGCCTGCGACTCGAAGTTATGAAGCTGGCCGACACAGTCGCGAGCCGTGCGCGAGGAGCAGGGGCGTCTGCAAGAACAGTGACGTTGAAAGTCCGCTACGGCGACATGGTCACGAGGAGCAGGTCCCGCAGCCTTGACGTCGGCACAGATTCCCGCATCGAGATCTCGAAGATTGCGTTGGACATGTTGGAGGGGCTCGATCTCGATGGGGGCGTCAGGCTCCTCGGGGTCGGCTTGACGAACCTCTCGGGAAGCTCGAGTGTGGCACCCTGGCAACCGGCGCTCGACTTTTCCGGCGGCGGCACACCCATTGGGGGCCAGGCGGGACGGTCGGGGGCGGCTGAGGCTGCAGCTGCTGCGGTCGACGAGGTCCGTAGCCGCTTCGGGGCAACGTCGGTTATGCCGGCGGCTTTGGTAGCTTCGCCTCATCGGCAGATCGGGGTTCGTGATTGCCCGTGACGCGACCGTGTCGCGTTGCCGTATCTTTTTTCTGGTGAGATGATGTAGTCGGAGGCGAACGGTGCCGCTCAACGAGAACGAACAACGAATCCTTGCGGAGATAGAACGCCAGTTCCATTCGCAAGACCCGAAGTCTGCACAGATGATCGCGTCGACGACCCTTCAGCGCTACCTGGCCCGCAACTGCAAGTGGGCGGCTTTCGGTTTCGTCGTCGGGCTGGTAGTGCTGCTTGTAGCCTTCGCGTCGAGTTGGGTTCTCGCTATTTTTGGCTTCCTCATCATGCTGGTGTCCTCAGTGGTCCTGATCAGGAACCTGACGAGGATCAGCCGCCTAGGAGTGGAGCAGGTCGCACAGACTTTCAGATCTCGTAATCCGAGCCAGTCCTTCGCTGAGCTGGCACGCAAGCTTCGGGAGCGCTTCGGAGGCGACGCCAACAGCTGAGCGACGCTCGCCCGGGCGTCGAGCCTTCAGTCCCGCATCCGAGCTTTTCGACCCCAGTCCAGGCGGATTTGGCGCAGGGCGGTCGTGACTGTGACAAGCGTCGAGGGTCTGACACCGAGTCGCCGCCAATTTCTTTGCGTCCGGCTCTGGGCGCCCAGAAGGCTCCTTCTCGTCCGTTGCGAGAGTTCTGCGGCCGTTCGCGCCAATGTCGAGTCGAATACTGGCGCGAAAGACGCCTGGTCAGCGACTACGGCAAGGTCTGCCAATCCGCCGAGCGTATCGAGGCGAGACACTCGGCGGGAGAACTCCCTGGGGGTCTCGCTTGACGAGCGACTGATGCCGTACCAGACGAGTTCTGCCTCCGCTTCGCGCCACGCATCCAAGGCGACACTGCGTGGACCGTGCCTTGTTGCGCGGACCCGCCGAAAGAGACGCAGCGCAGCGCGCGATGCCGCTACCGCGACGCACCAAGAGACCAGAGCGCCCAAAATCACGAGTAAAACAACCCACCCCCAGCCATGAGATTGTCCAGATCCCGTTTGAAGCGGCGCACCTTGGGCCACGTTCGACGCCGATCCTTGAGAAGCGCCGGCTTTGAAATGCCCGGCTGGGACGGTGTTGAGTGGACTCGCCGGAGCAACCGGGGATTGTGTCTGCTGAGGGCCCTGGGCCGACGTGGGGCTCGACGGATCGTAGGCACCAGCGCCCGGCACAGCGAAACCCGGTGTGGGCTCAAACGGAACCCAACCGTAGTGAGGACCGAAGTAAACTTCTGGCCAGGTGTGCGCGTCGCTGTCGAGGACCTGAAAGCCACCTGGAGTGGCGTTACCGGTAGCGAAACCCACACCGAGTCTCGTCGGGATACCGACCTCTCGGGCGAGCACTGCAAACGCTGCTGCGAACTGCTGGCAATAACCCGCTTTGGTATCGAAGAGAAACGTGGTCAAAGCGGATGTGCCCGACCCGTCGGTCGGCGGGTTGAGCGTGTAGCTGAAAGAGGGACCGGTCAGGAAGTTCTGGATTGCGAGCGCTTTGGCGTACTCGCTTGTTGAGCCGGCAGTTATCTGATCGGCAAGGTCCTTGACGCTGCGCGGGACAGATGCGGGTAGGGCCGAATCAGCCGACAGCGTCAGGGAGGATTGCAATTTGGGAGCGGCTTTCAACTCGGTCGCCGTCAAGTCGGTGAGGTAACGGTATGAGGTGACGGTATAGGTCATCCCGTTTGAGGTGGAACCGTCTACGAGGAGGCTGTCGCTCTGCGGATCGTAAGACACTCCCTTGGTGCCATTGACCGATACCGGGTTGAACTGGTCGGGAAGCCACACCGAGTCCAGGTTCTGGATGTCAAATGTTGCCTGGTAAACCTGAACCGCTCCCGACGCTTTGGGGATGCCAGGAAGCTGCGAGGTGAAGCCGCTGTAGGAGCCGTGCGAGCTCCACGTGGTCCCGTCGAAGGTGCTGAGCGTAGTGAGCTGCCAGTACGACGCGACGGTGCTGCGCACCTGGAACACGGGAGTGCTCGACTCTTGAAGAAGCCGTGTCTGCAATGATATGAGCGGGTTGGGGACGATCCGCTGGCCGGAACCGCCCGAGGCGCTTCTCCATCCGAGTACGCCCACACCGTCGACACCTGGCAGCGACGCTGTCACAGCTGCGGCTATTGCGACGGCAGCCAAAGTCGTCGCTCCGGCGCTGGACAGGCGCGAACCTCGTCGTCGGCTGTGCACGTCGGCGAACCACAACCGGGGCTCCGATTCGAGCGAAGTGACGAAAAGGTAGATGCAGACGCCGACGCAGTAGCCAGCGACGACGGTTATCCGCCCGGGGCCGCGTCCTGCCGGGATCGCCGCTATGAACACGACAAGCGACGGAAAGACAGCGGCAATTCCGGTCGAGCGGTAGGACGAGATCCAAAGCGCCGCGACTGCCATGATGCCGCCTCCGCCGGCAACTAGAAGCTCCAAACCCGATGTCGGGTGCACGGGCGGTACGGACAAAGCAAAGCTCGGACCGATGCTTCGCAGCGCCAACCGCAAGACGTGAAGCGTCGAGAGTGTCGGAAGGCCGAGGAACGTCGACGAGGGGAAAACGGTCCAAATAACTGTTACCACTACCGCCAGAAATCCTGAGACGACCCGCCATAAACGTCGACGGCGCCTTTGGAGCCACATAGCGGCTGTCGCGGTTGCGAGCACGACAACCACCGGACCGGCCCAGGCGAGTCCGACGAAGACCCTGAAGAGGCCGCCTGCAGCCGTCACGCTCAGCATCGAAACCGAGACGGCGCGCGCCGGTTCGCCCCAGTCAAACCGCTTCGCCGGGGTGGTCAAGCTTCGACCACCGAACTGCCGGCATGGCGTGCCAGGGTGCTCCCGGCTGGAATCCGTATCTGCCTCCTCGGCCCGACAATGCGCGACCGTGGGCCTTCCTCGTCGATGCCGAACGAGGCGGTCGGGATCATGTCCGGATCGCACGGAGTCAGATTCGTGGGAGGGGTCGCGACGCAGACGACGGTCATATTTTTCATCGAGCGCTGTCCTAGCAGTGCGACGAAGCGACGTTGGTCGCACTTGTCGGTGGTGACCACGACGACCGGGATGTCAGCGATCGGAAGTTCGCTCAGGCGCTGTTGCTGCGCTGCGTGAGTGGTAGCTTCGCTCAGCGCATCGAGGATCGTCGTCGAGTGCGCTTGGCCCGCCCCGCGGCCGGAGTCGAAGCCGGCGCTTGTCAGCAACCTGACCAGATACCCGGCGCGCAGCCACGACACGGCGAGGGTGGCGGTCGCCTCCAGGATCGTCTCAAGGACGTCCGACTGGCTGGCGTCGATTGGGATCTCGGCATCTGGATAACTGCCGGGCGTATTGTCACCCGCTACGGTGTCGCGACGCAGATCGGCGATGACGACCACTAACCCGCTGTGGCGTGGCTCGTCGTGGCGGAGGGTGAGATCGCCGACGCGTGCCGTCGTCGGCCAGTGAACGCGACGGATGTCGTCTCCCACCGAATAGCGTTTCAGCACGAAAGTGTCCGGCTCCGTTCCGTCGCTTTGGCCTGTGGCCCTGCGGCGAAGCCGGCCGCCGCCCGGCAGAGCTGAGTCTGGTAGGACCTCGAAGCGCGGATGCACCCTGAGCTTGGCCTCCCCGGCGGCGCGGCCGACAGCCTCGGCGAGCCCGAAAGGGTCACATACCCTTACTGACAGCGGGCCGAGACTGTAGACACCTCGTCTCGACGGCGTCACACGGTACGACGTTCGCCTAACTTCGCCGGGGCGCAGGGGGGCGATGATGAAGCGCGCCGTCCGCCCGGTGTCGCCGAAAGGGTCGCGCCCTTCCGCGCGCGGGCTCGCCCTTCTTCCGGTATTGCACGCGACGACATCGACGCGGCACGTTCCCCCGACCGCTACCCGTGCAGGCGTCACCGTCCGCGTGAAAGCCACGTCCCACGAAGCGAACCTCGCCCGGCCCCACGCCACCACGACGAGGACGAGCGCTGCAGCGGACAGTCCGTATAACTCGAGTGCGCCCGACAGGAATGCTCCGAGGGCGAGCGCGCCCGCGGAAGCCGTCAAGGCTTGCCCCCTCGGGGTCAGGGATACCGAAAGTCTCATGGGTGCCAGCCTTCACTTCGTGGCGTCGGACAAGCCGACCCGGGGCACCGGTTCCGGCGGGTGGGCCTTGAGGTGCTTCGATGCACAGGTTTCAGCGCTCTATGTCGCGTCCGGTGGGGACTGGGACAGCCCGTTCGATCTCGTCGAGGATCTCGCGCACGTCCGTTCCGGACGCAGCGAGCGACGGATCGAGTACCAGACGGTGCTCCACCACCGGGCGTAGGACCGCCTTCACGTCGTCGGGGGTGACATAGGCTCGTCCGAGCGACGCTGCGAGTGCCTGAGCGGCTCGCTGCATTCCGAGCGTCGACCGCGGCGACATTCCGAGGCGCACCGCAGGGTGGCACCTCGTTGCCGCCGCCAGCTCAACGATGTAGGAACGCACGAAAGAAGCGTTGTAGATCGACTTCACTATTCGGAACATTGCCTGAATGGTGGCGTTGTCGGCGACTACGGGTAGTTTCGCCACGTCGAGCGGCTCCCTTGCCCTGGCCGCATCCAACATGGCCGCTTCGGAATCCTTGTCCGGGTAGCCGAGACTGAGCCGCATCAAAAACCGGTCGATCTGGCTTTCCGGAAGAGGATACGTGCCCTCGTACTCGATCGGGTTCTGGGTGGCCACGACCATGAAAGGGTCGGGAAGAGGTCGGGTCACGTCGTCCAGTGAAACCTGTCGTTCCTGCATCGCTTCGAGGAGCGCAGACTGGGTTTTCGGTGACGCACGGTTGATCTCGTCGGCGATGACGACGTTGGCGAAGACCGGTCCTGGGCGGAACGTGAAGCTCATGCCGTCACGGTTATACAGGCTGACGCCGGTGATATCGGACGGCAGGAGATCTGGCGTGAACTGGATTCGACGGCACTCAAGGTCGAAGCTTCGCGCGATGGCCTTCGCGAGAGTCGTCTTGCCGACCCCCGGGACGTCCTCGATGAGAAGGTGACCTTCGGCCAGGAGGCAGACGAGAGCGAGTCCGATGGCCCCTTCCTTGCCTCGGACAACGGTCGAAATGTTGCTTACTACAGAGTCGAATACAGACGTGAAGGGATCCAGAACCGCGGTGGTCGCGAGTTGTCGATCCATCAATGTCCTCCGGGGGCGAGCCTTGTTCTAGCGTAGTGTCTGTGAAGTCATATACCCTCGGGAGCAGTTCGCCCGTCGGGGCACTCGCCCGTCGACCGGACCTCTGGCCTGTCGCAGCGCGGTTCGTTCCCCGGCGTTGGTGGGCGACGTGGCCGCCGGTTCCCTTCCCCCGGGCGCGTTACCGCCATTTCCGCTCAGAGACGATGTACGGTGACGAACGCGGTGCCTCAGGTGAGGACCTGATCGCCTATCTGGAGTGGTGTCGCCGGCAACACAACGGAGGGGACTAATCTAAAAGCGCATGAGAATGCCCAGACCGAGCGGTGCCGCGGCCACATTGAGGCCTACCGGGTGCCCGGAACCTCCTAGGGCATAGTGAAGGGGTTGGCATGACGCAGGCTCTCGTGCTCAACGCCACCTACGAACCCCTGTGCGTAGTCCCAACCCGCAGAGCCCTGATGCTCTTGCTTGACCACAAAGCCGAGATGCTCCGGCCTTCCGAGCGGTACGTGCGCTCCGAGAATCTCTGCTTGAAGGAGCCTTCCGTCGTGAGGATGTGCTACTACATCCGAGTTCCGTATCACGCCAGGGCAGCCCTCAATCGCCGGGCGGTATTCGCTCGCGACGGTCACAAGTGTCAGTACTGCGGGGCCGAGGCGGAAAGCATTGATCATGTCATACCCAAGAGCAGGGGCGGTCGACATTCGTGGGACAACGTTGTTGCCGCATGCAGGGCCTGCAACTTTCACAAACGCGACCGGCTGCTCGAGGAAATCGGGATGCGTCTGCGTCACCCTCCGGCTCCGCCGCGCCAACGTACGTTCGTCCTGCTAGCGAGCGAGCGGATGCAGCGCGAATGGGAGGCCTACCTCTGCCTCCCCTCGGGTAGTGCCCTCACCGCCTGACGCCTGGCAAGTTGTGCGTTCGCACGGCTGTGCCGACGACCTGAACAGCCAGTCTGGCGAAGCGCTCGTAAGCCAACGGCGACAGATCAGGGTCCTGACCCCGTCGCATCGTGCACTGGTGCTTGGTCCGAGCCAGAAGACCGACGCCGTCGACTTCGAAGCGCTCGATCGACGGCACGTCGGGCTCGCTAGGCGGCGAAGCGGCGGTTCGGCGGTTCTAGTAGGGCCGCAGGAGATCCTCTGGGTGGATGTCGTCTTACCGTCGGGCGACCCGCTATGGCAGGCTGACGTTTCGCTGGCGGCGCGCTGGATCGGGGGCTGCTGGGCGGCGTCCTTCGGGTCCGAAGCCGACGTCTGGCAGGGTGCGATGCGCCACACACCCTGGTCTCGCACGGTGTGCTTCGCCGGACTCGGTCCGGGGGAGGTGACGATCGCCGGCCGCAAGGTCGTCGGGATATCGCAGCGCCGCACGCAGCAGGGAGCGCTGTTCCAGTCCGCCGTCATGCTCAGCTGGCAACCCGACGATTACGAGGAGATACTCAAACTGCCGGAGGGCGCGGCCACCGGCGAACTCGAAGCTGTCGCCGTCGGAATCGGTGTACAGCGCGGCCGGCAGGTCACGGATGCCTTCGTGAAGCACGTCGCTGGGCTGGAGACGCCCGAGCCGTAGTCTGACCCCGTCCTGTCCCGTCCCCGCGTCCCGGTCCCCGTCCGACTTCGGGGTGGGCGTCAGCATCTTCGTCAGCCCGATTTGAACCCTCCGCAAGTCCTCGAGCACGGCTGAGGGGCGCCACGCACGGTTGCTTAGGAGAACCGCCGAAATTTCACGACAGAGTTCCAACGCGAGCTCGCCTGATCGCCGAAACGGGTGTTCACGCGCCCTCGACGTTTGCCCGCAGGCCGAGAACTGTCTCGCGAGCCCCATTTGATTGACAGGGTGGGGGTCTAGACCATAGAGTGGGGGCAAGTGGAGCGAAAGGGAGGGACCCTGCTCGCCCAGAGGACGGAGTCAGTGTCAAGTGGAAACGAAGTTCGTGGGGAGATACGAGCACTCCCTCGACGGGAAGGGGCGGCTAATACTTCCGCACCGTTTCCGCACGTCCTTCGACCAAAAGGCGCTGGTCTCCAAGTACAGCGAGGGCTGCCTCGCCGTGTGGACACCCTTGGCCTTCGAAGACAAGGCGCGGGAGATGGCCCCACTTTTCGAGGGCTCGACCGAGGACCGCAATCGCGCCCGGGCCTTTTCTGTCGGCTCGACAGAAGTGGATCTCGATGGCCAAGGCCGGATCGCGCTACCGCAGTACCTTCGCGGGTTCGCACAGCTCGCGGAAGGATCGACAGTCCTGGTGATGGGCGCGCTCACTCACGTGGAGTTGTGGAATCCGGACTCCTGGGCTGTCCACGAAGCGGCCGGCGACGCGATGCTCGGCGCGTCAGTCTAAGGCCTCAACATGTCAAAGCGGTGCGATCCGACAAGCGGGCGATGCGCAGCCCTCCGACCAGCAGGGCGGGAGTCCCCTTCTCCGTCTCCTGCTTCCGCCTGCCTGAGTCGGGGAGAAATCCCGACGGCCAGCTGGTCGAGGGGCTGCGGATCGCCCGCAAGGCTGCCGTGAACTCCTTCGTTCACGAGCCTGTGATGTTGAATGAGGTGGTCGGCCTGCTTGCGCAATCGCCACCGGGGATATATCTCGACTGTACCGTAGGCGGGGGAGGACACGCCCGGGCAGTGCTCGAGGCAGCCCCTCAGCTTGCGCTCATCGGCGTCGACCGTGACCGCGCGGCCATCGATGCCGCCAGCGGCACTCTCGCTCCTTTCGCAGGCCGGGTTCGCCTTAAGCACGCCCGTTTCGACATAGCCGGCGATTTCCTCGACGAAGCGCCGCTGTCCGCGCTCACGGCAGTGCTCTTCGACCTCGGGGTAAGCTCGCCACAGCTCGACACGGGCGAGCGCGGATTCAGCTATCGGACAGATGGTCCCCTCGACATGCGCATGGACTCGAGCAGCGCGCTGACCGCCGATTCGATTGTCAACGGCTGGGCTCCGGGTGATTTGGCGGCGCTGTTTCGCGAACACGGTGAGCGGAGATTCGCTTCGAGGATCGCAAGCGCTATCGTCGCCGGGCGACCGCTGTGTTCTACGATGGCGCTCGCCGAGGTCGTGAAGTCAGCGATACCAGCACCTGCGCGCCGCACCGGCGGTCACCCCGCACGCCGGGTGTTCCAGGCGGTACGCGTTGCGGTGAACGACGAGCTTGTCTTACTCGGTCCAGCATTGGATCGGCTTTTGCGGCGCCTTGCGCCGGGAGGGCGTTGCGTCACACTCGCATACCACTCGGGCGAGGACCGGATAGTGAAGGACTGCTTCCGAGAAGCTGTGACCGGCGGCTGCACATGCCCTCCTCGGCTTCCCTGTGTCTGCGGAGCGGTTCCACGAGTGCGGTACCTGGTGAGGGGCGCGCTCAGACCGTCCAAAAGCGAAGTAGACGGAAACCATCGCGCTGAAAGCGCGCGCCTCAGAGCAGTGGAAGCACTCGGTTTCACCCCGGGTGCCGGCGACGGGCTGGATGCGGATGAGAGGAAGTCGGAGACTTGAGCAGGGCTGCAGGAGAACTTCGCCGGGAGCGCTACCCGAGGTCCAGACGATCGCCGGGTCCGGACTGGCAAGGCGACAGTGACGACCTACGCGACTTGTCAGCGCCTGCGCCCAACCGTCAAGCGGACTCAGAGGCACAGATCGGACGCCCAGGTGCGAGCCATCTTCGCCTGATCGAGATGGGGTCGAAGCCCCGGTTCAGGCCGAGCGCTCGAATGTTATTCGGACTGTGCGTTGCGACGGCCACCGTTGTCTGCCTCGGCCTTGTCTACGTGCATGTCGTCCTTGCGCAACGTCAGTTTGCGCTTGACACGACGAACGCGCGCATAGCGGCGCAGGAGACGACATACCAGGGCCTCCGATTGCGCGTCGCGGAGCTTTCCTCGCCCGCCAACATCATTGCGACGGCGGAAGGCAAGCTGGGCATGGTACAGCCGTCGTCTGTCAACTACCTAACGCCCACCTCAAGGGATCGCTTGGCCTCTACCGCGGCGAAGGGAAGCGCGTCACCACCAGCAGGTCCGACTTCGATGACTCCTGGCGCTGACAGCGACTGGCCGGCGGTAAAGTCTCTTATTGCCGGTCTGCCTTGAGATCGCCCCGATGACCGGTCGACTTGGTGCCTGAGGACCGTGCGCCTCGGTGAGCTCGTACAATCAGCGGGGCTAGCGGACTCCGACTTGCTCCTCGGACTCGCCGGGGACGAAACTGTCGACGTCTCGAGCGTGGTGATCGATTCACGCCGAATTGGTGTTGGGTCGATGTTCGCCTGTGTTCCGGGCAGCCTGGTCGACGGCCACGCATACGCCGCGGAGGCCGTAGCCGGTGGTGCAGTAGCGATACTGAGCGAGCGCCACCTCGACATCGAGGTTCCTCAAGTGATCGTACATTCGGTCAGACGGACTCTCGGGCCGCTAAGCGACGTGCTGTGGGGTTGCCCGTCGAGCCGTCTGACGATCGCCGGGGTAACCGGGACCAACGGGAAAACCACGACTTGCGCTATGCTCAAGGAGATATTCGACTCAAACGGATGGCCAGCGGCAGCCGTCGGAACACTCAGCCAGGCGCGCACGACACCAGAAGCGCCCGAACTGCAGGCGTTGCTAGCGGAATGGGAACGATCCGGTGGGAGGGCCGTGGCGATGGAGGTCTCGTCGCATGCTCTGGAGCAGCACCGCTGCGACTCGATCCGCTTTGCCGCGGGTGTGTTCCTAAACCTCACTCCGGAGCACCTTGACTACCACGGTGATATGTCGTCGTACTTCAACGCCAAGGCGCGATTGTTTGAGACTGACAGGCTTGGTGTCTCGGTGGTCAACAGCGACGATGCCTGGGGCCAACGCCTCTCGGAGTCGCTGCGCGAACGCGGCTCGCACGTCGTCACATTCTCAATCGACGACGCCACCGAGATTGACTTCACCCCGACCGGAAGTAACTTCGTCTGGGAGGGCCAGCACATGAGCATCGCACTGGGCGGCCGGTTCAACGTGATGAATGCCCTTGCGGCCGCTACGTGCGCTCGCTCCCTCGGCATAGAGGTGAAGGCGATAGCCGAAGGCCTGTCGGCACTGAAGAAGGTGCCAGGGCGTTTCGAGCTGGTCGACGCTGGCCAACCGTTTATTGTAATTGTGGACTACGCACACACGCCGGACGGACTTACCAGTGTCCTGGCAGCGGCACGCCAGATTTGCGAAGGGAGGCTGATCGTGGCCTTCGGCGCCGGAGGCGACCGCGACCGCACCAAGCGACCTCTGATGGGTTTCGCAGCATCCCAGCTGGCGGACCTTCTTATTGTTACCTCCGACAATCCCCGCTCTGAGGATCCCGAGACCATCGTTTCCGACGTGCTGGCCGGCGTTTCCGACGCGGGGGGCTCTGCCTTATCGCAAGTGGACAGGGCAGAAGCTATCGCAACCGCCCTCGCGACAGCTCAAGCCGGGGATGTCGTCGTGATCGCAGGGAAAGGACACGAGAAGTACCAGGAGGTCGCCGGTAGGTTAGCGGCTTTCGACGACGTCACGGTGGCGCAGGAGGCGCTCAATCGAATACTTACTGCGAGGCAGGGGCAGCCGTGACCGACCTCCTTCTGGCTGGGTTGGTTGGAATGGCCGTATCCATGGTCGCTACTCCGCTGTTGATCAGCTGGCTTGTCAAGCGCGGGATCGGCCAGCAGATTCGAGAGGACGGACCGAGGCAGCACCTGACCAAAGCGGGGACGCCCACAATGGGCGGTATTTCCATAATCGCCGCCAGCGTTGCCGGCTATTTCGTCGCTCACATCGGTTCTGCTTTTACGACCCGCGGAATCGTGGCGGTAGCGACGATTATTGCCGCGTCTGGGATTGGATTCCTTGACGACTGGATAAAGGTGCGTCACCAGCGAAGCCTCGGACTGAACAAGCGCGCGAAAGCAGGGGCTCAGCTCATTGTCGCTCTGGCGTTTGCTCTGTCGGCTGTCACATGGTTGAAGGTCGACACTCATCTGTCGTTTACCCGCTTCAACTCGACCGGCATCAACTTGGGAAAAGTGGGCTGGGTGATCCTTGCGGTGCTCGTGATTGTCGGCTTCGCGAACGCCGTCAACCTCACGGACGGTTTGGACGGCCTTGCGGCGGGGTCGTCAGCGTTCGCGTTCGCAGCCTTTACCGTGATCGGGTTCTACCAGTTTCGCCATTTCAGCCTCTACCAGAACCCGGCACCCCTCGACGAGGCCGCCATAGCGACGGCCTTCATCGGAGCGTGCTGCGGCTTCCTATGGTTCAACGCTGCGCCAGCCCGAATCTTCATGGGTGACACCGGTTCGCTGGGTATCGGCACCGCGATCGCTGTTCTAGCGTTACTCGAGAACGTCGACCTCCTCGTGTTCATCATCGGAGGTTTGTTCGTCATCGAAACTGCTTCGGTCGTGGTTCAAGTGGCCAGCTTCCGGCTTTTGCATAGGAGGGTCCTGCGAATGGCGCCCATACACCACCACTTCGAACTGGTCGGCTGGCCTGAGACGACAGTGATCATCCGGTTCTGGATTCTCTCTGGTCTGTTTACGGCTGTCGCACTCGGATCGTTCTATGCGGACTTCATAGCGCGAGGTGGTGGAGGTTGATTACAAATCCGGCCCGGTCAGGGTCCTCCCCTTCGCGTATTGCAAGCCAGATGACCCAGATGACCCAGATGACCCAGACGACAGACACCGGAGAAGATTGGCGATGAAGGTAAAGACGCAGCAAAGGCGAGGCACGTCCAACCGGCCGTCCCCGGCGGGTTCCAGGCGAAAGTCTCGCGGCGACTGGCAGGAGAGCGCGCCGAAGATTGGGTCCGGGCGTTCGAAGGACAACAGCTTGTGGCTCCTGATCTCCTTGGTTGCGGTTCTCTGCATGATCGGTGTCGTCATGGTGTTCTCGGCATCATCCATCACGAGCCTGACGATCTTCGGGTCGCCTTGGCACTACTTCATCAGGCAATGGATTTGGCTTGCGTTGGGATGGACGGGATTGTTTGTTGCATTCCGGGTGCATCACAGCTTCTGGCGGCGGGTCGCGCCAATGCTCATGTGGTTGACGGTCGGCCTCCTGTTCGCCGTACTAGTTCCGGGCGTCGGGGTCAGCGCCGGAGGTGCTACCCGATGGCTCGGCACGACGAGCGTCCAGATCCAGCCTTCCGAGCTTGCGAAGCTTGCGCTTATCATCTTCACCGCCGACATCCTTGACCGGCGTGGCGGAAAGGGACCCTGGAAGTACCAGGCGGGACCTGTGCTGGCGATGCTTGGTCTGGTCGGCGCTTTGGTGATGGCCCAACCAGACATGGGCACGACCATCGTGGTGATGGTCGTAACCACATCGATGCTTTTCGCCGCCGGGATACCAGGAAGGTGGATGGGGGCGATGAGTGCAGGCGCGGTTGTGGGTGCGTTCGGTTTGGCGAAGGCCTCGCCATACAGGTGGCGGCGTCTAACCGCCTTTTTGCACCCGTTCGCTCACCCCCATCAAAGCGGCTACCAGTCAGTGGAGGCCCTGGTGGCGCTCAGTCACGGCCAGGTCATCGGCGACGGGATCGGGGCGAGCCTTGCAAGCTACGGGTACCTGCCGAATGCGCAGACGGACTTCATCTTCGCAGTGATCGGTGAAGAGACCGGCCTTGTCGGCGGACTGTTCGTCAGCGGCCTTTTTGCAGCTTTGGTGCTGGTCGGTGTGCGCGTCGCGGCGAGGGCGCCGTCGAATTACGCCTGCCTCCTCGCCACGGGCATTACCGCTTGGCTGGCAAGTCAGGCTGTTATCAACATCGGTGCTGTCGTCGGTATCCTCCCTGTCACCGGTGTACCGCTGCCCTTCGTGTCGTTCGGCGGCTCGGCTTTGGTCATATCGCTGTTCGGCGTCGGGATGCTGGCGAACATCGCAAGGACCTCGCGGACGCAGCTGACTTGACGGCACGGGGGCGCAAACCGCCGGGAGACGCCCGGGTATGGGCGGTGATAGCGGGGGGGGGAACAGGCGGCCACGTCGTTCCGGCGATCGCAATCGCGCGGGCTTTGGTGGCGCGAGGACATAGTGAATCGAGCATTCTCTTCGTCGGATCGAGTCGTGGGATCGAATGCCGAATGGTTCCATCGGCGGGCTTCGAACTGGTGGCGCTACCCGGTCGCGGCATAGCACGACGCCTCACAGCGGCGAACATGAAGGCTGTCGTCGGTCTGCTCGCCGGGTTCCTTCGCGCCCTGGAACTTCTGTGCAGGAGACGCCCGTCCGTAGTGGTGGTGGTCGGGGGCTATGCAAGTGTCCCCGCTGCAGCAGCTGGCATACTTTTGCGTGTGCCGATAGTCGTCGCGGAGCAGAATGCGCTGCCCGGACTGGCGAATCGCATTTCGGGTCGCTTCGCTGCTGCGTGTGCCGTCTCGTTTCCAGGTACGCAGTTACCACGTTCGGTGACCACCGGTAACCCGGTCCGCTCAGAGATTGCCGAGGCGGACACGTCTCCTGAAGGCACGGCGCAAGCCCGCCGGGAGTTGGGGATCGACGTCAACACGGTCGTCGTAGCAGCGGTAGGCGGGTCTTTAGGGGCTTTGCGGGTCAACGAGGCTGTGTTCTCGCTCGCTTCGTCATGGGCGGCTCGGAGCGGAATCACCGTCTACCACGTCGTCGGCGAGCGTGACTGGGACGAATTCTCCCGGCGCCAGCTGCCGGCGGGATCTGTAATCGACTACAGACGGGTGAGATTCGAGGATCGCATGGACCTGCTTCTGCGTGCCAGTGATCTCCTGATAAGCCGCGCGGGCGCTACGACCGTCGCAGAGATCGCAGTCGTTGGAGTGGCCTCGATCCTCATTCCGCTCCCCGGCTCGCCGGGTAACCATCAAACCTATAACGCAAGATTCTTGGCTGACGCAGGGGCAGCTTCTGTGATCGGCGACTCGGATCTCGACGGAGCGACCCTCGAAGAGGCAGTCGAGAGTCTGACCTCGGAGCCAGGTCGTATCAAAGAGATGGCCAGGGCAGCGCGTGCTCTCGGACGCCCGGATGCGGCTGACAGCGTGGCTCGCCTCGCCGAGAGGTACGCGCGTGCGTGAACTGTCAGCCGACGAGGCGGCCACTGCTCGGGCACCGGCAATCAAGACACCGGCGGGTACCGAGACGTCGGGTAACGTCGGAGGGTTCGGATCTCGACTTGCTCGCGCTCGAAGGGTTCACGTCGTAGGAGCCGGCGGAGCAGGAATGAGCGCAATCGCGACGGTGCTAGTCGAGATGGGTTACTCGGTTACGGGCTCAGATGCCTCTGACTCGCCGAGCCTGCAGCGCCTCGGTCGGCTCGGCGTTGCGGTTGCGGTCGGGAGCACCCCCGAAATGGCGGTTGCTGCTGATGTGGTCGTACGCTCTACAGCGGTACCTGACGGCGACGCCGATGTCACCGCTGCGAGGGAGTCGGGAACGCCGGTATGGAGCCGGGCGGACCTTTTGGCTGCTATCTGCTCGCTCAAACCCACGATAGCCGTCTCCGGCACGCATGGAAAGACAACCACGACTGCGATGATCGCTGCAACACTGGATCGTCTTGGCTGGAAACCGTCATGGATAGTCGGTTCTGAGATTGTGGGCTTGGGCCCCGGCGGGAGATGGGACCCGGACGGGGAGTGGCTCGTTGTAGAGGCTGATGAGAGCGACGGGACTTTCACGAGACTCGACGCGCAAGCCGTCGTGGTCACAAACGTGGAGGCAGACCACCTGGAGTTCTACGGTGACGTCGGGAGGCTCGAGGACGAGTTCACTCGCTTCGCTTCACCACATGACGGAGTGGCGGTGCTTTGCGCCGATGACCCTGGCGCACTCCGAGTGGCCGCCAGGGTGAACGGCATTGCGCGCTCCGTGCTGACATACGGAGCGTCGTTGAAGGCCGACCTTGCCGCCGTCGCCGTCGAGATGCATAGCGACGGATCCGACTTTCGTGTTCAGGTACCCGCTCGAGCCGTCCGCGCTGCAGTAGACCGTGAGGTCGAATCAGAAGGCGGACCAGACGACCGGGATGTCGTTGTCCACCTTGCGGTGCCGGGGTTTCACAACGTGCGCAATGCCTTAGCAGCGGTCGCCGTCAGCGCAGCTCTTGGTGCCCCGGTCGAATCGATCGGCGATGCGGTCGGTGCGTTCAAAGGGGTAGCCCGCCGCTTCCAGTCGAGGGGGAGCGTCGCCGGCGTGTCGTTCGTCGACGGATACGACCATCTCCCGAGCGAAGTAGCAGCAGCGATCGCCACAGCGCGCCTGGGCAACTGGTCGAGGGTCGTGGCAGTCTTCCAACCTCACCGCTACAGCCGGACCGAGGCGCTTTGGAGGCAGTTCGCAGACTCGTTCGAGGGTGCTGACGTCATCGTCATCGCAGGCATATACGCAGCAGGCGAGAAGCCGAGGCCTGGAGTCGACGAGAACCTGATAGTCGAGGCAGTCCGGCGTTCCCATCCCGACGTCGAGATCCACCGCGCTGGGACGCTCCGATCGGTCGCTTCTCTGTTGGCCGAGCTGCTCCAGCCCGGAGATCTTTGTCTGACACTCGGCGCGGGTGACATTACAGAGATCCCCAATATGGTCATGGCATCCTTCGACGCCCTCGGACGGCGATGAAGGCAGTTCGGCAGTGAGAAATGCAGAATTGCGAAGCGCAGCGCTGCGGGCTTTCGAGGTGCTCGCCCCGCTCGGTGACCGGGCTGTTCTCGGTGGTTCGATCGGCGCTCTTAGCACCTACAGGGTCGGCGGCAGCGCGGAAGTTGTTGTGACTGTCGCCTCGGACAGCGATCTTTTAATGCTCGTAGAGGCAGTCGAAGCGAGCGGCCTTCCAACGCTGGTCGTTGGCAGAGGATCGAACATGCTGGTCGCCGACAGCGGTTTCGGCGGTATCGCCGTGCTCCTCGACTCTTCCGTGTTTGGCGTGGTCGAAGTCGAAGGGCCCCGCCTTTGCGCCGGAGCGGCGGTGGCTCTGCCCGCGCTTGCACGCCGAAGCGTGGACGCTGGGCTGACAGGCTTGGAATGGGCGGTCGGAGTCCCTGGATCTGTGGGAGGAGCGGTTCGTATGAACGCTGGTGGCCACGGCTCGGATATATCGCAGACACTCGAAGCCGCAACCGTCTGCGATTTGGCGGGACCACAAGCGGGCCAGGTGCGGGAGATTAAAGTGGACCAGCTCGTCTTGTCGTATCGCAGCTCTGCTGTGACGGACAGTCAGCTCGTCACCAGAGCGAGATTCGGCCTCAGGCTGGGTGACCCGCGCGAAGGACGTGGCGTCATAGCTGGCATAGTCCGCTGGCGTCGAGAGAATCAGCCTGGCGGCCAGAACGCAGGGTCAGTCTTTAAGAACCCGCCCGGAGACTCGGCGGGCCGCCTGATCGACCTCGCCGGCCTGAAGGGTCTACGCATCGGCACCGCCACAATTTCTGCGAAGCACGCCAACTTCATACAGGCGGACGACGGCGGTTCTGCCGACGACGTGGCGGCGCTAATTGCGCTAGTGCAGCGTCGCGTTCGAGAACGCTTCTCGATCGACTTGCACCCCGAGGTCAAGATGATCGGCTTCCCGCCTGAGGGGCCGACATGACAGCTCGGCGCAGAGATGCGCGGGGAAGCCGCCACAGTCTCAACGTCAAGTTGAACTTCTCATCAGCTTTCTCGCAAGGTTTCGAGATCCCAGAAGGAAAGGCAGAAGATGACTGACGTCCTGACTCGCCCCCGAGTCGACCCGCGTATCGCCGGCCGGTGGGTCGAGGCGCGCCGCCAGGAAGGGCGGCGACGTCTCCACCGGTTTCTCGCATCCGGGGCCGTGCTCGCAGTTGCCGGGCTCGCAGCCGGGTCGCTGTACAGCCCGATCTTCGAGCTTCGCCACATCCGTCTCACAACTTCGGCAGCGTTTGCGGTGTCGGAGGTAGCGAGCTTTGCCGGCGTCAGGCTGTACGAGCCGCTGATCGACATCAACACCTCGACGGTCGTGGGTCGCCTCGACAACACAGCCGACTTGGGGGCCGCAGCCGCACAGGTTACGTGGCCGGGCACGCTAGTAGTGTCGGTGACGCAGCGCTACCCGGTTATGGTCGTCAAGCGTCCCGGAGTGCACGGACCGACCCAGTGGGCGGAAGTGGATCAGACCGGCAGGGTGCTGGCATACGCGGCGTCGCCGCCGCCGTCGCTGCCACGGCTCAACGGTGTAACCACGCTCGGGCCGGTCGGATCCTGGATTCCCGGATCGCCCGGAGCGAAGGCAGGACCGTCAGGGCCGGTCACTTTGGCCAACGTCGACGTCAACGCTTCGAGCTCCAACCCGCCGAGTCAGGTCGCGGCGGCTCTGGCGTTCGTCAGCGAGTTGCCTTCGAATCGGCGGGGGATGGTTCAGTCGATCAACATCGGGGGCGGCGCCTTGACGCTCAGGGTCACGGCCGCTCAGACCCCGGCGACGGAAAATCCGGCTTTGGGGGCACCGGGAGCCGCCTTTGCCAACCAGCCCCAGACGGTTGCCGTAAACCTCGGGGACGGCTCACATCTAGCAGCGAAGGTTGTAGCCCTTCTAACCGTGCTCGACCAAGGTCCGCGGGGCGGCATCAGCGGAATCGATCTTAGTGTGCCTGAGCGCCCAGTCCTGAGTGGGCCGGCAGGCGCGACCCAGTCAACGTCGTCGTCTTGACGGAGACACCCCGAGACGGCTATGGTCTAGACCATTTGCGTAGGTTGAGAGAAAGTCTATATATCTACTAGAGGTTTTGTCTCAGGCAGTCAGTTGAACGCTCTGAAGCTGCAGGTCCGCGCAACGCCATAAGTTTCGAGGTCGTCGTATTCGCAAGTATCCGGGATCGCGACAGTCGGGCGTGGCACGCTTGGAGGAGTCTGAACAAACATAGACACTCGGAATAGTTCCGAGTGTCGGACCGCCCTGGAGGGTTTCGATGGCTGGTGCCGCCCAGAATTACATCGCAGTGATCAAAGTCGTCGGGATTGGTGGTGGCGGGGTGAACGCTGTCAACCGCATGATCGACGCCGGCTTGAAAGGGGTCGAGTTCATCGCTGTCAATACAGACGCTCAGGCCCTGCTCATGAGCGATGCGGACGTCAAGCTCGACATCGGTCGGCAACTCACCCGGGGTCTCGGTGCCGGAAGCGATCCCGAGGTTGGTCGAGCTGCGGCCGAAGAGCACCGCCAGGACCTAGAGGAGGCCCTCAAAGGCGCCGACATGGTTTTCATCACGGCGGGTAAGGGCGGCGGTACCGGCACAGGTGGAGCGCCGGTCGTGGCGGAGATCGCTAAGTCTCTCGGTGCGCTCACCATTGGCGTTGTCACGCGGCCTTTCGGCTTCGAGGGAAGTCGACGGTCGACCCAGGCCGAAGCTGGCATCCAGCGCCTCAGGGAGAAGGTCGACACCTTGATCGTGATCCCGAACGATCGTCTTCTCACCGTCTCCAATGAGAAGACGTCGATGGTCAACGCTTTCAAGATGGCCGACGAGGTGCTGCTGTCCGGTGTTCAGGGCATCACCGACCTCATCACCACCCCAGGTCTAATCAACACGGACTTTGCAGACGTCAAGATGATCATGAGCAACGCCGGCACCGCCATCATGGGCATCGGGACGGCCTCAGGTGACAATCGTGCGGTCACTGCCGCGAGGCTGGCGATCACCTCGCCGCTTCTTGAAGCCTCGATCGAAGGAGCGCAGGGGATCCTCTTGAACATCGCCGGTGGAAGCGACCTCGGGCTCTTCGAGGTCACCGAAGCCGCCGAGATCATCCACGGAGTAGCGCACCCCGATGCCAACATCATCTTCGGCTCTGTCATCAACGATTCGATGGGCGACGAGGTTCGTGTGACAGTCATCGCTGCGGGCTTCGACGGCTGGGATCGTCCGGCCGAGCAGGAGCGTCCTGCCGCCAAAGCGGGCCTCGGCCTCCTCGCAACCGAGAGGGAACTCCGCAACAGCGACGAATTCGGCCTCATCGGCGACGAGTTCGACGTCCCCGACTTTTTGAAGTGACGCCGGCGGTCTTGCCCGAGTGACACTGCACGGCGCGTCGACGCTATGCGCCCCCCCCCTGACGGCGGAGTGGACGATTTTTGACACGGCCAGGGTGGCATGCACCGGATGGGCCCATGGCGACTTCGCCGAGCCCGGTGGTATAGCCGAAGTGCGGCGCCGCAAGATCGTTGATCGGCCATGGACGGCGCTGGAGCAGGTGCATGGTGCCAGGGTCGTAGCCGTGGAGCACCCCGGGGAATGTTCGGGTGAGCCAGCCGACGCGGCGGTGAGCGCCGCTCCCGGAGTTGCCTTGGCGGTTCTCGGCGCCGACTGCGCCCCAGTTGCCCTGGCGAGTCCCGAAGGTGTGATCGGAGTCGCTCACGCGGGATGGAGAGGACTGCGCGCCGGTGTGATCGAGGCAACAGTTCAGAGCATGCGACGTTTGGGTGCGACACGAGTGGCGGCCGTCCTCGGGCCGTGCATACACCCGTGCTGTTACACCTTCGGCGCTGGCGACCTTGCGCAGGTGGAGTCCAGGCTCGGTAGTCCCTTAGCAGCGACAACCCGCAGCGGAGAGTTGTCACTGAACTTGCCAGCCGGGGTTACCGCCGCGCTTCGTGCCGCTGGGGCAACGCTGCTCGACACGTCACGCGAATGCACCGCCTGCGGCAGTGGCCTGTGGTCATGGCGGTCGCATCAGTCGAAACGCCGGCAAGCGACCGTGATCTGGTGCGTTTAGAGGCGGCTGTGAGCTCTCTCGAAAGCGAAGTCGCCAGACGCCTCGAAGTCGTTCATAGCCGCGTCGAGGCCGTAGGTCGCCGCGTCGATGATATTCGCATCGTGGCGGTGACAAAAGGATTCGGCATAGACGCTGTCAGGGCATCCCTCTCCGCCGGCCTCGTCGACATCGGCGAGAACTACGGCGACGAGCTGCTCGCCAAGGCTTCCCGGGCGCCCGCCGAGTGCCGATGGCACTACCTCGGGGCCTTGCAGCGAAGGAAACTCAAACACCTCGCGCATGTCGTCGATGTCTGGCATTCCTTGGACCGCCCAAGCGCACTCGACGGGGTTGCGAAGGCTGCACCCGGGTCCGAGGTCTTCCTTCAGGTCAACGTGGGGCGTATAGCGGGCCGGCCTGGTTGCGATCCGGCGGACCTCGACGAGCTGTACGCGGAATCTAGGCGAGCACAGGTGCGCCCCATAGGCCTCATGGCCGTGGCGCCGCCAGGTTCGCTCGACGAGGCGAGGCGATGCTTTCGTTGGCTGGCGGGGCGAGCGCATTCCCTTGGCCTCAGCGAACTCTCGATGGGTATGAGCGACGACTTCCACGTGGCACTCGAAGAGGGGGCGACGGTCTTGAGGCTTGGACGAGCCCTCTTCGGGGAGCGCCCATCGCAGAAAGCGCTGCACCGCTACAATAACGTTTGAGGAGGAGCCCGATGGCTGCTGGGATAATGAAGAAGGCCATGGTGTACTTAGGTTTGGCCGACGATGAGTTCGAAGACTACGACTACGAGGAACCGGGCGGGGCGTCGCGCCGCTACGCGGAGCCCGAGCCGGCAGTGTCGTCTGTCAGGCCGGTCGGCCGCGATTCGGGTGCCCGGGACTTCAACTCACGCGAAGGCTCATACCGGGATCAGCCGGAACCGTCGCTTTCGCCCACGGCCGTAACACCACGGCCGGCGGTCGTCCGGCCGATCAATCCGATCCATACAGCCAAGCCGCACATCGTCGAGCCGACGCGTTTCTCTGACGCACAGCTGATAGGGGACCGGTTCCGCAACGGGCAGCCGGTAGTTGTGAACCTGCAGGCCAACGAACGCGACCTCGCCCGTCGTATGATCGACTTCTGCAGCGGCGTAACGTACGCGCTCGCAGGAGCGATGGAGAAGATCGACGACCAGGTGTTCCTTCTTACGCCGTCCAATGTAGAAGTCTCGTCCGAGGAGCGTCGGCGTCTCCAAGAACGCGGATACCGGACCTGAGCCGACTTAGTGTTCTTCTCCTTCCGTTCCGGCAACCCGCTGTTTGACCTTGGTGAGATCTATGTGCTCATACTCTTCGCGCGAGCGCTGCTCAGCTGGTTCCCCTACAACCCGACCTCCCCGCTCAACCCTGTCCGCAGAGTCGTATTCGCTGTGACGGAGCCGGTCCTCGCCCCATTTCGCAGGATCGTCCCGCCGATAGGGATGATCGACCTTTCGTTCCTCGTAGCGATAATCGTGGTGCAACTCGTCGTCAACGACGTCCTGGGCAGACTTCCGATCTGAGCTAAGGCTTCACCTCCTCGAAGCGGACCGGGCACCGCCGACGATCACGGCGCCAGCCTCTGCACGCGTCTAGGATGGGAGAATGGAAGTCTCACCGAAGACGCTCAGAGAAGTCGAATTCCGGGAAAAGATGCGGGGGTACCATCCCGAGGATGTCGACCACTTCTTGGAGCAGGTCGCCGCCGGGATCGAAGTACTTCAGGACCGCCTTCGCCAAGCCGTCGAGCGAGCGCAGCGCGCCGAGTCGGCTGCGAGCGACTCGGGCGGCTCCGACGACACGCTGCGACGGACCCTCGTGCTGGCACAGCGGACAGCCGATATGGCGGTCGCCGAAGCTCGCGAGCAGGCCTCCCGGATTCTCGCCTCGGCGGAGCAGCAGGCTCAGAGCATCGTCGCCGAAGCCGAGCAGCAGGGCCGGCGAACCCTCGAGGACAGTATTTCGGATGCACGATCGGAGCTCACCAAGCTCGAGTCGCAGCGTTCGCAGGCCCAGCTAGAGGTCGAAACGCTGCAGCGTTGGGTTGACGAGCACAAGGCCCACGTAGTTGATTCGCTGGGCGAAGCCCTGGCAGCTGTGGATCGCGTGGGGATCCTCTGGCCCGCTCCGGGCGCCCGGGGTGCCGACGTCCTTGCCCGGCGCGCTGGTGCTTCGTCGTATACGAGCACTGTCGTGGCCGCTGCGTCGGTCCCGGTCGCCCCTGGCGAACCGGAACCTGTGGGCAGGGTCAGTATGCCAAGCTCCGAGACGTCTGTGTGGCCGGCTGTCGGGGCCGACTCGACACAGCTTCTCAGCATCCAGGCCGGCGATCCCGATCCTGGAAGCGACAGTGCTCCGGGGGGCTACGACGACGACGACAAGGCTATGGACGACTTCTTCGACGACGGCGACCGCTACGAGGACGACCACCGCATCGGTGGACGGCTCAGGCGCCGTCGCTGAGCAAGGCCATTTAGCCGGCGACTACCACGGAGACAGCGGCCGCCGATCCGTCGGCGAGTTCGACTCGCCTCCACGTCGCTTCGTCGCCGACAGTGTCGACCCAGATCAGCGAAGCCGCAAGCACCTGCTCGGCAAGCCAATCCCCGTGTGAGTCGAGGGCTTCGCGAACATCGACGTCACCGCCTACGCCGAGATTTATGCGGTCCGAGACTTCAAGGCCAAGGTCGCGTCGGATCTGCTGGACTTCCCTGACAAGGTCCCGGGCACGGCCCTCCAAGGCAAGTTCCGCGGTCACCTCCAAGTCGAGCACGACGACTCCTGCCATTCCCGGCAGTGTCCGCGTCGTGGCGGGGTCCAGCGGGTTGACGCGCATCTCGTACTCGCTTTCGCGCAGCACCTCGGTGCCTACGCGGGCGCTTCCGTCGTCGAGTATTTCCCAGTCTCCGCGCTTGGCCGCCGCGGCGACGCCTTGTATGGCAGGTCCGAGGCGTGGTGCCGCAACCTTGAACACGACACTCAGCTGAGGGCTCGCGAACAGTGCAGGGTCGTCGCAGAGGACGACAGAGCGCACGTTGACCTCGTCGGCGATCAGCTCGACCAGGTCGACAAGCTCGCCGGCTTGAGGACCCGCCACGGTAAGCTCGCCGAGCGGCAAGCGCGCCCGTAGGTTGTTCACCTTGCGAAGCGAGTGCGCAGCCCCGCAAACGTCACGAGCAAGGTCCATCCTTTGCACGAGAACGTCGTCGGGGTGAAGCTGGCCTTCGCTAGGCCAGTCGGCTAGATGCACCGACTCCCCGCCCGTCAAGCCACGCCACACGACCTCGGAAATCATGGGCAGCAAGGGAGCGGCAAGTCGACTCAGCACTTCGAGGACTGTCGCGAGAGTGTCGAACGCGTCCTGCGTGTCGGTCTCACGGCCAGAGCCCGTGCCCCAGAAACGGTCGCGGCTGCGACGGATGTACCAGTTGTTGAGCGAATCAAGGAACGACTCGATGATTGCCGTCGTTCCTGACAAGTCGAATGACTCCATCGATGCCCCTGCGGATGCTACGGCATCGGCGAGTTTCGCGATGATGTAGCGGTCCAAGAGGTTCGAGGAGTCACTTCGCTGATGGTTGGCGCTGCGACGATCCGCGTTCGCGTACAGCGCAAAGAAATACCAGGCATTCCAGTACGGCAGGACAGCTGCGCGCACAGCGTCTTTGATCCCGCCCTCATCGACGATCATGTCTCCCCCTCGCATGATCGTGGAGCTGAGGAGGAACCATCGCATTGCGTCTGCGCCGTAACGGTCGAACATGGCGAGAGGATCAGGGTAGTTGCGCAGTCGTTTGGACAGCTTCGCCCCGTCGTCGCCGAGAAGTATCCCGTGAGCCAGGCAATTCGAAAAGGCTGGACGCCCGAACAGCGCGACGGCAAGCACGTGGAGTGTGTAGAACCAGCCCCGGGTCTGACCGATGTACTCGACGATGAAGTCCCCTGGGAAGTGGGTGTCGAACCACTCCTTGTTCTCGAAGGGGTAATGAACCTGCGCGAACGGCATAGAGCCGCTTTCGAACCAGCAGTCGAGAACGTCAGGGATCCGCCGCATCGTGGATCGGCCGGTGGGGTCGTCTGGGTTGGGGCGGGTCAGCTCGTCGATCGACGGGCGATGCAAATCCACCGGCCGTACCCCGAAGTCGGCTTCGAGGGCGTCGAGGCTTCCGTAGACGTCGATCCTAGGGTAGTCGGGGTTGTCGCTTTTCCAGACCGGTATAGGTGAGCCCCAGAACCGGTTCCTTGAAATGGACCAGTCCCGGGCGTTGTCGAGCCAACGCCCGAACGAGCCGCCTTTGACGTGCTCGGGAACCCAGCCGATCTTGGTGTTTGCTTCTGCCAGCTGAGCTTTTATGGCAGTTACCTTGACAAACCAGGATGAAACCGCCCGGTAGACGAGCGGCGTGTCGCTTCGCCAGCAGTGCGGGTAGGAGTGAACGTATGAGTCCGAGCGGACCAGGGAACCTTTTCCCCGGAGAGCTCTGATGACAGGCTGGTTCGCTTCGAACACCTGCATACCCTCGAAGTCGGGGACTTCTCCGGTGAATCTGGTCCGGTCGTCGACCGGGCAAACGACGGGGATCCCGGCTTGGGCACAGGCGATCTGGTCGTCCTCCCCGAATCCTGGAGCCATGTGCACGATCCCGGTGCCTTCGTCGGTGTTGACGAACTGAGCGCCGAGCACAACGAATGCGTTGGCCGTGTCGGAAAAATAGGGGAAGAGCGGATCGTAGCTTCGCCCCACCAGATCGCTTCCTCGCAATGTCGCCGCGCGTGTGGCCCCTTCGAGGGACTTCTCGTAGGCGTCCACCCGGTCCTCGGCGATGGCGAAGAGGCTGCCTTCCCGTTCAAACACGGCGTAGTCGATCTCGGCTCCGACGGCGAGGGCGAGGTTCGACGGAAGAGTCCACGGCGTGGTCGTCCACACCCACAGGTCGATCGGATCGGGACCGGGCAGGTGGAAGGCGACCGTGACGGCTGGGTCCTGGCGCTCCCGGTAGGCGTCGTCCTGGCGTGTCTCGGAGTTGGACAGCGGAGTTTCGCATTCCCAGCAGTAGGGAAGGACCCGGTAGTCCTCATAGAGGAGGCCCTTCTCGTAAAGTTCTGCGAGGGCCCACATGACGCTCTCCATGTAGGAGAGGTCCATCGTCTTGTAGTCGTTGTCGAAGTCGACCCACCGGGCCTGGCGCGTCACGTAACGGCGCCACTCGTCTGTGTAGCGAAGTACCGAAGTTCTACAGAAATTGTTGAAAGCATCGATACCGTACTCGCCGATCGCCGCCCTTCCGGAGACTCCCAGCTCTTTCTCTGCTTCGACCTCGGCTGGCAGGCCGTGGCAGTCCCAGCCGAAGCGGCGTTCGACCAGCCGGCCGCGCATCGTCTGGTAGCGCGGTACCGCGTCCTTGACGAACCCGGTCAGGAGATGCCCGTAGTGGGGAAGGCCGTTCGCGAACGGGGGTCCGTCGTAGAAGACGAACTCCTGGCTTCCGCTCCGACTTTCGACCGAGCGGGCGAAGGTGCCTGCTGTTTCCCACGACTTGAGGACCTGTTCCTCGATGTCGGGAAGGTTGGGCGAGCGCGCAACGTCGGGGTAGGCGGCCGGCGCGCGACTAGCGGGCTCTTCGGGATGTAGGGCGGGATCGCCAGGCACGCACACAACCTACTCGCCCTAAACGGCCTCCCTCGAAGCCTCCGCAGAGACGGGATTATCTCGGCGCTGCCAAGTGTTATGGTTACTCGCCCGCCAATGAGGTTCTAGCGGAATATCAGGTCAGTCGAATGGTGCAGAAGAAGGCTTCGATGTCAA
>JAKBBS010000091.1 GCA_021808425.1 Actinomycetes bacterium
CGCGGAGTGCCACAGCACCTCGTCGATCTTCCGCGGCTACAGCGTCTTCATGAAAGGCAAAGATCCCCGCGACGCCCACTTCATCACCAGCCGGATCTGCGGTATCTGCGGAGACAACCACGCCACCTGTTCTTGCTACGCGCAGAACATGGCCTATGGGGTGCAACCTCCTGCGCTCGGCGAGCAGATCGTCAACCTTGGTGAGGCGGCCGAGTACATGTTCGACCACAACATCTTCCAGGAGAACCTGGTCGGCGTGGACTTCTGCGAGAAGATGATCGCGGAGACCAACCCGGGGGTCCTCGAGCAGGCCAACCGGACAGAGGCACCCCACGCCGCCGATCACGGTTACAAGACCGTCGGGGACATCATGCGCTCGCTCAACCCCTTCTCGGGCGAGTTCTACCGGGAGGCGCTGCAGGTGAGCCGCTACACCCGGGAGATGTTCTGCCTGATGGAGGGCCGTCACGTGCACCCCTCTACCCTCTATCCCGGAGGGGTGGGGACTACCGCGACGATCCAGTTGTTCACCGACTACTACACCCGGCTGATGCGTTACGTGGAGTTCATGAAGCGGGTCGTTCCGATGCACGACGACCTCTTCAACTTCATATACGAGGCGATGCCAGGCTACGAGCAGGTAGGGCTGCGGCGGACGCTGCTCGGATGTTGGGGGGCGTTCCAGGATCCCTCGGTGTGCAACTTCAACTACAAGGACATGACCAAATGGGGCCGCGCGATGGGCGTCACCCCGGGAGTGGTGGTCGACGGGAAGCTGGTCACAAACGACCTGGTCGAGATCAACCTCGGGATCCGGATCCTGCTCGGACATTCGTTCTACGACGACTGGGAGGACCGGGAGATGTTCGTCACTCGCGACCCTCTCGGCAACCCGGTCGACCGCCGCCACCCCTGGAACCAGACCACGATCCCGCAGCCCCAGAAGCGGGACTTCGACGGCAAGTACAGCTGGGTGATGGCGCCCCGCTGGTTCGACGGCAAGGACCACCTCGCGTTGGACACCGGAGGCGGCCCGCTCGCAAGGCTGTGGTCGACGGCGTTGTCCGCCCTGGTCCACACCGACCATCTGGATGCCACCGGCACCGGCGTGGTGATCCACTTGCCGAAGACAGCCCTGCGCCCCGAGGTGACCTTCGAGTGGAAGATTCCGCAATGGTCGAACACCATCGAGCGGGACCGGGCGAGAACCTACTTTCAGGCTTACGCGGCTGCGGCAGCCCTCGATTTCATCGAGAAGGCGCTGGCCGACATCCGGGCCGGCAAGACCAAGACTTGGGAGCCCTTCAAGGTGCCCGACGAGGCGATCGGCTGCGGCTTCACCGAGGCGGTCCGCGGGGTTTTGTCCCACCACATGGTGATCAAAGGTGGCAAGATAGCCAACTACCACCCGTACCCGCCGACGCCGTGGAACGCCAACCCCCGCGACATCTACGGCACTCCGGGCCCCTACGAGGACGCTGTGATCGACACCCCGATCTTCGAGGAGAACGACCGCGAGCACTTCAAAGGCATCGACATTATGAGGACGGTTCGCAGCTTCGACCCGTGCCTGCCGTGTGGGGTCCACATGTACCTCGGAGGAGGCAAGGTGCTACAGCGGCTGCACTCACCCACGCAGGTGGCCGAACCCGAGCTCGCATCCTGAGCCCGGGGACCCAGACAGCGCCTGCGATGGCATCATCTCGCAACCTCCGGGCAGACGGTGAGCGTATAGGGCAGCTGCTCGACCAGCTGCAAGCGGGCGGCGACCGGCGCAGCTACCAAAGCGTGCAGGAGCTGCTCAGCTTGCTCAGCGGGCTTTACGAGGTCGGGATCTCCCGGATGGTCGAGTTGATCCGCGAGCGGTCGCCCGGGCTGCTCGACGAGATGGCCGAAGACGGCCTGGTCTCCGGCCTTCTGCTGATCCATGGACTGCACCCGAAAAGCCTTGTCGATCGCCTGGAGGCGGCCTTGGCCAAAGTCCGGCCCCTGCTCGGCACCCACGGCGGTGACGTCGAGATCGTCGACGTCGACTCCGGCACCGGTGCGGTGCTGATCCGGCTGCTCGGAAGCTGCGACGGTTGCCCGTCGTCGGCCGTCACCCTGCAGAGCGCAGTGGAACGTGCGATCGTGGACGCCGCGCCGGAAATCACCGTCATTGACGTTGTCGAGCCACCGCCGCCGCCACCGATCGCGCCGACGTCGCCTGGTTCGGTGCCGGTGTCGATTACCGCAAAGCGGACCTTCGAACAGTGCCCCGCGGAAGCGTTGGCCAGCGCATGAACGACCCGCTGCAAGTGCTCCAAAGGATCCGCCGTCCACCCCCCCGATCGGAAACCCGCCAAGGCGAGGCCTGCGACCTGTGTAGCGAGCCGATCGCCGACGAGCACGACCACGTGGTCGACGTCCATGCCCGCAGCCTCCTGTGCTCGTGCCGGGGATGCTATTTGCTTTTCATGTCCACGGGTGCCGGCGGCGGCCACTACCGTGCTGTCCCGGAGCGGTACCTGTCACTGCCTCCCGGGGTGATGTCACGGGACTTGTGGGACTCGCTGCAGATCCCTGTCGGGATAGCGTTCTTTTTCCTCAACTCCAGCCTCGGTCGGGTAGCTGCTTTCTACCCCGGTCCGGCCGGGGCGACCGAGTCGACTCTCGCGCTCGACACCTGGGACGGACTGGTAAACGCCGAACCCATGTTGGCGACCATGGAAGCCGATGTGGAGGCATTGCTGGTGCGGGCCGGACGCGAGGGCGCAGTGCCCGACTTCGCTGTGCCCGAGGGTCCAGTGCCCGACTGCTTCGTCGTGCCGATCGACGCGTGCTACGAACTGGTCGGGCAGATGCGAATGCTGTGGAAGGGTTTCGACGGGGGCAACGAAGCGCACGAGGCAATCGACAGCTTCTTCGAAGCCGTAGCTGCGAAGGCCGGAGTTGAATCCGGAGCCGGCGTATGACGAACCTCGCTTTCGAGATTGTCGGCGCCCGGGCCGAACCCCACGCCGCCGTCCCGACCATCGCCTTCCGCCTGGCGTTAACCGAGACCGAGGGTACCCCGGTGCACGCCGTTGCCCTGCAATGCCAGATCCGGATCGAACCGAGGCGACGGCTGTACGATCCTTCGGACGAGGAGCGTCTCTACGGGCTTTTCGGAGAGACACCGCAGTGGGGGAACTCGCTCAACCCGTTCCTATGGACCCATGTTTCGACGACGATCGCGAGCTTCTCTCGATCCACCGAGGTCGACCTTGCGGTGCAGTGCAGCTATGACCTCGAGGTGGCGGGTGCCAAATACATGCACGCTTTGCGCGACGGCGAGATTCCACTGCTGTTCCTTTTTTCCGGGTCGGTGTTTGCGAGTGGCAGCTCGGCGTTTGCGTTCGAGCGGGTGTCGTGGGAGCGGGAATCGCGCTACCGGCTGCCAGTGACCGTTTGGCGGGAAGTGATGGACCTGTACTATCCCGGCGGCGGATACTTGAGACTTAGCAGTGAGGTCATCGACCGTCTGGAGGCGTTCAGGACCCGCCGGGCTCTTCCCACATGGGACCAGGTCCTGGAGCAATTGCTCAAAGAGGCCGGGGAAGTCGACTGATGCGTTCATCGCTGTTCGATCGCCTGGACGTGGCACGCGCCGTGGCCGACGCGGTCCTCTACGAAGGCTACGTCCTCTACCCGTACCGGGCGTCGTCGAAAAAGAACCAGTTCAGATGGCAGTTCGGCGTCCTCGTCCCACCGGCGTTCTCCGATCTGGACAGTTCAGAGCGCTCGACGGTGACCACCGAATGCCTGCTAAACCTCAGCGGCGAGCCGTCGGTCGGGGTGCGCGTTCGTTGCCTGCAGGGGCAGCGCCGAACGGTTGAGGAGGCGACGGCGGTTCCTGGCGAGTACGCAGAGGTGGACTTCCTCCTGACCGACCGGAAGAAGCTCGTGGCATGGGACGAAGCCGTCGACCAGGTCGTTGACCTCGGCCCGCTCGAACTTGTCCGAGGCGCCGGCCGGGCGCAGCGAGAATTTTTCTTCGAGGCAGGTTCGGACTGCGAGATGGTAACGGCGGCCGACGGTGGGATCGCCGGTCGTTTGGTTCGAACCCGTGAACGCGTTACTGGGCATCTGCAGGTCGAAGTCGTCGCCCTCGAAGGCGAGGCCCGCCTTTCACGAGTAAGTGTCACCGTCGAGAACACCACGAGGTGGGGCGGCGACACCGGCCCGGTCTCGGGGGTGCATCGGCGCGACGAGGTGCTCCCGTTCTCGCTCGTCGCGGTACATACCATGCTGGCGGCAGACGGGGCGACCTTCGTGTCGATGCTCGACCCCCCCGAGCGCTTCGAGCAGGCGGTCTCGTCCTGCCGGAATACCGGCACATTCCCGGTGCTGATCGGCACGGGAGACGTCATGTTGTCGTCGCCGATCATCCTCTACGACCAGCCCGAAATCGCAGCGGAAAGTCCCGGAGATCTCTACGACTCCACCGAGATCGACGAAATTCTCGCGCTTCGGGTCCTGACATTGACCGACGAGGAGAAAATGGAAGCTCGCGGCACCGACGCCCGCTCCGCCGCTATCGTCGACCGTTGCGACGAGATGTCCCCCGCGACCTGGGAGAGACTCCACGGGGCGGTTCGATCTACCCGCGAGCCCTCCTTGCATGGCGGCGACGAATGGCAGGACCCGGTGCCGTGGTGGGATCCCGACGCCGACAGCTCGGTCGACCCGTGGAGTGACACGGTGGTTGTCGACGGTTCGGTGCTGGCGCAGGGGAGCGCGGTGATACTAAGGCCGAAGCGGCGTTCGGACGCGCAGGACATCTTCCTCGACGGCCTGTGCGCCACTGTGGCCGGAGTATTCAAAGACGCTGAAGGCAGCGTCTTCGTGGCGGTGACCGTCGACGACGACCCGGCCAGCGAGGAGCTGGTGTGGCAGGGAAGGTACCTCTTTTTCCATCCTGACGAAGTGGAGACCGTCGACTCGGCGCTCGTCGACTCGGCGCTCGTCGGCGAGGAGGACTTCTCATGAGCCGGCGGATCCTCGTGGCAGGAGTGGGAAACATCTTCTTGAGCGACGATGGCTTCGGGGTGGAAGTGGCATCCAGGATGGCGAAACAACAGCTTCCCCCCTCGGTCACTGTCTCAGACTTTGGAATACGAGGCGTCCACCTCGCCTTCGAACTGCTCGACGGCTACGACGCCCTGGTGCTCGTAGACGCCGTGGCGATGGGCGAAGCGCCCGGGACCTTGGCTCTCCTCGATGCCGGCGACGGATCCTGGTCAGGTGTCGCTAACGACGAGGCACTTATCGACGCACACACCATGAGCCCAGATGTGGTCTTTGCCACCCTCCGCCGGATAGGGGGCAAGCTCGACGCGAACTACGTGCTCGGATGCCAACCGGCCTGCCTCGACGAGGGAATCGGCCTTTCGCCGCAGGTCGAGGCAGCCGTGGGGACGGCCGTAAGAATGTGCGAACAACTGCTGACCGACATGCTCCAACCCGCAGGAAAGGGAACCTCCCGATGATCCGCCACTTCGCCTTGCCGCTTGCGCTCGCAGCCCTCGCCGGGCTCGTGATCAAGTCGATTCCCGATGTCGCCAGGTACCTCAGGATCCGGCGGATGTAAGACCGCCGTGTGCGCAAATCGTCGCCATGAGCGGGATCATCGCCGAGGGCGCCAGGTGAGACCGTGCACGAACTAGGACTGTGCGCGTCGATCGTGGACGCGATCGAGCGCCGGGCCGGAGAGCGCCCGGTGGCGGGTGTGCGGGTCCGGGTGGGGCTTCTCCACCATGTGCACCCAGAAGCGTTCGAGCAGTCGTTCGCTGTCGCGGCGATGGGAACTGTGGCCGAGGACGCTAGCGCCGACCTGGTTCTCATCCCGGTCCAGGCTCGCTGCGGATCGTGCGGCCACTCGTGGTCATGCGACCTCGTCCCGGTCGCGTGCCCGCAGTGCCAGGCGGTGCAGGTCGACCTGACCGGCGGGGATGAACTGGTCCTGGAGTCGATCGAATACAGAGGCTGAGGAGGAGAGATGTGCTTGGGCATACCCGGACAGGTTGTCGAGTTCGTGGACACCAACGACCAGCTGGCCCGCGTCGATGTCTCCGGCGTCACCCGGCTGATCAACATTGGACTACTCGAAGACGAGGGTCTGGAGCTAGGCGACTGGGTGCTCATCCACGTCGGTTTCGCAATGTCGAAGATCGACGAGGAGGAAGCCGCGCGGGCACTTGCGTCCCTGAAGTTGATGGGCCGCGACTACGACAACGAGCTCGAAAGTTTCTGGTCCTCGAGGATCACCGCGACGTCATCGGGAGGCTGACATGGCAGCGATAGTACGAGCAGCGATAGCACGAGTGCCGATCGGTTACGCACCCGCCGCACAGCGGATGCACCGGTCGGCGGCGTAGGGCATCGGACATGCGCTTCGTCGACGAGTACAGGGATCCTGTTGCCGCGCGAGGTCTCGTCTCGCGCATAACTGAGTTGGCGGGGGGTGAACATTTTAAGTTCATGGAGGTGTGCGGGGGCCACACCCACACCATCTACCGCCACGGCATAGAGCACCTCGTCCCGCCCAACGTGGAACTGGTGCACGGTCCGGGCTGTCCGGTCTGCGTGATCCCGATGGGCCGGATAGACGACGCCATTTCGGTTGCCAAGCGGCCGGGGGTGATCTTCACATCTTTCGGCGACATGATGAGGGTTCCGGGTAGCGGCGGCAACCTGCTGAAAGCAAAAGCCGAGGGCGCCGACGTGCGGTTCGTCTACTCGCCTCTCGACGCTTTGCGCCTGGCGGTCGACAATCCTGACCGTCAAGTGGTGTTCTTCGCTGTCGGGTTTGAGACCACCGCCCCGTCGACAGCGGTCACCTTGGTCCAAGCGTCGAGGCGACGGGTTGCCAACTTCACCGTGTTCTGCAACCACGTGACCATAGTCCCGCCAATCAGGGCGATCCTTGAATCGCCTGACCTCCGACTCAACGGCTTCCTCGGACCTGGCCACGTGTCTACTGTGATTGGGCAGCGCCCATACCGCTTCGTGCCCGGCGTGTACCACAAGCCGTTGGTGACAGCCGGCTTTGAGCCGTTGGACATTCTCGTCGCGATATCAATGCTCCTGGCACAGATCCGCGAGGGTCGCTGCGAGGTCGAGAACCAGTACTCCCGGGTTGTGAAAGACGAAGGCAACCCCCGTGCCCTTGCCCTGCTCGGCGAAGTGTTCGAACTCCGGCCACATTTCGAGTGGCGGGGCCTGGGTTTCATCTCGCAGAGCGCCCTCAAACTCCGGGGGGAGTTTGCCGACTTCGACGCCGAGTTGCGCTTCGAGATCCCCGGGGTGCGCGTCGCCGACCCGAAAGCCTGCCAGTGCGGAGAGGTACTAAAAGGGGTGATACGGCCGTGGGAGTGCAAAGTGTTCGGCACCGCCTGCACGCCTGAGACACCGATCGGGACGTGCATGGTCTCCTCGGAGGGCGCCTGTGCCGCCTACTACAACTTCGGCCGGATGCACCGCGAGGTGGCTGTGAGCATGGGCCGCGCGAGTCCGGTCGGGGTGTGACCCCTCCAGCCCTTCCGGGCGCGTTGGCCCCACTCGCGTCGGCGTCGCGAGCACGCGAAACGGGTCGCACCGTTCGCCGCCGGATAACGGTGGCGGGGGTCGTGCAGGGCGTCGGGTACCGCCCCTTCGTACATCGCCTGGCCGGCGAGCTTTGCCTCGCGGGCCATGTCGGCAACGACACCGGAGGCGTATTCGTTGAGGTGGAGGGGAACGAGACCGCCGTCGGATCTTTCGAGTCCCGCCTGGCGACCGACGCGCCGCCGCTCAGCCGGGTGGAGCGGGTCGAGGCAGTGGCACTCGAGGTGCTGGGGGAGAGCGGTTTCCGCATCGTGGATAGCAATCCCTCCATCGTGGATAGCAATCCGTCGGGAGCGTCACGCACCTTCGTCTCCCCCGACGTCGCTGTTTGCGACGACTGTCTTAGGGAACTGTTCGAGCCGGCCGACCGCCGCTACCGGTATCCGTTCATCAACTGCACCAACTGTGGTCCCCGCTTCACTATCACCATCAGGTTGCCCTACGACCGGCCCAACACCACCATGGCCGGATTCACCATGTGCGGCATTTGCAGCGCGGAGTACCACGATCCCGCCGACCGCCGCTTCCACGCGCAACCGATCGCCTGCGAGGAATGCGGACCGCGGATGCGCTACGAGAGCGCAGGAGGGACCGTCGAAGGCACCGACGCGGCCGTAGCTACAGCCCAGGCGGCGCTTCGAGCCGGGCGGATCGTCGCCGTGAAAGGGCTCGGCGGCTACCACTTGGCGTGTGACGCCACCTCGGACGCCGTGGTGCGAGAACTGCGGAAACGCAAGGGCCGCATGGACAAACCGTTCGCTGTAATGACAGCTGACCTCGATCGGGCTCGCAGTCTCGCTCGAATCACCGATTACGAAGCCGAGGTGCTCGCGAGCCCTGCCAGGCCGATCCTCTTGGTGGCAAAGCGCGACAACCCTTGCGATCCCAGCGAAGGACGGTTAGCGCTGGCCGAACCCGCACCGGCCGAAGTCGCGCTGGGCGGATGCGCACTGGCGGAATCAGTCGCACCGGGCAACCCATGCGTGGGCATCATGCTCCCCTACACCCCGGTCCACTACCTCCTCTTCGCTCGTGGCCCCGGATCGCCGGACTCTTTGCCAGAAGTCTTGGTAATGACCAGCGGCAACCTGAGCGAGGAGCCGATATGTTATGACGACGCGGAAGCCAGGAGACGTCTGGCGGGCATCGCCGACGGTTGGCTGGTCCATGACCGCCCCATCCACGTCCCCTGCGATGACTCGGTGCTGCGAATCGACTCCGGGGAGCAGCTTCCGATCCGGCGGTCACGGGGTTTCGCTCCGCTCCCGGTGAAGCTGCCGATCGCGGTTCCGCCGACGCTTGCGACAGGTGGGGAGCTCAAGAACGCGTTCTGCGTGGCAGAAGGCAACGACGCATGGATGAGCCAGCACATCGGCGACATGGGCAGCGTCGAAACCCTCCACGCGTTCGAGCGGTCGGTCGAGCAGTTCACGGACATCTACCGGATCCTCCCGGTTGTCGTAGCAGCCGACGCCCACCCCCTCTACCAGGCCCGGGTCTGGGCCGAAGGCCACAGCATTCGGCCGGTAGCCACCGTCGGGCACCACCACGCTCACGTCGCCTCGGCAATGGCCGAGGCCGGTGTCTCAGCCGACGAGCTGGTGATCGGCTTCGCGTTCGACGGGACCGGCTACGGCTGCGACGGCGCTATCTGGGGCGGTGAAATGCTCCTCGCCGGTTATCGGGATTACACGAGGGTCGGTCATCTGCGCTACGTACCTCTGCCGGGAGGCGACGCCGCGATCCGCAAACCCTACCGGGCGGCACTAGCCCAGCTGTGGGCGCTGGGCATCCCGTGGGACGAGCGGCTGGCGCCGGTGGCTGCGGCGCCTCCCGCCGAGCTGGAAGCGTTGCAACGACAGCTCGAGCGCGGGATCGGCTGCGTAGCGACCTCCAGCATGGGCCGGCTCTTCGACACAGTCAGCTCGATCCTCGGCGTTCGCCAAACCGTCTCGTTCGAAGCGCAAGCGGCGATCGATCTCGAAGCGCTGGCCGCGTCGTGTGGCAAAGCGCGCCGCTGCTACCGATTCGAACTTCACGGTGCCGAGTGGGATCACGGGCCCGTGTTGAAAGCCGTGGTAGAGGATCTTCTCGACGGTTGCGGAGTCGAGGCCGTCGCCAGCGGCTTCCACCACGCGCTTGCCACACTTGTCGGCGATGCCGCGGATGCCGCCCGATCGCAGGCCGGGATCAACCGGGTGGTGCTGAGCGGCGGGGTATTCCAGAACATTCTGCTCCTGCGCCTGGCACGCGAAGAGTTGCTGAGGCGGGACTTCAGGGTGATCACCCACCGGCTGGTGCCCCCCAACGATGGAGGGCTTGCCCTCGGACAGGTGGCGGTCGCAGCGGCCCAGACTCGTCTGTCGAACCGAAGCGGTGCGCCCGTAGCACGGCAGTCCGGGAATGAGGCGTGACCAGATGAGGTCCCTGGTTGCCGCCGAGATCGGCGAGAGTTTCGGCGAGGACGTGGCGGTCGCCGCATTGGAAATGGCGAGGCGTTTCGCTGCCGGGGCAACGATGTGGTGTGTCTCGCCCCAGTGGCCGTCGCACGCGCGCCACGTGGCGGTGGAGTTCGTGCACCCGGTGATCGTAGGCAAGAGGGCCCTGCCGGCCGTTCAGGTCGACGGACCCGACATGGTCGATACCTTGCGCCTTCTGGTTCGAACCGGCGACATCCTCGTCGCGATCAGTTCGGGTGACGACCACCTCACCAAACGACTGTTGCTTCGGGCCGGAGCATGGGGGGTGACCAGGTTTTGGCTCGGTGGCGGCCCACGCCCGGGCGCCGGGATGGTGGAACATGTCGTCTGGTCGGAGGGGACTGACCCGGCGATATCGGCACGCTCGGGTGACGTGGTGATGCTCTACCACCTGCTGTGGGAACTGACCCACGTCGCGTTCGAGCATCCCGGCCTGCTCGAAGTGGATCCGACCCGGAGCTCGGCCTGCCCGGATGAAGTGTGCCTCACCTGCTCCGACGACGCCCAGATTGCCGAGGTGATCGAAGTGTACCCTGACCGGACTGCGTCGGTGCGTACCCGTGGGTCGACCACGACGGTGGATCTAAGTCTGGTCGAGCCTGCCAGCCCGGGGACCCTCGTTCTGGTCCACGCCGGCGTCGCGCTTACCACACTCGGGGAGGACGCCGATGACTGCTGAGCCGACGGGTTTCCTCTATCCGTTTATCGACTCCGAGGAGCGCGACGCTGCCGGACTGCTCGACGACCTTGCGGCGTCGGCGCGCTCGAAGGTGGCGATCAGCCGCGAGGTGCGCGTAGAGTCAATCCGAAGGTGCGGTGAAACCCTCCGGGAGGCGGGGGGCGAGATGGCCCGGGGCTTCGCCCGGGGGGGCCGCCTGTTCGCGTTCGGCAACGGCGGAAGCGCCACCGACGCGGAGGGGGCAGTCGATCTCTTCCGCCGGCCGCCCCGTGGCCGTCCGCTGCCGGCAGTGTCGCTGGTGGACGACAAGGCGGTGATCACCGCCTTGTCTAACGACGTCGGCTTCGAGTTGGTGTTCTCCCGCCAGATAATCGCCCACGCCCGACCGGGGGACATGGCGCTCGGTTTCTCGACGAGCGGTGGTTCGTTCAACGTGCTTCGGGCTTTCGAGGAGGCCAGCAGCCGGGGACTTTTGACCATCGGCTTTAGCGGCTACGAAGGCGGGGCCATGGCAGCGAGCCGCCACGTCCGGTACTGCCTGGTGGTTCGCTCGGACAGCGTCCACCGGATCCAAGAGTCACAGGAGGCCATCATGTTCGCGCTGTGGGGAGAGGTACAGGAACGCCTAGGACAGGAGGGCGGACGATGACCGACGTCGCCGGCCTGGCCCCCTTTGATGGCGCGACCTGCCGGGCAGTCGAGGCGGCGGGGACTACCGACGGGCTTAGCTCCTCCAGCTCGCGCGAGGAGGCGGTGTTCGAGCGTATCGAGTCCTTCAGGCGCAGAAAGCCCCGACTGCGCGACGAGGTGGTCACCCTCGCCCACGGCGCGGGGGGCAAGGCTTCTGCCGCCTTGCTCGAAGCGGTGTTCCTGCCGGCGTTCAACCCTGGTAACTCCTCGCCGAGAGAGGACGCCGCGATCGTGCAGCTGCCCGGCGGTGGCAGGCTGGCTTTCACCACCGACTCGTTCGTCGTCAGACCTCTCCGCTTCCCCGGAGGTTCCGCCGGACATCTTGCAGTGCACGGAACAATCAACGACCTGTCCGTGATGGGTGCCAGGCCTCTCGCCCTTGCGGCCGCTTTCGTGCTCGAAGAGGGGTTCCCGATCGAAGAGCTGCGCGGACTCGTCGCCGACATGGCCGAAGCGGCGGCCGCAGCGGGCGTGCCGATCGTCACCGGGGACACCAAAGTCGTCGGTCACGGGGAAGCCGAGGGGATGTACATCGCGACCTCAGGCGTCGGGATGGTGCCCGAAGGCCGCACCCTGTCCGCCGCCCGGGTGGCACCCGGCGACGTCGTGGTCTGTTCGGGCACTATCGGCGACCATGGGATGGCGGTGATGCTCGCCCGGGGCGACTTGGCGCTCGACGCAGACATCGTCTCGGACACAGCTGCCCTGCACCGGCTGGTCGAGCGGATCCTCGAAGCCGCTCCGTCCACTCGCTGGATGCGTGACGCCACCCGCGGAGGAGTGGGAACAGTCTGCAACGAACTGGCGAAGGACAGCAACCTCACCGTGGTGCTCTACGAGTCGGCGCTTCCTCTGCGACCGGCAGTTGCGGCCGCCTGCGAACTCCTCGGCATAGACCCCCTGTACGTCGCCAACGAAGGCAAGCTGCTGGCGATCGTTGCACCCGAGGAGGCGGACGCGGCGCTTGCCGCGATGCGCAACCACCCCCTCGGGATCGACGCGGCGGCGATCGGTGAGATCCGCGAACACCCCCCAGGAATCGTAGTGCTGGTCACTCCACTCGGGGGTACCCGAATCGTGGACATGCTCGTCGGGGATCCCCTGCCACGGATTTGCTGAACCATTGGGGTCCGAGCGTGAGCCTCCGAGTCCCTAAGCGGCCCATCTCAACAGGCGGAGGTGGCTACCAGCCACCAGGACTGAGCCGTCGAGGAAGGTCAGCTTGGAGCGATTCGGGCGCCATCCTCGAGTACCTTTTTGAGAGCGGCGAGTTCTGTGTCGATCAGGCTTGTTT
>JAKBBS010000092.1 GCA_021808425.1 Actinomycetes bacterium
AGTCGGCGTGCCGGAGATGATCAAGCGGCGTTTCTGGGGACCCCAGCAACGGACGGGCAGCATTGAGCAGTGCAGAGCCGGGGCCGCTGCATATGCACGCGCCGGCCACCAGCGTCTTCGCCGGCGCTGAGGCCCGGGCGGCTCGGGATGAGATAATTCCCCCGCCACCATTGAACCGCTGGTTGGCTCGCCTCGTGCATAGGGCACAGGGCGCTGACCAGCGGTTTCGCGTTCGGGCCGAGGTCGAAGGTCGGGGTTTCTCGGGGCTATTTCTCGGGACTTGCTCAACTTCGCGCACGGTGCCCTATGCAGGTGGGCGCGGCGCGTGCGGCCGGTACGCTGCTGCTTCGCCGTGCTGAGTGGCGCTCTTGAGCGTCTGCACGGAGCAGCCCTACGGAAGCCCCATGCAGTTGCACTACTCAGCCATTCATCGCTGCGTACCGGCGGCCATGCTATTTCGGACAGGGGTTCGAGTCCGCTCAGGTAGAGATGGTGCCGCCGGATACGAACCGGCGTCCGAGCATCGCCGGCCAGGCTATCCACCTGGGCGGGTGGCACGAGCACTCGGGATTCCCATCGGCACCGTGCGTTTTCGCCTCGTCAGGAAACGTGAGGCCGCTGACCCTGAGGGGGCGAGCGAGTTGAGCGTCGCCCCCCTGCAGTGACGTTGGTCGCTCCGTGCTCGCCGACGGTCTTCGACGCTCGGTCGGCTTCCTAAGTCGCTACTGCGGTGAAGTATACAACGAGTGTATTCTCTCCCCTATGAGCGTTCCCTTCGCCTTGCTCGGCCTCCTCGAGCGTGAGCCAAGCCACGGCTACGACCTGAAGCGCGACTACGACACGTTCTTCGCACGGGGGAGGCCACTTCCCTTCGGGCAGGTGTACGCAACCCTCGGCCGACTGGCACGCGACGGCAAGGTCCTGCCAGGTGAGGTCGAACCGGGTGCGGGACCCGACCGCAAGCGCTACGCGATCACCGAGGCGGGTCGAGCCGCGGTGGACTCTTGGCTCTCCGAGCCGGTCGAGCCCGAACCACATCTCCAGACGGTCCTGTTCGCCAAGGTGGTCGTGGCGTTGATGCTGGGAAGGTCGGCGGTCCACTACCTCGATGCGCAACGGGCTACGCACCTCGCCCGCATGCGCGAGCTCACCGACATGAAGAGGACGGGGGCGACGATCGACGCCCTGCTGTCGGACTACGGCCTGTTCCACCTCGAAGCCGACCTGCGTTGGATCGACCTCACCGCAGCGCGGCTCGCTGCCCTCGAAGCGGAGCTTCAGCGATGAGAGCGTATGACGGACTGGCCATCCCGAGTGCGGCGATCCTGGAGGTGCGCGAGGCCGTCAAGGCCTTCGGAGAGACGCCGGCATTGCGGGGCGCGAACCTGGCGGTGCGGTCCGGCGAGATCCTTGCCGTTATGGGCGCCAGCGGCTCGGGCAAGTCGACGCTCCTGCACTGCATGGCCGGGATCGTGAAGCCAGACGCCGGGGAAGTCTGGTTTGGGGGATCCCGTCTCGACACCCTGAGCGAACAGCGCCGGAGCGAGCTTCGCCGCGCCCGCTTCGGGTTCGTCTTCCAGTTCGGCCAACTCGTGCCCGAACTGACTGCGGAGGAGAACGTCGCCCTGCCGCTCCTCCTCAACGGGGTCCGCCGGAGCGAGGCGCTCGGTCGAGCCCGGGCGCTCTTCGAACGCTTGAAGCTGGACGGTCTGGAGCGCCACCGAACGGGAGAGATGTCCGGGGGCCAGGCCCAACGAGTGGCGCTCGCCCGGGGGCTCGTCGCTCGCCCCGACGTCCTCTTCGCCGACGAGCCGACCGGTGCCTTGGACTCGCTGACCGGTGAGCTCGTCATGGACCTGCTGGTCACTTCGGCCCGAGAGCAGGGCACCACGGTCGTCATCGTCACCCACGAGTCCCGAGTCGCGGCCTACGCGGATCGCCAGGTGATCGTTCGAGATGGGACGATTACCGCGCTGTCGGCCGAGAGCGTGGCGACGTGATCCGGCTCGGTGTCCGGCTGGCATTGAGCGGTGGGCGAGAAGCAGCGATCCGCCTGGTGGCGATCACCATCGCGCTTGCTCTTGGCGTCGGAATGCTCCTCGTCGTGATCGCCGGCGCCAATGCCCTTCATGCCCAGAATGTCCGGGCAGCGTGGCTCGGCACCGTTCCGTCTGAGCCCCCTTCCCTGGCCACGGGGCAGAGCGGGACACCGCGCCCGTCTCAAGATCGAAGCACCGGGGCGCGCGCCTCGGCCTCGCATAGCCCGCTGTGGTGGCTGGCGAGCAGCGACGAGTACAGGGGTCAGAGCATCGAGCGCGTCGATGTGGCCGTGACCGGTCCCGGCGCGCCGAGGATCCCGGGCGTCGACCGGCTCCCTTTGGCGGGGCGCTACGTCGCTTCTCCCGCCCTCGAACACCTCATGGCGAGCGTGCCGAGGAACCAACTTGCGGACCGCTTCCCCGCCCATGGTGCGGGGATCATCGGAGCGGCCGGCCTCGCATCGCCGGACTCGCTCGTCATCGTCGTCGGCTACACCCCACGTCAGCTGTCGGAGATGCCAGGCGCTGGTCTTGTCCGCTCGATCAATGCTGTCCCCGCACGAGATGGGCTGGCGGGAGACAACAGCACGACGGTCGAGGTGATCCTCGCCGTCGGCGCCTGCGCCTTGCTCTTGCCGGTGCTGCTCTTCGTCGGAACCGCGATGCGCCTGTCGGCGGCGCGCCGAGAGCAGCGCTTCGCGGCCATGCGGCTTGTGGGCGCCACTCCTCGCCAGCTCTCGACCGTTGCCGCCGTCGAAGCGGTCCTGGCGTCGCTCGGCGGCGTCCTGCTCGGCGTCGGGCTCTTCGCGTCACTTCACTCCCTCGCCGCCCGTCTGCCCTTGACTGGCGCACGTCTCTTTCCGGGAGACCTCTCGCTTAGCGCCCTCGACCTCGTAGTCGTCATCGCCGGGGTTCCGCTCGCAGCAGCGCTCGCCGCGCTGGTCGCGCTCCGGAGCGTCAGGAAGGCACCCCTCGAGGTGAGCCGGCAGGCGACGAGACCGGCGCTGCGTGCCCGCCGCCTACTTCCCCTCGTCGCAGGCGTGGCGCTCCTCGCCGGCCTCGCCGCGTCGCGGCACCCTGGCAGCCACGTGAAGAGCGAGATCCCGCTCTTCGCCGTCGGGTTCGTCCTGACCCTCGTGGGGTTGATCGTCGCCGGGCCGTGGCTGACGAGCTTGGGGCCGAGGGCTGTCGTTGCCCGAACCGGCCGTCCATCCGTTCTCCTCGCAGGACGGCGACTTTCGGAGGACCCACGTGGCGCATTCCGATCGGTCAGCGGGCTGGTCGTGGCCGTCTTCGTCACGACGGTGGCGGTGGGAGCGATGGCCACCCTCCACTTCGCCTTCGCCGCGCCGGTGGGTACCGCGAATGTCGGCGGGACCGTCGTCGACCAATTCGTCGGCGCGTCCCCCAACTCGACCCCGCTCGGTGCAAGGCTCGCCGCGCCGGCTCTCCGCATGACCGCTGTGCCCGGAGTCACCGGCGTCGCCGTGATCCACACCGATCCCCAGGTCGCGACGGCGATCGACCAGGGGATGGGACCGGCGGGACTCGTCGCGTGCAACGAGCTCCAGTCCGTCCCCGCGCTCGGGACATGTCCTCGCGGTGCCGCAGCGGCCTCGATCACTCCTGACTTCTTCGATCAGGGCCACCTCGTCAACCCGACCACCGAAGCCGCGCAGGCCGCGACGAGATGGCCGCTCGCGCCGATCGGCCTTGCGAGCCTCCAGGGGCTGCCGGTCGATGCGATCGTGGTCGCGACCAATGGTTCGCCGGGGGCGATCGAGCGTGTGCGCACGGCGTTGGAGGTCGCCCTACCCGGCCGCACGACGCCACTCACGATCGGCTCGCTCAGCCCCGCCACGTCCCAGATCCTGGCTGAGGGCCAGCGCCTCGCCGACATCGTCGTGCTCGCCAGCCTCATCGTCGCCGGCTGCAACCTCGCGGTCGGGATCGCCGGAGGACTCATTGACAGGAAGCGCCCCTTCAGTCTCCTACGGCTCACCGGCACCCCGCTTGGCGTCCTGCGCTCCGTGGTGGCCTTCGAGGGAGCGGTGCCTTTGATCGCCGGATCCGTTGCGGCTCTTGCGGTGGGGATCGCCGCATCAGAGCTTCTGATCCGAGCCGCCCTCGCGGCGACGCTGCGAGCGCCAGGCGGTGACTTCTACGCCGCCGTCGCCGTCGGGATCGCCGGCTCGCTCATGCTCATCACGTTGACCTTTCCTCTACTCGCTCGGATCTCTGGACCGGAAGAGGCACGATTCGAATGAACACGAAGCTCTCCGCGCCAGCCCGATTTGGCCAGACGCACCAGATCGTCGGCCTCCACACCGTATGACTCGGAGGAGCCCATCCACTCGTACCGTCGGCGAGTGACAAGCGTGCTTGACACCCTGCCATCCTGACAAGTATCCTTGTCACGATGAAGAGCCGGGTCGGGGAGTTGCGAGCCGCCCTGGGGCTATCTCAAGGCGAGCTTGCGTCCGCGCTCGGCGTGTCTCGTCAAACCGTCAATTCGATCGAGAACGGGCGATATCTGCCGTCACTTCCGCTGGCGATCGCTATCGCCCGGTATTTCGATTCCGTGGTGGAGGACGTATTCGTTGTCGAGGAGTAGGGAGTAGAGATCATGAAGTTTTCGCGGAAGGGCCGGCTGACGCGAGGGCTTTCGGCCGTGCTGCTCGGGTTCACCGGTGCCTCGATCGGCGCGCTGCTCTTGTTCGACGGCTTCGTCGGGTGGGGCGTGGCTCTCTTGGCCACCTCGCTCCTCCTTGCCGGCATCATGTACCGGTGGGCTGGTCGCAGCGGAGATGTTGCCGCCGCCTTGCGGGTGACGGCGGCGAACGCCAACGGAGGCTGGACCTGGATGCGACGGCTGCTGCCGGTGGGATCATGGCCGGCGCCGCCATCATCGGGGCCATCGTGGAAATCGTGCGGACCGGGGATCCTGGGGGATATGGAGTGATCTGCGCCGTGGGGGGGAGTTGCCTACGCGGCGAGGTTCGCCCTCGATGATTGGATCGGGCCGGTGAGCCGTCGCCGTCAGTCCGGGCGACCGGGCGACGGCAGAACCGAGTAGCTCAACCTTCAGGCAATCCTCGCGGGACCACTTTTGATTCCATCGTCCGGCGGCAGGTCAATCGTGGCTTCCAAGATGAGTCTCAACGACGAAGACAACGACGCCGATTCCGATCGCGACCGCGAGCGCCACTTCCAGCAAGTGCCCGCTGTGGCCCCCGGCCAGTCCGCCGAACAAACTGCGTAGCTGCCCCCGGAACGAGAGGGTCAACGGTACCGACGCGGCGGCGACCACGATCGCGTCGATCGCTCGCCTGGAGCGCCCTGCCCACGGCCACGCTCGTCGCCTTCGGCACCGCCGCCGTCGTGCTCTCGGGAAGCGCTGTCGGACGGAGGCGTCGGCTCGTCCTCCCCATGGCGCCGTTCATGACCGCCGGGGCGCTTGTCGCCGTCCTCACCACCACACGGTAACGCAGGGTCAGCCGGCAGCCGTCCCGATCACATCGGCGAGCGCCAGGTTGGCCACCAGCCCGGCGAGCCGCCGACCACCCGAGGGGCGCAGCACGACCGCCCGTACCCCGATGGCACCCAGGTGGGCGAGCAGCCCGTCCCGCTCGTGGCGGTTGGCCGAGAGGCGGCCGTAGCCGTCGACCACCACGATGTCGATCCGCCCCGACGCCTCCGCCAGCAGGCGGCCCAGCCCCGGGCGGCCAGCTGCCGGTCCGAAGTCGAGGTCGCCGTAGGTGGCGACGTGGTGCCAGCCCGGCTCGCGGCCGACCTGGGCAGCGAGGCCCGCGACCTGACGGTCCAGCCGGGCTCGGCCGGTTCGGCCCGGTGCCTCTCGTGCGTAGATGCCGACTCGCTTCATGGCGCCTCCTGACGCTGGCCGGCGGTGTGGACGATGAGACCTCGGCCGCCGGGAAAGGGCAAGGCGTTCACGGTCACGCGGGTCTTCAGATCGTGCACCATCCTTTGACGCCACCTACTGGTCGGAGATCGTGGGCTTATACCACGTTCTCGTCGAGGTCTGGCCCTCTCCGGCCCGATGGTTGCCCTCAACCGGGCGGCTTCGGTGGGGCTTTACCCGTCGTTCCGAAGCAAGCCTTGCCGCTCTCGACACCTTGTCGGCCGAGCCGATCCTCGCCGGATTCCCTATCTGGCGCCCTTTCGCGTCGACTTCTTTGGCCGCATGCCGGTGAGGGGGAGGGGTGTGTGCCGCCGAGTGATTTGCTTCTGGGCGTCAGGCGTCCCTTCTGGCGAGTAGGCCGGCTGCGACCGTTAGCAGGACGGCGATTTCGGTGGTGAGGATGGCGAGGGCTGGGAGGGGGTGAAGGGCTGTCGTATCAGGGTGGTGTTTGACGAGGGCGTCGGCGGCTCGGAGCGGCAGGTAAGGGTTGATGTCCTGGCGGGTGGCCGAGGTGAGGAGTCCGAGTATCAGGGTGGGCAGGACAAGCAGGGCGGCAATGGCGGTTAGGGCTCCGGCGGTGTGGCGGGCGATGGTGCCGAAGGCGAAGCCGATGAGGGCCATGGCGGTGAAGATGGCTGCGGCGCCGAGCAGCTGTCGGATGGCCACCGCGGTGATGACGGCTGTGTGGATGCGGCCCGCGAGGATGGCCTGGCCGATGCTGTAGGAGGCGACCGCCACGGTCAGGCCGTAGGCGAAGGCGGCCGATGCGGTCACGGCGACTTTGGCGGCGAGCAGCCGGAGTCGTTGGGGGGTGGCGAGGAGGGTGGTGTGGATCGTGCTGCCGGCGTATTCGCCGGTGATGACGAGCACGCCGGCGAGGGCGGCGACGAACTGGCCGACGGAGATCCCGAACTGGCTGGCGGCGACGGGATCGGCGCCGGAGGGAACCTGGGCCATGGACGCGATGGCGTGGCAGTGCAGCGCTCCGAGGGTCACCGAGATGATGCCGGCTGCGGCGGCGGCGCACCAGGTGGAGCGGGTGGTGCGCAACTTGAGCCACTCGGATCTGGCCACTGGAGCCAGTGGGCGCAGCGGGGTTCTCCGGGCTGTTCGAGGACCGAGGTCCTGGCCAGCGGTGGTCGCGATCATGTTTCGGGTCTCTCCTCGCGGTGTCGGGGGGTGGTGCCGATGTGCTCGGCGGCCTCTTCGGTGAGGGCCAGGTAGGCCTGTTCGAGGGACGGGACGGTCTCGGTCAGTTCGCTGAGCACGACGCCAAGCGATGACGCCACGCCGGCAATGGCGTCGCGGGCGAGGCCGGAGACGAGCAGAGTCGCCTCGTCAGGACGTTCGATAGTCGCCCTGTGCTGCGACAGTTGCTGGGCGAGAAGGCCGGCTTGGTCGCTGCGGACTCTGACGGCCCGGTCGAGGCCAGCTAACAGGGGAAGGCGGCCAGTCGGGCAGTCGGCCAGTACCCGTCCTCGACCCACCACGACAACGTGGTCGGCGGTCTGGGCGATCTCGGCGATGTGATGGCTCGACACCAAGACGGTGCGACCTCGGCCGGCCAGTTCACGCAGGAGGTGGCGAAGCCAGTGGATCCCTTCGGGGTCCAGCCCGTTGCTCGGCTCATCGAGGATAAGCACGGCAGGGTCGCCCAGCAGAGCCGCGGCCAGGCCGAGGCGTTGGTTCATCCCCAGCGAGAGCTTCCCGGCCCGGCGGCGGCCCACGTGGGCGAGGCCGCACAGGGCCAGCACTTCGGTGGTCCGGCGTTCAGGGATCCGGTTGGAGAAGGCGAGGCTGCGCAGATGGTCCACGCCACGCCGGCTGGGATGGGCCGAGCGGCCTTCCAGGAGCACACCGATCTCCTGGAGGGGTGCTGGACGTTCGCGGTACGACCGCCCCTCGATCAGCGCTCGCCCAGAGGTGGGTCGGTCCAGACCGGCAATCATCCGAAGGGTGGTGGACTTGCCGGCCCCGTTCGGCCCTAGCAGCCCCGTTACCGATCCGGGCTGGATCACTGCGGAGACGGCATCGACAGCCACGGTCGAGCGGTAGTGCTTGGTTAGTCGATCGAGCTCGATCACCGACACCTCTTCCTCCCCGACGCACAGTTATTCCGACTAACGGTATACCGTCTTGCGGTATACCGCAACCTGTTGTAACGTGACCAGTGGTTGGAAAGTTCGAGGAGGCCCTGGGTGAAAGATCGGATGGATCGTTGGGCGGACCCGCCGCTGCTGGTGTTGGCCAGCCTGGCGTCGGGACCCAAGCACGGGTACGCCATCACTCAAGACGTCGAGTCGACGATGGGTTTCCGGCTCAGCGCCGGCACGCTCTACGCCGTGCTGGCTCGACTGGAGTCCGACGGCCTGATCGAGCCGCTCGCCGCCGAGGACCGCCGCCGCCCATACCGGATCACGGCGGCCGGTGCGGGCGCTCTCGCCGATCAGACCATGCGTATGCAGCAGGTCACCACGCTCGCCGCTGACCGGCTGCGTGCCAACATCGGATGGGCCGGAGCATGACCGCCCAGCCGCAGCCGAGAAGTCGTCCGGCCGCCCAGCGGCTAGCCGCAATCGCCCTCTCGATCTATCCCCCGGCCTGGCAGGACCGCTACCGCGCCGAGATGCAGGTGCTACTCGAAGACACCGGCGTCGAGGCCCGAACCGTGACCAGCTTGGCCCGAGGGGCCATCGTCGCCTGGGTCCGCCCGCCCGCCAACCTCTACCGCCACGACCCGGCCGGCCGGGCGCGAGCGAGCCTCGCCACCGTGCTCGCTGCTTGGACCGTCCTCGCCGGGCTCGGACTGGTCTTCGGGCAGTTGAACGAGACCCAAGGTCTGCACACTCTCACTCCGGGCCATCCCCTCACCCAATGGTCCTACCGGACCTACGCCCTCGCCGCCCACATCTCAGTCGCCGTCGTCATCATCGGCGGCCTCCCCCTGTGGTGCCACATGCTCCGCTTCACCCACCGCCAGCGACGCCGCGCGGAGGGGGCTCTGCTCCTCGCTCCAGTCGCGATTCCGATCCTGTTTCTCGGCGGCCTCATCGCCACCGCCAAGGTCGTACGCCATCCCGGTAACGGGATCGGAGTGTGGTGGTTCCTAGCGTTCACGGTCCTCGGCTTCGCCGCCGCAGTTGGTACGGCGGCCGGTCCAGCACTCGCTCTACGCCGCCTCCGACCTACGGGCAGACCACTTCTCCTCGCAGTCGCAGCCGCCGCCATCGCCGCCGGAACCATGGCCGTCGCCGCCTCGGCCAGTATCGCGGACGCCGTCGGACTCACCCTGTGGGCCGATCACAACGCGCTCAGCCATACCCTCGTCCTTCTCGTCGCCTATCTTCCCGTCACCTTGGCGGCAGCAGCCATCGCCACCATCAGCTCGATCCGGGGCCTCCAAGCAATGGGCGCCGGCACCTAAAGCCGCCCAGTTGTGGTCGATTCTCGAGCGACGGGTCGGGCGAGCGCTACAGACAAAAGCAAATCCTGCCTTTAAAGGCGAGGACTCGCTGCGAACGAAGTCAAGGATGCGCAGGCTCACTCGCCCGCGCGAGAAAGTCAGCGACGTTCACGCTGTGCCCGACGGAGCGTGAACCCTGGCGCGTTCGAGCGCACCCGCTGCCATTTACACCGTGGATTCGATCCACCTGACGAAGCGCGGTAAGTCTTGTCAAGAGCCTTTCCGGAGGTATTCCGCGATGGAATCGGTGCGCCGCCGCGGACGTTACCCCCAGTACTGCTGGTACATGGGATACGACGGCGGACCGGTGAAGACGAGCCAGCCGCCCCTGCTTTCCCCATTGGCCTACGATCCGCGGCGGAACCCGGCGCGTTGAGTCCCTTGGTGACCAGAGAAGTCAGGTAGTCATGCGTAGCCCCCCGTCGCGAAGACAAATGCAACGCACACAGCCAGAGTGGTCACGATGGCCGGGACGACCCTGCGAATAAGCGCGCCGGTCAGGGCGCCGATTGCGAACGCGGAGATGCGGATCGGCCGAAGGGGTGCATAGGCATACCCAGCGCATCGCATAGCAGTTTCCCTCATCAAACGTGAACTCGGCGCTTGATGTCCGCCTCAACACGAAGGCATGATCGAGGTCAGCCCGGACCCAGCGTGCTCAAGTTCGCATTCAGGCGTCGCGGCATATGGCGTGCTCGGCGGTGGCGGTGAGGGTGTCTGCGACGCGCTCGGTTGCCAGTTGGCGGTTGGTGTGGAGAAGGTCGAATGCGTCGAAGCTCGTCAGCAGCCAGAGAACGTCGGCCGCATCCACAGGGTCGAGGCCGGGTCGCAACTGGTCTTGGTCGGCAAGCCGATTTGCGAGATGTGCCATGGCCCAAGCTCGGCGCTCCTCCAACCGGCCGATCGCACCGGAGAGCGCATCCGTGTCGAGTCGCACCACCGAGACCAGCGAGCGGATCACGTCGCGCTCGGCCGCGTACATCGCCGCCAACCCCTGGATTCCTGCGCGCAGGCTCTCGCGTGCGTCAGGTTGGCGTGACAGGTGCAACATCCGCTCGAACCCGACGCGCTGGAGTAGATCCTCGCCGAGTGCATCGAGCAGTCCGAGGCGCGAGCCAAACGCCACGTAGACGGTCGAGCGTGCGACGTCGGCCGCCTGCGCGACCCGGTCGATACTGATCGGGTCGCCCGGAGCCGCCCGCAGCTGCTCATAGACCGCGTCGAGGATCCGCCGGCGCGTCTCCCCGGCCGCCTCGGCGCGACGGCGCTGTTTGTACTGGCGGGTCGTCACCCCGCTCACTCTAGCTTTCGCCAGACGACTGTAGTATAAAAGACGTATGTCTGATGAAATGCAGAGGGAGCCGATGTACGCGATCGTGAAATACCGTCTCAAGCCCGAGCACATCCAGCGCAGCCGGCTAGAAGGCGCCGGGCTGTACTCCGATCTGGCCGCTGGTGGCCCGGACTGGCTGCGGCAGGCGAGCTTCGAGGTGGACGACAACGGCGGCGTCCTCACCGTGGTCCAGCTCGAGCGCGACCCCAGCGCACTTCGAGATCTCGAACCGTTCCAGCGCCACCGGGGCGACCTCGCTGACCGCTGCGCCGAGCCGCCGACTACGACCCCGGTACGGCTGCTCGGCGTGTACCGCTTTTTCTGACCTTAAGGAGAGAATGCCTTGGGCGCGGCAACGACGATCGTGAACGCGAAGGTGTTCGACGGGACGAGGTCGCAAGACTGGACGTCGGTCCGGTTCGCTGACGGCCTGATCACCAAGTGCTCGATCGCCTCGGCCGCCCAAGAGGGCGACGAAGTGATCGACGCGGGCGGCGGGACGGTGCTCCCCGGTCTGATCGACGCGCACGTGCACCTTGTTCCCGGCGCCCTCGCACAATCGTTGACTTTCGGTGTTACCACCGTTCTCGACATGTTCAGCACGCCCGACCTGGTGGCAAGCGCGAAAGAGCAGGCCGGCTCCCGTCCGGACGTGGCCGATGTGCGTTCCTCGGGTGTCGGGGCCACCGCGCCGGGCGGGCACCCGTCGCTGATGTATGGCCCGTTCCCGACGTTGACCGCCGCCGACCAGGCGGAGCAGTTCGTCGCCGACCGGATCGCGGAAGGCTTGGACTACCTGAAGGTCTTCTCCGGTGTCAGGGGTCTATGGCCCTCGCTGAACCCCGAGACCATCCAGGCGCTGGTCACTGCCGCCCACGCCCGAGGGTTGCTGGTCGTGGCTCACGTGAGCTCGACAGCCGGCGTCGAAGAGGTCGTGTGCGCCGGTGTCGACGTGGTGGCCCACATCCCTGCGAACGCCGAACTGGACATGGCCTTGGTCGAACGCATGGCCGACGCCGGAATCGTGGTCGGTCCGACGCTGGCTACCGTCGAGAACACCCTTGGTGAACCGGGTGGCGCGGCAGTAGCAGGGGACCCGCGACTTGCTGAAGTGCTCGGGTGACGCCTGGGCACACCGATTGGCCTCGAACGTCCCGGGATCGCTTGGCCGGGAAATGCCGCCGTACTCCCAGGCCGAGGACAACGTGCGGCGACTGGCCGATGCCGGGATCACGCTGTTGGCGGGCACGGATGCTCCGAACCCGGGGACCGTCTTCGGAGCAAGCCTGCACCGTGAGCTCGAACTCCTTGTACGGTGCGGCATCAGCCCGGCGCAGGTCCTGGCATCGGCCACTGTCGAACCGGCACGAGTGTTCGGCCTCGCCGACCGAGGACGTGTCGCCGCCGGCCAGCGCGCGGACCTGGTCCTCGTCTCCGGCGACCCGCTGACCGACATCACGGCGACGCGCGCCATTCAGCGGATATGGCGCGGGGGCATCGCCTGCGATCGACACGCCTTCCTCGCAAGTGCCGCCGAAGCTGAGCAGCTTGCCGCTTTCGACGCCCAGCTCGCCAAGGTCATCGCAGCCGTGCGCAGACGCAGGTCCAACTGATCCGAGGAAGGCCGGGTCGTCCGTAGGCGGCGTCGCGCGCTGTCAACGTGGTCTTGAGGCTGCCCTGCCGACGTGCTGTCAATGGCCAAGTTGATGTCCCCGGTGGTGGCCAGCGAAAGTCCCCACCTCGGGTGGGTCACTCGGGGGTGGTTAGGGTGATTCCTCCTCAGGTTCTGACTTCTTTCATGCGGTAGCTGTCGCTTTCGGCGCTGATGACGACGGCGTAGAGGAGGAGCCGGTCGAGGAGGCTGAGTGGTGTGTGTTCGGGGAGGAACCGTTCCCTGGCTTCGAAGGGCCAGTGGCTGGCCCCGCCGAGGGATTGGCATTCGAAGGCTGACGGCCGTCGTCGCCGGTCGCTGTTGCCGCCGCCGGCCGTAG
>JAKBBS010000093.1 GCA_021808425.1 Actinomycetes bacterium
GCTACCGCCGTGGAACGTACCATCGAGGTGGCAGACGTCTCACTGGCTCTCGTGGTCGCAGGTCAACGCCTGGCGGCCAGAGCACGTCCGATGCCGAGCGGCGCGCCACTTCTTGAAGTAGAGGACCTCACTGTAAGATTTCCCGCTCTTCATGCCGGCAAGGCAGTCGTGGATTCCGTGAGCTTTGACATAAAGCCCGGTGAAGTACTCGGAGTGGCAGGCGAAAGCGGATGCGGCAAGACTCTCCTCGGCCTCGCGATAATGGGATTGACGCCGCGCTCGTGCGAGATCACTGGAAGGATCCGCTATCGCGGAGCCGAGGTCTCCTCGATGGGACGCGCCAGGCGTAGTTTGCTCGGCCACGAGATCTCGATGGTCTACCAGGACGCGCTCTCTTCGCTCAATCCCAGTATGACAATCAAAGCTCAGCTATCGCAGGTTGTCCGCCGAGGAGGCACCGATTCTCCGACCGACCTGCTGGAGATGGTAGGTCTCGACGCGTCCAGGACGCTGCGCAGCTTTCCACACGAGCTTTCAGGCGGGCAGAGACAGCGCGTGCTCATCGCAATGTCCCTCTCAAGACGTCCAAAGCTGCTTTTGGCTGACGAGCCGACTACAGCCCTTGACGTGACAGTGCAGGGTCAAGTTATGGATCTGCTTCTTCGACTGCGTGCCGAACGTGGATTCGCACTGATGATGGTGTCACATGACCTAGCGCTCCTCGCAGACGTCAGCGACAGGCTCCTCATCATGTACGGCGGTCAGCTCGTCGAAATGGGTCCCACCCACACATTGGTCGGCTCCGCTGCGCACCATTACACGAGGGGCCTGCTTGGCGCCGTTGTGTCGATTGATTCGACAGGCTCACGCTTCGCCGAGATAGCGGGGAACGTGCCCTCTCCTGCCGACTTCGTCGACGGTTGCCGGTTCTCTGGGAGATGTCCGGTTGCTTCGAGTATCTGCTTGTCCACTAAACCCGCCCGTGCGGCTCTTGGACAATCCCACGAGGTGGCCTGCCACCACCCAGTTTTGATGGCTGGCGCCGCAGCCGGCTCGGGACCTAGCAAGATGAATTCCGAGGTAGGACTGTGACAGAGCCCATTGTGGAGCTCAGTGACGTGGTCGTGGACTTCGCCGTGGCGGGTGGGGGCATATTCACAAAGGAGTCACTACGCGCGCTTAGAGGCGTCAGCCTGCTAATCGCCGCTGGCGAGACTCTCGGGATCGTAGGCGAATCAGGATGTGGGAAGTCCACCCTTGCACGTGTTCTCGTCGGGCTGCAACCCCCGACGTCGGGATCTGTTCATTTGAAGGGCCAGGAGATATATCGACTTAGGGACCGCAGCCGGAGGCGATATGTCGGAACTAACGTTGGTTTGGTCTTTCAGGACCCGGCCACGGCACTGAACGGTAGGCTGCCAGTTCGCAGGATCCTTCGAGACCCCTTGGATGTCCATCGACGTGGGACTCCACCCGAGCGCGACCGGCGCGTGAAAGACCTCTTGGATCTCGTCGGGCTGCCGGCCAGCGCAGCAGATATGGCACCAAGACAGCTATCAGGCGGTCAGCGTCAACGCGTGGCCATCGCACGGGCCTTAGCCTTGGAGCCGAGCGTTATTGTCGCTGACGAGCCTACGTCCGCGCTGGACGTTTCCGTTCGAGCTCAGATACTCAACCTTCTTCTCGATCTCAAGGCTGAGATGAACATGACGATCGTATTCATATCGCACGACATTCAGACTGTGCGTCGTATTTCCGACAGGATCGTCACAATGTACCTTGGTTATATCGTTGAGGAGTTGCCGCAGGCGACGGTGCCACAAGGCATCGCCCACCCCTACACCAAGGCGCTCTTTTCGGCAACACCGAGCCTGCTCGATCCTGGTGACCCGATTATCCTCGGAGGATCGTTTCCCTCGGCGGTTCGCCCCCCGTCGGGCTGCCCTTTCAGCACCCGGTGCTGGTGCTCCACCCCTGAGTGCACGAGCGAGGTCCCTGCCCTTCGCTTAAAGCCTGAGACGGTAGGACACCGATACCGTTGCTGGCATCCCCTCGAGGCGGAGAGTTCCCAAGACGCTGCTAGGGCCCCGCAACCGATGGAATTCCGGAGCTAACTTCCACGACTTTACTCAGAAGCCTCGACAAGAGCCAGCGAAGCGGCGGTGACGATGTCGTGCACCGAATCGGCGACCTCCCGCCGTATCGCCGGCTCGAGGAGCGAAGCCGCCTTGACCGATTCGATGCTCACTGAAACCACCCCTGGTTCCTCCCTGGAAGTCTCCCCGTCGGCCTTGGCGAAAACCGCCCGCATAGCGGCGTTGTCGTCGAGGACGTGGGCGACGAGACGGTCCACGCCTGCCTGCTCGGCGGCAACGCCGATGGCACCGAGAAGCACGGTCCCGAGGCCACGACCCTGATTCCCGTCGGTGGTGGTGAACGCGATCTCCGCTTGGCCGCGCACGGCGGTGCGAACGTAGCGTGCTGTCGCCATCCCTTCGCTGGTTGTGGAGTCAATCGCCACCCAGGCGAAGTGGTCCACGAAGTCGATGTCGACCAGGTAGTCGATTAGCTTCTGTGACGGCGGGGTCGGACTGAAGAACCGGCGCCTGAGCGACTCCGCTGACAGGTTGCGGATAGCGTCCGTCAAGTTCGCACGGTCACTCGGCAGAAGCGGTCGTAATAGTACACTTTTCCCGTCACGCAAGGTCATACGGATAGGCCGGCAGTCCTCCGCTAGCCGTCTGCTCGCCAGTGCCTGTATCCGCTGGCGCGCCGATTCGATATCAATGAGCACTTCGAGGGCATCTGGGCCACCGGAGGCAAGCATGCAATCCTGCAAAGTACGGATGGTGGCACTTCGCGGAGCGTCGCGAAGCAGTGAGAGCTCGCCGAGGATCGCTCCTTGTGATGCAACTGCGATGCGACGCTCGCCCTTCGCTATCGACACTGTCACTTCGAGTATCCCGGATATTACGACCCAGAATCGGTCGCCTTTGGCTCCCTGGCTGCTCAACTCGAAGCCGGCTGGGACTTTCTCTATCGACATCAAGGATGCCAGAAGAGCGACCTCGTCACGTGTCGCTTCGTTCAAAATGTCCAGGCTGGCGAGCGCCGCCGACGGATCCTGCGGCATTCGCCTGCCCGCCTGCTACTGCGGCGGCCCGCTCGGAAGTGTCACGGAGGCGGTGGCACTCTGCCCGGTCGGCGTAGTCCACCCGATACTGACGTGGTCCCCCGGGTGCAGTTGGGAGATCAGGTTGGTCAGCGACGCCGGGGAGGTGACGCTCGTCCCGTTGAGCGACGTGATGACGTCGTTTGCAGCCAAACCGGCGCTCGCCGCTGCTCCGTTTGCGATGACGCCAGCCACTTGGGCGCCAACGACACCTGCCGCGGTTGTCGCCGTATTGACCTCAACGCCGAGGAATGCCGTGGCACCGATGTGCACCGTGGTGCTTCCACGACCAGCGCGTATTTGCGACGCAATGGACATCGCCTCGTTGATGGGAATGGCGAAACCCTCGTTACCCTGTGTCTGGAATGAGAACCCCGTCGAGGCTGCGGTGTCCATGCCGATAACCTGGCCAGCTGCATTGATCAGCGCCCCGCCAGAGTCGCCGGGTTGTATTGCGGCGTTCGTTTGGATCAAGTTGGAGAGCTTCTCAGTTGTCCCGTTACCGGCATCTTGCGCGGTGATGGACTGACCGAGCGCGGTCACCTGCCCGGCGGCGCTACTTGGTGTGCCACCGACGCCGCCGGCGTTGCCGAGGCCAATCACCGAGTCGCCGACTTTAACATTTCCAGAGTTGGCTATCGACGCCACCGCCAAGCCGGACGCGCCCACGAGTTTGATGACTGCAACATCTCGGAAGCGGTCGTAACCCACGACGGTCGCCTGGTAGGTGCGGCCATTGGCCACGTCTACGACCTTGATGGCGGTCTCGCCCTCTATGACGTGGTTGTTGGTCAAGATGTAGCCGTTAGATGTGAGCACGATGCCCGTTCCGGCTGCCGCAGCCTGCTGATACGAGAGCTGGGTGTCGATATCCACCAGCCATTTGCTTGCTGTTGCGGCGACCCCGCTCAGAGCGGGATTCGTCGAGCCGGAACCAGCGCCTAGGCCCGTGCCGCCGCTGAATGGATTAAAAGTGCTTCCTCCCGAGGAACCGGTACCCGAACCCGTGCCGGTGCCCCCAGACGATCCGGTGCCGCCTGATGCCCCGGTGCCACCGGAGCTTCCCGTCGGCGTCTGACCGAGCGCCGTCTGGCTCGCCGAAGTCCATACCCCGTGGCCGATGCCGAGGCCTACCAGAAGGCCGACCGCGAGGAGAAGGGCGGTGACGACGCTCGGAAGGCTTCGCCGCGGCCTCGCGCGTCCCCAGCCTGCGGACCAGCCACCGGGCGCGTACGGCCCTGGCGGGTTCCCTCCGGGCGGGTAGGGACCTTGGCCGAATCCACCAGGTTGGTAACCACGTTGGGGATATCCGCCGGTAGGGCCCCCGTAGCCACCCTGGGTGTAGCCGCCCTGTGGGTAGGGTCCGGGTGGGTATGTGCTCGGCTGGTAGGGACTGCCGGGGGCAGCGTAGCCGCCCTGGGTGTAGCCGCCCTGTTGGTAGCCGCCCTGTTGGTAGCCGCCCTGTCCGTAAGGGCCCGGCACGCCCTGCTGCGGTTGTGCGCTCCGGCCGTCGCCGGCGGTCCAGCCGCGGTCCCACTCGGGTGGTGGCGGCGGGGGAGTCCAAGACCCCCCAGTGTGGGTCCACTGCTCAGCGCTCGGACGCTCTTCCGGCTGGGTGTCTCTTGGGTGCTCAGGATCGTACATGGTCTCCCACCAAGCTAGGTCAGGACTTGACGATAAAGGTTACGTTCCCGTACCTGAGCGGGAGATGAGACGGACCTAATTTGCGCGCCATGTCATCGGGGCTAGCGCGCCATGTCATCGGGGCTAGGAGGTGAATGGCCGGATCCCGTAAGAAGGTGAGACGCGTGCAACCCGTTCACCTGTGTTGGCCTGCAAGAGAAATGGTAGAATATTGCCGTGCGCACTACCATCGACTCCTCAGGGCGACTAGTGGTGCCTAAGTCGCTCAGAGACGTGCTCGGCTGGCGTGGTGGCGAGGAGGTCGAGATCCGTGCCTGCGACGGCCATCTCGAAGTGGAGCCGCTCCTAAGCCCGATGCATCTTGAGCAACGTGACGGTGGGGTCGTAGCGGTTCCCGATATCGAACTACCCACTCTGACATCGGACCTCGTGCGAGAGGCACTCGAGCAGACCCGAAGTTGATCGCCGTTGACTCAAGTGTCGTCGTTGCCAGCTTCGCCTCATGGCACGAGCTTCACGAAGCTGCCCGGGTGATCCTTGACAATCACCCGTTGGCGATCGGTCACGCGATAGTCGAATCGTATTCGGTGCTCACAAGGCTGCCGCCGCCACACCGTGCTTCGCCAGCTCTCGTGCGCGAGTTCCTCGCGGAGCGATTTCCTGACCCCTATCTGATGCTCTCGGGCGATCGGCTGCGTGACCTCCTCCCCGACATCATCGATGCCGGGGTGAAGGGCGGTGCCTCCTATGACGCGCTCATCGCCTTGACGGCCCGGGAGTACGGCGCCGAGCTTCTAAGCGGTGATCGCCGAGCGAAGATGACCTACGACGTGCTGGGCGTTCGTAGCAGGCTTCTTTGACAGACGGAGCCGTCAGTTTCGAAGTTCTCTAAAGGGCCGGTTCTTGTCGTCGCTCGGCTCCTTCGGAAGTCCGAGCACACGTTCGGCAAGGATGTTGTGCTGGATCTCGTCGGTGCCCCCATAGATCTGCGGGCCCTGCGCGAACAGCGCCATCTCCGTGAGCGGCGAGGCGAGACGCCCACCGGGAAGGCCCTGCAGGGAGGCCGCGCCGATCGAGTTGTAGGAGTGGAGCGTGCCTCGCGGCCCGGCGATGCTCAGTCCGAGGTCGCGCGACAGCCTGAGGATGATGCTCATCGACAGCTTTGCCATGTTCCCAACCCCGGCCAGGTCTGATCCGGCGGCACGCAGCGCCTTTTGGCGCAGCGTCATGTAACGCCCTATCTCGGTGAGCACGTGCAGCTGGGCGAGACCCTGACGTACCGTCGCGTCGGAGGTCACCCCGAACTCGGATGCCAGACCACGGACAAGTGCTGCGGCGCCACCGACCCCGCCAGGACCCCCGGATCCGCCTCGCGGACGCGACGCGACGAGGTCGCCCACGCGTTTGGCCAGGTCTCCGGCTATTGAACCGGGGACGGCCGTGCTGGCGCCGCCAGAGCCACCGCCGGCCCCGAGGCCGGCGCGCTCGAAGGCGAGGGTTGTGTTCGCGACCGCCCAACCATTGCCCACACCGCCGATGACTGCAGAATCTGGAACCCTCGCCTCAGTTAGGAAAACTTCGTTGAAAAGGGCCCTCCCGGTCATCTCGCGCAGCGGGCGCACCTCGACGCCGGGCTGCTTCATGTCGAACGCGAAGTAGGTAATCCCCTGGTGCTTAGGCACGTCGGGGTTGGTCCGCGCTAGCAGCATCCCCATGTCCGCAACTTGGCCTCCGGATGTCCAAACTTTCTGGCCGGTCACTACCCACTCGTCGCCGTCCCGCTCCGCTCGGCACTGCAGGCCGGCCAGGTCGGATCCGGCCGCGGGCTCACTGAAGAGCTGACACCACGACTCCTGGCCGACGACGATCGCGCTGATGTAGCGGCGTGCCTGCTCCTCTGTGCCATGCGTTGCGATGGTCGGCGCTGCCAGCAGCAGTCCGAGACCGCCCGGAGCCGGCAGCGCACCGAAGTCCGCGATGGTCTTCTGCGCCGCTACCGCCTCCGCCCGGGAAAGGCCGAGCCCGTAGCGGTCCTTGGGCAGCGTCGGAGCAGCCCACCCGGAGAGGCCGAGACGCTCCCACCACTCGCCGACGGTCAGGTCGGGATCCCAGTTGAGTTCCAGCCACTCGTCGAGCTCGGTTACGGTTCCGGTATCGGTCAACGTGGACATGCGGGACTCCTTGTGTCTTCGGCGGGAAAACCGTGCTCTGATACTAGATGTAGGGAGGTCGATTTGTGAGGTCCGTCACCGAAGCGGTCTTGGCGAGCATCGTAGAGCGCCGCCCGCTCGACGACCGCGAGTCTTCAAGCCGAGACTTCACCATCGAAGCTTTCCGGCGCCTCGACCGGCCGTACGACCGACACGCCGACCCGACGCACGTGACCGGCTCAGCCTTTGTCATCGGACCCCGAGGGGTGCTCCTACATCGCCACAAGAAGCTGGGCATCTGGCTGCAGCCGGGCGGTCACGTGGACAGTGGGGAGTCGCCGTGGGAGGCGGCACGGCGGGAGGCGGGGGAGGAGACCGGACTCACCTTCGCGCCTTGGCCGGACACTCCGCAGCTGATCCACATGGATGTACATCCCGGCGGGGAAGGCCATATCCACCTGGACCTGCGTTACCTGCTTGCTAGCGACGGCGACGACGAACCGTCGCCTGGACCCGGTGAAAGCCCCGAAGTGCGGTGGTTCTCCTGGGACGACGCCATACTCGTCGCAGACCCCGGCCTCAAAGGGCTGATCCTGGCTATGCATCCCCGGGAGGATGACGCGGCGTCCGAGGAGCCACGCACTTCTAGCCTTCCGGGCGAAGCGGTCGCAGGAGAACCTCCTGGCTGACGGTCGCTAGATGAACCCCGTGCCGGTCGAACACGTGCCCTGCTGCCAGCCCCCTCGGCACTCCGACTCCCTCGCAGCGAAAGTCGTGGAGCTGCCAGCCCGTCTCCGGTACCCGCTGGTGGAACCAGATCGCGTGGTCGAGGCTGGTCCCGCTCCAATGCCTGCCTTCGAGCCCGTCGCCGGCTTGCTGGGCGGAGCGGACGCAGTCGGTGGCGAGATCGTCGGAAAGGTAGGCGAGGGCGGCAGCAGCGTGAACCCAGCCCTGGCCTGCGGCGTCACGAACTTTCAGCCACGCCGTGGCGCGCCCACCCTCGTCGTGGAGCATGCGCCTCTCCATCATGTAACCCCATCCGGACTCCACCAGGCCTTCAGGTCCGACCGTCTCGGGCATCGGGTGTGTCTGCAGGTAACGCTCTGCCTGGCCGACCTGGAACGAGGCGGACATATGCAGGATCGCCCCGCTCGACTGCGACGCCACGACTGCCCTGGTGACGAAGCTCCGCCCGTTGCGCAAGCGGTCCACGTCGAAGCGGATGGGCTGGCTCGCGTCACCGCGCCGAATGAAATACGCGTGCAACGAGTGGATGACGTACTCTTCGTCGACTGTTGCGGCTGCAGCGACGAGAGACTGAGCGACGATCTGGCCCCCGAACAGACCACCCCAGGGGTAGCGCGGGCCCCCGCCGACGTAGGAGTCGGGACCCCGGCGGTCCAGTTGCATCATCTCTGAGAACTTCACGTTGTCAGCGACTCGGTCCCGTGCACGCCGTCATTCCTTGGTTGCGACCTGGTTGGGCGTGACGTGCATCACCGGCTCGAATCTCGCTACTTCTACATCGACGGCCGCTTTGGTAAAGGCAGCGGCGAGTTGCTTGCGACATGCTTCGCATGGACCGAAGAAGCGTTCGGCCACTTGCGCTTCGCATCTAGGGCACACGAAGACCGAACTCCCGCTGACCTCGTCGGGGTCGCTGCCTACCATACCCGGCGTTGTCATACCCGACGTACAATAGTGTGGGTCGTGCTCAGTGCAGTCCCAAAGCGGCCGAGCACGCCGGCCACTGGCCCCACCCGGACGCAGCTTCGAGCTTCTGTGCGGCAGCGTCCTGTGTTGACGGGGGTGCAAGGTCGGGGCGACCGGCGAAACCCAGGTCACTCCAGGTCTGCTGAGTGAACTGATAGGCGCCGTAGAAACCGTTACCGGTGTCGGCTCGGTAGTTGCCACCCGATTCGCAGTTTCGAAGCTCCGCCCAGATCCCTCCGGCGCTCGACGAGGACGTGCCACCCGAAGGTGCAGCGACACCCGATCCTGCGCTCGGGGCGTGTGTTCCGGCTTGCAGCGAGGCGACGACGGGAGCGATGACCCTTTCGAGACCGTTGCCAAGAGGGAGCCCCTGGGTGGAGGACGGAGTCGCCCTCTTCGCGGCTTGCTGCTCCGCGGATTGCGCGACGGTCGCAGCCAAGTACTGGCGAAGCGCGGCAAGCTGGACGTCTACCTGCGAGGCTTGGGCGACAGCAGCAGCCTTCGCTGCTCCCGCTGCGGCAACCTCAGTGTTCGCCGCCGCCAGGTCGTGCCCGAGCAGTTTCTGGGCAGCCGAAACCTGTGATTCCATGAGCATGAAGTTCTGCAGAGCCTGCGTCACGTTGCCGGCGACGACGCTCAAGTAGGTGGTGCGCAGGGTAGCGCCAAGGGCACCGGACGTATTCGACGCCGGCGGTGTTCCGAGCTCGCCGACGTAGCCGGCGAGGGCCGCGCTGCGAAGAGCCGCACGAGCCGCCTTCGCGTCAGCGGAGATCTTCGCGAGAGCTGAAGTATCGGTCGCGACTTCCTGGGAGAGCACCTGCGCTGCTGTCGTATCCTGCTCATAGGTGATGGTCGCCGCGTACACCCTCGCTGCGCCTGCTGTCACCTGCGAAGTGAGCGCGGCGATCTGTCCGCTCAACGAGCTGGCACCTGACACTGCTGCCTTACCGCTCAGGAGCATTACAGGCGCGCCGAGGACGACAAGTGCCACGCATGAGCGGGCAAGTGTCCTCATCGCGCGACGCCGCTGAGCGTGACAAGCAGCAGCGGCGGCTCGCACAAGCGTGGGCAAGCTCGGAGTTATGGGATCGATACTACCGGCAGTTACAGGCGCAAAGCCAGGCCGCACACTTGCGCCATGGAGTAGACATGATTGGTCAAGCTGAGGCTGGTCGAGGAAGGTGGCGGATGACACAGGTGAAAAGCGATCTCGAGGTGTCGCTCGGCGACGATCATGTAGCGGAGGTGAGAATCTGCCGCCCGCCTAACAACTTCTTCGACGCTGCCCTGATCAGATCCATCGCCGACACGTACGACCGGTTGGCCGCCGGGACCTGTCGAGCGATCGTGTTGTGCTCGCAGGGCAAGCACTTTTGTGCAGGCGCCGACTTTCACGGAGAAAGCGACGCTGACGCGCTCCCCGAGGACGGGGCCGAGGCGCTCTATAGGGAAGCGCTCCGGCTTTTCCGTTGCGAGATCCCGGTCGTCGCCGCCGTACAGGGTGCCGCTGTGGGAGGAGGCCTCGGACTGGCCTGCTCGGCCGATTTCCGCGTGGCGTCCCCCGACGCTCGGTTCTCGGCAAATTTTGCCCGGCTCGGGTTCCATCAGGGTTTCGGGTTGAGCGTCTCGCTGCCCGCTATCGTCGGCCAGCAGGCTGCGCTCGAGATGCTCTACACCGGGTCACGTCTAAATGGCGAGCAGGCTCGCAGCATCGGGCTCTGTGATCGTCTGGTGTCGCCGGCGGACCTAGACGCCGCTGCGCGCCTTCTCGCGGGCGAGATTGCCGCGTCAGCACCGCTCGCCGTCAGGTCGATCAGGCGGACCATGCGTTCCGAGCTCGCCGATCGCGTCGAAATTCTCCTCGACCGGGAGGATTCGGAGCAGATCCAGCTGCGACAGACGAGTGATTTCTCCGAGGGAACCGCTGCGAGCTTGCAGCGCCGACCTCCACAGTTCACTGGCCATTGAGCGCCGCCGGCGCGTGAGCACCCTGTGAGCACCCTGTGAGCACCCGATGCGGTGGAGCGGGCGACTGCTCTAGCGGATCTGGTGGTAGAGGCCGTAGCCGCCTATCGCTATCGCGACGACCAGCGCCCCGGTGACAAGAACTGCGAACACCAGGTCCGCCTTCCTCGACACGAGGGCGTAAATCCCGACAATCTGCGCGAGCACAAGCACGGCTCCTGCCGCATAAACCAGCGTCACTTCGCCGGAGCGACCTGACGCGACCCGTGGCGAGCAGAGCCTGGCGGCGGGACGAAAATCACTTCTTTGAGATTAGTTCGCCGTCCCGCTCGGGGCACGCCGGGATCGGAGGGCTGGCCCGACTGAGAACCGAAAGGGCCCTGTCGTCGGGGCGGCCCCTCAGTAGCGGTACTGGTCGGACTTGAACGGGCCTGCAAGCTCGACGCCTAGGTAGGACGCTTGCGCCTCGGATAGGGACGTCAGCCTCACGCCGAGCTTCTCCAAGTGGAGCATCGCCACCTTCTCGTCCAGGCGTCGAGGTAGCACGTAGACGCCGACGGGGTAGTCCTCGTTTCTAGTAAAAAGCTCGATCTGCGCAAGAACCTGGTTGGTGAACGACGCCGACATGACAAAGCTCGGGTGTCCGGTCGCGCAGCCGAGGTTGACGAGGCGCCCTTCAGCCAGGACGATTACGCAGTGGCCGTCGGCGAAGCTCCACGAGTCGACCTGCGGCTTGATCTGCGATCGTGACACCCCTGGGAGTCTCGCGAGTCCGGCCATGTCGATCTCGTTGTCGAAGTGGCCGATGTTCGCCACTATCGCGTTGTGCTTCATCGCGGCCATGTGTGCTGCCGTGATGATGTCGCGGTTCCCGGTAGCCGTGACGAAGATGTCGGCGGATCCAACGACGTCGTCGAGGGTGAGAACCTGGTAGCCCTCCATTGCTGCCTGCAGGGCGCAAATAGGGTCGATCTCGGTGATAATGACCCGTGCACCCTGTCCTCGAAGCGACTGGGCGCACCCTTTGCCGACATCGCCGAAGCCGAGCACTACAGCCACTTTGCCCGCGATCATGACGTCGGTCGCTCGGAAGATACCGTCGATGAGGGAATGGCGACAGCCGTAAAGGTTGTCGAACTTTGACTTGGTCACCGAGTCGTTGACGTTGATGGCAGGAAAAAGCAGCTCTTTACGCTCGTGGCGCTGGTAGAGACGGTGCACGCCCGTCGTGGTCTCCTCTGTGACGCCTTTGATCGCAGCTGCCATCCGAGTCCACAGCCCCGGCTCCTCGCGAAGAGTCCTAGCGAGGGTGGAGAGGATGACCCCGTACTCCTCGGAGTCGGAAGGCCCCAAGTCGGGTACCGTGCCCGCCTTCTCGCAGCTCGCACCCAGGTGCACGAGCAGGGTCGCGTCGCCGCCATCGTCGAGGATCATGTTGGGTCCCTCACCGTCGGGCCAGCGAAGCGCAGCCTCAGTGCACCACCAGTACTCTTCGAGTGTCTCGCCTTTCCACGCGAAGACGGGCACGCCGGTGGCGGCGATCGCGGCAGCCGCGTGGTCCTGGGTGGAGAAGATGTTGCACGACGCCCAGCGGACCTGCGCTCCGAGGTCCACCAAGGTCTCGATGAGTACCGCTGTTTGGATAGTCATGTGAAGCGAACCACTGATCCGCGCTCCCGCCAGCGGCTTGCGCCCCGCGTACTCCTTGCGCAGCGACATGAGGCCAGGCATCTCCACCTCGGCGAGGTTGATCTCCCTTCGCCCGAAATCGGCGAGGGCAACGTCAGCGACGCGGTAGGGGGGGAATGCTGTGGTGGTACCGGACAATTCTGCTCCTCTGTAAGGCTCGCCTGCGGAGGCTGGCTGTGATGCTGGGCAGCCGCGGCGTCTACATCTGCAGCCCCGTCGTGAGCTAGGTTCCAGCATCGTGGACGACAACACTGTACTCGTGATCACGGCCCATCCTGACGACGTGGATTTCGGAGCCGCCGGAACGGTGGCGTCATGGACAGCGGCTGGGGCTTCGGTCACCTACTGCGTGGTCACCGACGGCGACGCCGGCGGATTCGACCCGA